>JAZKAM010000134.1:8171-10488 GCA_040389145.1 Pseudomonadota bacterium
ACCAACAGACTTTCTCTTGCACAATTTAGTGCGATGATAACCAGCTGCTGGGCACTCACCGATCCAACCGGACATGAATTTTTTACGGATCCATTCCAGCAGAATTTGCCTGGGCATCTAAGAGCGCCGCTGTACCATTTTGGCCGAACAATGTTTTTCCCCATCGGTAGCCCTACCCAGCCGAATAGCCCCTTTATTTGCTTGTTTACATTACTACAGCAATATTATGATGATTTCCCGACTAATGAAATAATACCCAATCAAACACTTGTAGCCAATATCGCTTATGTGTTCAATTTATCACTGCTTTCATTGGTATATTTTCCAAACCTTCTGGCTTATAGCATCCTCGCACCTCCGGGCACTCCAGAAACTTATAAGGTAATTGAAAGATACGCACAATCACATACGCTGATGATGCATTTTTTACGTCCTGATATTCAGCATAGGTTAATTATACCCTTGCTGGGTCCTAATTTCGGTGGCGGAAACTTTATTGATCCTGTAATGTACTGGCAATTGTTATCCCTACACCATAGCGAATATGTTCAAGGAACTTCATACGAATATATACCAGGTGCATCTAACATTACAGGTAATCTTAGTGCAACCATGTGCTCTACACTGTTCGGCGCTCAAATGGAAATACGCCACCCATTGTTGTCTGAACTTAGACTCCGTATGACAACCATACCGCAAAATATTTCGAATGCTTTTCTTGAACAAAAGAAAACTGAATTATTGGGTCTTTATTCTTTTCTTGACAGAGCCTATTCAACCATCTTGCAGCACTTTCATCTAGAACCGTTTCCTGTTTTCGGACAAGCCATGTCTCTAGAATTCAGGTCATCAGAAGAGATACGCTGGATCAATACTTGTGGTGCAGAACAATTACAAAAACTTGCTACTGGGTTGTTCAGCCCCATATCATTTGGGTACAGTAACGACGATGTGCCTGGCACCATGCACACCTATGGTGGCAATAGGTATTCTTGGTATTCTCTATTATATGTCTGGACAGCTGAAACCAACACGCACTTATTCCAGCTAAGCAATTATCGCATTATTTCAGATGATCCCGAGCTCGGGCATGCGTTTGAAACAGCCTCTGGCCATTTCGCACTGTTACAAGGACTATGCGCGCTTGCGTTAAGCAAAAATTTGACTATTGTGTTGCGTGATGGTTACCCCCACGAAGCATTCAAAGCGATAAAATATGGGCTATTTGCTCAGTCCCCATGTCTATTTCTTGCTACAGCAACACTTGCGCAAGCCATTTGCCTGGCCAATCAAAAAGATACCACTAATGTTTTACAGATTTTTGCAAATGGCGATGACCCAAATGATTTATATACAACACCAGATGTACTATTGGAAAAGTGTTTCGCGCACGGTGTGACAATACTTCAAAGACAAAGCGAATGTGAGCAGCAAGAGCAAGAAGTCGCAGCGGAAAAAATGCGTCGTGTGTCGCAACCAACACCAAAGATACCGCCACAAAATAGTATCGCCGATCTTGACCTTCAGGAACCTGAAATAGCCCTATCGTTTAGCGACATATTCCGAGAAAGGATCTACGGTTTGCCTATTTTTAGCGCCATGTATCGTCGACTTACTCAAGGGGCCACATCCTCCAATACACCACCGTATACATTTGGCGAAAAGTTGCTGGTTGTTGCATCGCTCACCCTAATAAGCTTATTGCTCGGTGTTTTTATATTGCCCGTCGTACTGTTTCAGTCCATACGTGATTATCGAATCTTTATAAATCCGCCAAAAAGCAGTTCCGCATGTCTACAAACAGCGCCTTCACCGGGCTTTAACGAAAGCCGACATGCTTCAAATAACACTGTGGTTTTAACCACACGCCATCGTGCGCCCAATCAATCGCAATTAAGTGATACGATAGACATGACCAATCCTACGGGTAAGATACACCATGCAACGCCGGTCTGATTTAGCCTTTGAAGCAGCTGCAGCCCATTATGCAGCCCAAGCTGTTTTCCCTGCCCGTGTTAACGAGGCATTGCTTGACCGACTCTTGTTGGTCAAGCAATGCCCACAAGTGATTGTCGATATTGGGGCTGGCTGTGGTTATGGCAGCCAGGTATTGCGGCAACACTACCCTAAGGCACAGATTCTCAGCATCGACCGCAACTTGGCCATGGTGTCACAAGCAAGCTCCGATATCACACGTATTTGTGCAGATGCGCATCAGTTGCCTCTGCCGGATGCTTCTGTAGATATGGTTTACGCAAATTTGATGATGCCTTGGGGGAATGTGGCACGCTTATGCCGCGAATGGCGTCGCGTCCTT
>JAZKAM010000135.1:0-2499 GCA_040389145.1 Pseudomonadota bacterium
TGACCAGTTTTATTGTGGTGCCACGGGATGTAACGCGTCCAATTATTGCACCAAGCTGTGTAGGCATGGAGATTCAAGCAATCGGCAATGAAATTGCACACCAACCTGGACAATGGACACAACTCAAGCATGTAGCACCCTTTCCTATTTCATCTACTACGGTGCGTGAACAATTGGCTTTAAATATAAACGTGAATGCCCTTTTAGAAACTGAAGTTTCACACTATATTGATACTGAAGGCTTGTATTGTTCCCATAAGGAGTTTGCATGACTGAATGTACCCGCATACGCCATCTCAACGCACTTCAATACCCAATTCAATACAACAATTCTTCCCTGCACCTGATAGCACAGGAGGCATAACTGGATGACCATTCAAGAACTGAAGAACTTCGTTATTTATCAACTTGACCAACTTAAAGCACAGGATGTCCTCGCCTTAGATGTCCGCAATTTGACCTGTATTACCGACTATATGATCATCGCCAGCGCTACCTCTTCTCGGCATGTCCAGTCCGTGGTGGATAATTTGCATCAATCCTTAAAAATGCAGGGTCATCAATTCCGTGGTTGTGAGCGTGATGAAGACGGTGAATGGACATTGTTAGACTGTGGGGATGTCGTGGTGCACGTCATGATGCCACGAACACGCGACTTTTATCATCTTGAAGCATTGTGGCAAACTGAAGTGGATTGGGCAGAAGAAAAATGCGCATCGAACTGCTGACCATCGGAACCAAGCTGCCAAGCTGGGCAGAAGAAGCGTTTACCTTCTACCAACAACGCCTGCCCAACACATGGCAGCTTCGGTTGTGGCCGCACGCCCACAGTAACAAACAGACGGTAGCGCAGCGTCAACAACAAGAAGCGGAAACCTTACTCAAAACCTTAAGTAAATTACGCCAACAAGATACACAAATATTGGTGCTCGACGAACGTGGCACCCAACGGAATAATACCCAATGGCATCAGCTGCTGACCAACAGTAGCCACACCATCATGTTGGTGGGTGGTGCCGATGGTTTAGATCAAAGCTTGAGAGAAAAAGCGCACCAATTGTGTGCACTGGGTATGACCACCCTGCCCCATATGCTGGTTCCTGTGCTGTGCGCAGAATTAGTCTATCGTAGCTACTGCCTAGCCACCAATAAACCCTACGCACAACATTAACCATACATGCTAAACAAGTTGCTCACGGATGGGGATGCGCTGGCGACACTGTTGGTGCTGCTGCGGGTGGTGTAAAATCTACCGCTGTGCCATTAATCGTTGCGCTAACCGATAGCTGGTGATATGGATTTGGCGCTGGATAAGCTTTACTAAAAATGGTTTTGAATTTTTCGCATTCTTCCTTAAGCGTAGCCTCAATGATTGCTTTGTTAGCCGGATTTTCTGCTAATTTTCCAGCAATTGTAAAGGTAACCGTCAGAGGCATTGGTACCGGCATACCCAGTCTAATCTTGGTCGCTAAGTCGAACATTTCCCCTGCGACGGCTGTGACAATGCCTATTTTAACCAACCCTTTATTACGCGCTTCTTGCTCTGCAGACCCACGATGCGTTTTTGAACCTTCAACATGGGTATGTAAAATACCAGCGCTATCTTCACCTTGCGCAATTTTTTCATAGCTGCGTTTCAGGTTTTGTTGTGAAACACCTACAATGGGTGTCTCGCCTGGCCCTACTCTTTTTACATGTTCACGGTCAAGCCCAAGTAAAGGCGTGTCAACATGAGGTATTTTAACTTCTTTTGAGCCTACTCGTGCAACATTCTCTCGAATTTGAAAAGAGCCCTCGCCAAATTCTTCGCGATGTTTCGTATACTTTTTAGAGTTATCTCTTACATCATAGACCACCTTGGGAATTAAATTAAATCGATTTTTAATAAATTCTTTTTCTTCCGTGGCAAATATCTCTGCAGTAGGGGGTGACGATTGAATCCTCCCAACCAAAGGATATTCTTTATTAATACGATATGCTTCACGCATCACAAATAAACGTTGACGATACTGTTTTTGCGCCACAGTTTCTGGCGTGGTTGGAGCTGGTGCAGGTTGTGGATCTGTTAAAAACGGCGGAGGCGGAGGTGGTGCTGGACGCAGTGTGCGTCTTGGTAGTGGTGGCTCAGGTGGCGCAGGTGATATTGGGACTACCGCAGAACTTGGTGCGGAGGTTAGCTCCGCTTCCACAACTGCTTCATATATTGGAGGAGGAGCAACAGGCATAATTGGGTGTTCAGCTTGCGGTTGCAGGTTTTGTTGGCGAGCATCTATAGCAGCACCAAGCTCAGCATATGCTTGTCTAACTTCTTCGAAGTGTCCATGCATCAAATCAATAGCACTATTACCAACAGCACTGCTTCGCGACTGCAGACTTCCAGTACGTGAAGGTGTAGATGAAGGAGCAGGAGGCGAACTGCTAGTATCAGCCCGAGCATATGTTGGCCCAACGTCTTCGTCAGTGGTTTTAGCAAGATCGTATATAGATTCAGCGCTAAGT
>JAZKAM010000135.1:2509-3495 GCA_040389145.1 Pseudomonadota bacterium
CTTATATTAAGGGTGGGTGGCTTATCTTGTTCGCCTTCTTCATTGTCATCCTCCTCATCATCGGACCATTGTACTGAATCAGACTCTCCAGTAGATGTTGTTCCATTACTAACAGCATCAGAATCAGGTTTTTCATCAGACACAGAAGTTGGCACAGATTCATACTCTCGGACAGTTGTAGCAGGATCGTATTGCGGTTCAGGCTGAGGTGCTACTACCTCGTTGCGTATATCTATATCGCTATTCATATAAAGCGGCTCAGGCATTTTCTCTAATCGAGCCTGGGTATTCTCCCCATATACAGCCGATGGTGCTCTATATACGTCTTCTATGCCTTCATGTGCAGAATCTTGTACAGAAACTGCAGCGTGAGAAACATTCGCATCAAAACTAGTGGGTGGATTTGATTTTTTTTTATTTCTACCGAATAATCCTTTCAATCGATTCATAGCCTTCACCATCCAAAAATTCAGAATACTACTTGTACTATAGTATTTTTCTAATATTTCATGTTGTGGTTACACGTAAATAAACCAAAGAAACTGACAATTAACCTTAGATAATATTGTTGAACAAACCCCATCTTTATCTGAGGGGGTTTGTGTATTCTATTTTTTATCTCACACTCATCCGTTGCATAGCTCGAAAAAACCAATTTTGCATCTTAGGAATAAGTACATATATTGCCATCACAATAAGCATGTACTTAAACATTACCGTACTGACAAAAAGCAATGTACTCGTTTTGATGATGGGAAACCACGTTGTAATGGCCAAGACAATAACAAGCCCTAACAGCATCGCAACAATACACTGTACCGTAAGCACTTGATACTCATCGCCACTCCCACGCCCTATCCATGGCAAAGACATGCCAAATCCTAACAATGCACCAACAGCAGCCCATACGACAGGGTAAAAGGGTGAGTTTTTAGCAGACAGTATGTAGCAAATAACCAATCCGATAATGGTATACCAGAAGTGTC
>JAZKAM010000136.1:0-2963 GCA_040389145.1 Pseudomonadota bacterium
GTGCGCCTTTAAAGTTAAAGCGACCTACATAGGCGCGAGAGGGCATTTGGAAGCTACCGACAGAGATGATGTCCAACCCATCGGAAATTTCTTCCCAAATGGTTTTGTTGTTATTTAACGCATCTCGATTTTGGTTTACATAACCTAAATCAACGGTATTCCCAATATGGACAGTACCTGCATCGGGTTGTTCTACGCCGGAGATCAGCTTAAACATAGTGGTTTTACCCGCACCGTTAGGACCAACAATACCTACAATCGCACCACGGGGGATGGTGAAGGATAAGTTTTCATACAGTAGCTTGTTGCCCAGCGTTTTAGAAACGTTCTTGAATTGAATGACATCTTCACCCAAGCGTTCGCCTGGTGGAATGTATAAGGACAAGGTTTCCTGGCGTTTTTGGAATTCACGTGATGCCAGCTCTTCATAGTTCTTCAGACGTGCGACGTT
Organism: Pseudomonadota bacterium; assembly: GCA_040389145.1. Classification (GTDB taxonomy): domain Bacteria; phylum Pseudomonadota; class Gammaproteobacteria; order Berkiellales; family Berkiellaceae; genus JAZKAM01. Next base: position 452 of record JAZKAM010000136.1, read on the forward strand.
ACGTTTACGACGTGCGCCCGGATTGGTGCGAACCCATTCCAGCTCAGATTCCAGTTCTTTCTTATGTGAGGATTCTTCACGTGCTTCTTGCAACAGACGTTTGTCTTTTTGTTCTAACCAGTTACTGTAGTTTCCTTCATAAGGAATACCACGGCCACGATCTAATTCAAGAATCCAGCCTGCCACGTTGTCCAGGAAGTACCGATCGTGGGTGACCGCGATAACTGTACCTTTGAATTGATGGAGGTAACGTTCCAACCAGCCAACGCTTTCGGCATCCAAATGGTTGGTGGGTTCATCTAATAACAGAACATCGGGTGCAGACAGCAGTAGTTTGCATAAGGCAACGCGGCGGATTTCACCACCCGATAAGTTTTCAATACGTGCATCCCAAGCGGGTAGGCGTAACGCATCACCAGCAATCTCGATGGTTCTGTCGATAGACCAACCATCTACAGCATCAATAGCGTCTTGAAGCCGACCTTGTTCATCCAATAAGGTTTGAAGCGCTTTATCTGACATGGGCTCTGCCATCGCCATACTGACTTCATCAAAACGTTTGAGTAACGTCATGGTTTCTACCAAACCATCCTCTACGTTTTCACGTACGCTCTTGTTTGGGTCTAAGCGTGGTTCTTGTTCCAGGTACCCGAATCGAAGACCTTTAACAAAAGTTATTTCACCAACATAATCTTTATCAACGCCCGCAATAATGCGTAATAGGGTAGATTTACCGGAGCCGTTAATCCCCAATACCCCAATTTTTGCGCCGTAAAAGAAGGACAGGTAAATATCCTGCAAAATCATTTGTTTTGGGGGGACCATTTTGCCCACACCCGACATAGAAAAAATTACTTTATTATCGGCCATCGATCGTGCTCCTAAGCTTGTTGTGCACACCGTAGCGTATTGTGCCGTTTGGCGCAACGGTTAAGCCTAGCTTAGGCGCCATGATTAGGCCTTTGTCCCACTTATGGTGTAGGTAGCGCCAATAGGTAAAACGAAGAAGTCATCTTCTGCTAGCCCATGTTTTTGTCGTGCTTCACTCAGTCGAAGCGGCGGTTCATCTAGGGGTTCATCAGTCAATTTGAAGCAGCCCCAGTGAATGCCTAAGCTTCGTTGAGCCTGTAAATCCCTATGAGCCTGGACGGCGTCGTCTGGGTTCATGTGGTTGTGTTGCATAAACAGGCGGGGGGCATAGGCGCCAATCGGTAACAATGCCAAGTCAAAGCCATTGGGTAGGGCTTTTTCGAAAAAGAGGCGTGTTTCTGAAAAATGGTTGGAATACCCAGTGTCTCCGGCAAAGTACCACGAACAGTTGGGGCCGAGGATGGACCAGCTGCACCATAAAGTACGCATGGCATCCCATAAACTGCGCGCTGACCAATGCTGGGCTGGCGTGCAAAAGAACTGAACGCCACTCACAGTATGTGATTGCCACCAGTCTAACTCAACGACATGAGTGATACCTTTGGTTGCCATCCATGGTTTAAGGCCTAAGGGCACTAAGAATAATGGTGGGCCGCCTGGCTGCTTATTTAAACGGCAAACGCTTGTTTCATCTAAGTGGTCATAATGATTATGAGAGATCACCACCACATCGATATGCGGTAATTGTGATATAGGTAAGGCGGCCAACTGATAACGTCTAGGTCCAAAGCATTGGGAAGGTGATGCGCGCTTCGAGAACATGGGATCGGTCAGGATGCTCAGTCGGTCGTGTTGGACAAGGGCAGTGGCATGCCCAAGCCATGTGACCATTGGGGGATAAGGACTTGCGGTACTCTTTTCAGCTGCTCTATCCAGCAAGGGGAGATCACAGGGGGTGGTGGGCGGATCTGCATGCAAAACAGCGGGGGGTGTTTTGCCGCGATTTTGCCAAAATGTCGACCATTTCCATTTCAGTATCGATCTTAACCGTTTTCTACCCTTGCCATCCGGATTGCGGAAGCCATCGGGGGTATGGTGGCTCTTTGAAGGGTCAAAGTAGGGGTTTTTAACGTTCGTCATGCAAAACCTCTTGGAAAGTGATTCTCCCCGAGTATACGGTGTTTTTGACGAATTGCGGCGTGCGGGGCAGGTCAATTTCGGGTAGAATAGGCGTATTTCGCCAATATTGGCCTGGGGGCACTGTGCAGCACGTAAAGTTAGAAGATTTTGATCCAGAATTGGCCGCGGCCGTTCATGACGAGCAAGTGCGTCAAGATGAGCACATAGAATTAATTGCCTCTGAAAATTATACGAGCCGTCTTGTTATGGAATTACAGGGCTCTGTGCTGACCAACAAATATGCAGAAGGGTACCCCCACAAGCGTTATTACGGTGGGTGTGACTTTGTTGACCGTGCAGAAGATTTAGCTATTGAGCGCGCCAAAACCTTATTTGGGGCTGGTTATGCGAATGTTCAGCCGCACTCAGGGTCTTCGGCCAACGTTGCCGTATATGCGGCGTTGATGCAGCCAGGTGACACTTTATTGGGTATGAACTTATCACACGGCGGTCATTTGACTCA
>JAZKAM010000137.1:0-1597 GCA_040389145.1 Pseudomonadota bacterium
GTTCGTATAGACGGCTACGCATGGCTTCTAAGCGTACTTGCTCTCGATAGGCGCTTAAGTCCATCCCTTGCGCCAATAACGTTTCTTTCCATTGAGGTACCGTCATTTGGTGATTTTTCGCAATGGTAGTAATCAGCTGGTCTACCGTCTGCTCGTCTACGGATATACCAGTTTTGAGCGACTGTTGTCGTTCAATCGATTCTAAAACCAACATATCCAGTACCTGGTGGCGCAAAGCATTCTTAGAGCCAGGGATGTTGGGTTGTTCTACTAAAATTTGGTGCAAACGGGTATCTAACTCATGACTTGTGATGATTTCTTCATTTACCGTTGCTGCCACACGATTTAAAGACTCTGCATAGGCCGGTGTTTGAAGCGCGAAGAACAGTGCAAACAGTATGACGTACATTCCCTTGACAAATGACATAAAGTAACCCAACTTAATCATAAACTAATCCCTATTATACCGAGTTTACAAAGAATTTTCGCTGGATTCACGCTCCGCAAATGGGACATAACCATCAATGTCTTCTTTTAAGTGGATTTCTGTTTTTTGGAACATCAAATTACTGAGCCCTTTGAACATCACCTGAAAGTAGAACGCATGTTCATATTTAGCCAATCCAAATAGCCCGGGGCTATACACCGTGGTCTCATTTTCAGGTGCATGTGTTTGGTTGGCCAGTAATTGGAATGCGAAACAACAGGAGTCGTATTCAACACCAACTTGCGTATTAATCATGTAGTCTTCTAAATGGTTATAATGCGCCCGGCCAAGTACGGCCCAATGACGGATTAATGGCCAGTAGGCAGAAACATAAGTTTGGCGTAAACCTGTGTACACCCCTTCAGCGCGACGTGAGGGGTCGCTGCGAATATATTGATGACCGAGGTTGAGTACCTTTCGGTCCGATCCGCGGTAAGCGGCATTGGCCGAAATTTTGCTGATCCAGTCTTGCTGGGGGATCCACTCACTGTTGCCAGATATTTTCAAGCGTGAGTTGATGTGCCAGCTCAACTCGGCCACCAAACCAGATAGCCTGTCTTGATACTGCGGATTTTCAACAATGTTACAACCGGGATCTAATATTTGATTGCATACAGACACGCGACGCTCATTAAAATAAATAATTTGGCCGAGAGATGCATTGAATACTTCTTTACCACTGAAGGGGCTCAGCAATCGTGTTGTAAGACCATACGTGAGTTGGTGTGCATCGCCCAGACGATCGACACCGCTAAAGCGGTTGTCACGAAATAATAAGGACTGACTGAAGTACACTGGGCCGGTATCAAAAACGGGTAAAGTATCTTGCTCGTGGTAAGGGATGTATACGTAGTACAGGCGCGGCTCTAACGTTTGAACCATGGGCCTTTTGCCCCATTGAAAATAATTGTCGAAAATAAGCCCAGCATCTACCGTATGCACGGGGATAGAGCGCGCAGGCTCCGCAGGAAAGCCCTGCGCGCTCGCCTGCGTGCCTAACGATAATACATATTTTGTGTAATCCAGCCCGACACTTGGTATAAAAAACCAGCCAGGGGCTTTGATGGGTACGCCAAAGGTAGGTCGCGCATGCGCCCGCAAACCCTTGGT
>JAZKAM010000137.1:1610-3740 GCA_040389145.1 Pseudomonadota bacterium
CACCAGTGAGTTGATCGCGTTTGCTTGTAAAATGCGCAGCGTCTGCTTGCCAAGTCAGTGCAAGCCACTGATGAGGGGTGGGTAAGGTGCTGGACGCAGAAAGTTGAGGGAGCAATCGATAAATTTCAGTACGTGGTGGGCCATTAAAAGAATGCAATGCTTGGTTGTTTTGGAATAATAGTACGGCATTGGTATTTGAGTCCTGATAAGTGACCTGAAGACCTTGTGTGACCTTATCTGTGGATTGTTTTTCTAAACTTTCAAAAAAATCTACAAAGTAGTTTTGATCAGCGACCCAGTCGATGTTTGCATTCAGACGTAAATGTGAAGAAATATCCGATTGATGGATCCAATGCACAAATTGACGGTTGCTGCCTTTTAATTCTGTTAATCGAGGATCCGTATCCGTAGTGATGCTGGGATGATAGGCCCATTTGTCCGTGCGGAAGGTGTGATATTTCCGGTCTTGAGGCAAAATGAACCATTCAAAATGCCCGCTGCTTTTTTCCGTCAGATAGCGGACGTGGGAGGTCATACTTAGGCCACGCTGTTGGTACCACCGTGGGGTTAGCATTAAGTCATAGTTGGGCGCTAAGTTGAAATAGTAGGGAATCCCAGTAATCATGCCCGATTGAGAGCTATTGGCAAAATAAGGAAAAAGAAGCCCACTTTTCCGGGAGCGGTCTAGGGCCACATTCAGATAAGGGAAATAAAACACGGGTACACGATTGATCCGTAACCAGCCACCCTTAATCGTGCTGTAATCATTATCGATATCGATCATCACTTCATCAGCCGTGAACAGCCAATCACAGTGGCCCGGTGGGCATGCGGTGTACTCTGCCTGGGTAAGAAAAATGCGGTCTTGAGCATCTACCTTAATGTGCTTGGCTGTACCGCGAATTGGTCGGGTGTAAATGCGGTACTCAGCGTCTTCTAACGTGAGTTCATGATTGCTCAGATCCAGAAAGGCTTGCTTGGCCAACATTTGTGCTAAGGGGCCACGGTAGCGTACGGCGCCTGTTGCGGTAAGGGATTCAACATGCCGCAAATTTTTGGGCGCCGTGATTACCGTTGCTTGGTCCGCTTCGAGCTGATGCAAACCATATCGAATCAGCACATCACCTTGTAAGGTGGAGTAGCTGTTGGGGTTTAACTCGGATTCATTGGCTTCAATGTGCAAGCCAGGTGTGTTTAACGTAGGTAAGGTTGGCGGCGTGTAACGCCCTAAGCATGGGCTGTCAGGATCAACTGTCCAGTCGTCAAAACCACGACCCTGTGCTTGTGTCATCAGACAACACAACAGGAATCCTACCCCAAAACGCTTCATCTAACGCCCAACCAAACGTGGCCCACCGATTACCAATCATACCCACGCAGCACCAAAGATGAAAGCGCCGCATCCACACTTTTATACTATTGTTTGGGTGGGCAACTAATTTTTTGCTATGGTATACTGAACGGCCACGCTAAACTGTATACGCGCTTTCGACACATGGGCAAAAAATGGTATTTGGACGTATTTTAGGAACACTATTCGGCGCCAGCTTAGCTGGTGGCATTGGTGCTATTTTAGGATTTTACCTCGGCTATCAGTTTGATAAAGGCTTAAATGCCCATATGGGTAAAGCGCCTCAAGCCACACATGAATTACAACGCGTGTTTTTTGAAACGGCATTTGCTGTGATGGGGCATATTGCTAAGGCCGACGGGCGCGTCAATGAACAAGAAATCCATGCAGCTCGCCGTATCATGGAACAACTCCAACTTAATGAATCTCAAAAGCTAGAAGCCATGCGCCAATTCAACTTGGGCAAAGAGTTTGACTTCCAGCTTGATGTGGCACTAAAACAATTGCACCTAGCAACTCAAGGCTATTGGCCATTATTGCGTTTATTTGTGGAACTGCAATTCCAAACCGCCTATGCAGATGGGCCACTACACCCAGATGAGCGTGAGCGCTTGGAATATATGGGCAGGGCGTTAGGTCTATCGTCGATGATTATTCAACAAATGGATGCGCGCTTTCGCGCAGAACATTCCTTTAACCGACATGAGCATGCGCATCAGCACAGCCAATGGCATCATCATCAAAGCCACCATCGGCAGCATCAACAGCAAGAGCAAAAT
>JAZKAM010000138.1:0-1552 GCA_040389145.1 Pseudomonadota bacterium
TGGACATCTTGCAGGGACTTGCGGCAAACTCGCCGCCCATGCCCAAAATCCTGGAGGCAATGCGCTCAGGGTGGAAAATTTCGATGGCGTCCATTTTTTCGCCAACACCAATGAATTTAACAGGTGCACCTATGGTTTCTTTGACCGATAGAACAGCGCCACCGCGAGCGTCGCCATCCAATTTGCTGACCAAAACGCCTGTAAGCGTGAGTGCTTCATGGAATGCGAGCGCACTGGTCACAGCATCCTTCCCCATCATGCCATCTACCACTAATAAGGTTTCAGTAGGGTGTAGGTATTGATGCAAGCCTTTCACTTCGATCATCATGGCATCATCAACATGCAACCGGCCAGCTGTATCAACGATCAAGACATCTAGGCCTCGATTTTTGGCATCCTGAAGGGCTGCTTGCGCCAATGAAAGGGGGCTTTTATCCGGTGTGGCAGGGTAACAGTATGCATTAACAAGCCCTGCTTGGATGGTCAATTGTTCCATTGCTGCGGGTCGGTAAATGTCTGTGCTGACTAATCCAACTTTTTTTCCTGTAGTTTTTTGAATCCAGCCCGCCAACTTTGCTGCAAAGCTCGTTTTCCCGGCACCTTGTAAGCCAACCAGTAATAATATGACTGGTGGTTGTGCATGGAAGTTCAATGGCACGGCTTCTTTACCCAGTACATCGACGAGGGCTTGATAGAAAATTTGAATAAAGGCTTGGTGGGGGGATACTTGTTTGTGAATTAATTGCCCCGCAGCTTCTTTTTGTACACGTGTGAGCAAGGTTTTCACTACTGGGTAGGCAACATCCGCGTCTAAAAGAGCTTTACGGATATCACTAATGGCATCCTTAATGTTACCCTCAGTCATTCGGTTCCCAGTGAACCCTTGAAAACTTGCCATAATGCGTGTTGTAAGCTGATGAAACATGCTACTAATCCCAGAGTGTGTCGTTATCGCGTGAAAGGAAACTGTTTGCGCGCAAGAATAGCACATGCGACACTGAAACTGAGAGATCCTTTGGAGACACACTAGGTGTATCTAGTAAGTTATTTGACTTCTTTTTCGTTGTTCTTGCTAACCCTCAGCGCGTTGCAGGGCCTTTTCTTTCCTCCAGACCGCACACCCCTCATAGGCCGTGTTGTTGCTCATTGGGCGGCTTTTTTCTTGCAGGGGAGCATGGTGGTTACGGTATTTGTAGCGCACCCCAATTCGCTGTTGCATGGGCATGCGATGCTTTGTCTGGTTACTTGGTTAATGCTTGGTGTCCTTGGTGCGATTGGACCTTGGCTGGCTGTGTCGCATCTTAGGGCGCCAGTATACGCTTTGGCCTTTATCGCACTACTCTCGGGTCCTCCCGCCGCCATAGGATCATTAAGTAAAATCCCAAGGTTTGTTATTGGCAGTCATGTTATTTTTGCTGGCTTAGCTTCCGCTTTATTACTTTTGGCAGGATTGCAGGCGATATTTTTAGCTGTGCAACATATGCTGTTGCGTCGATCCAAGCCAATGCTTGGCATACCGCCTATTTTGACATTAGAACAGCTGTTATATGGT
>JAZKAM010000138.1:1562-1906 GCA_040389145.1 Pseudomonadota bacterium
ACTCAGCTATTTTTAACATTGACCTTAACGTTAGGTCTCTCACTCCTAACTTATGACTTACCACACATCCCGAGCAAAACCATCCTTACCGTGGTTGCTTGGGCGATTGTGATGATCTTGTTGGTAGGGCATATGTACAAAGGATGGCGCGGGAAAACTGCCTTACAGGCAACAGGTATTGCTTTGATGTTATTAATGATTGCCTATTTTTTAAGCACGGGGATTTAAAGCAATGGTACACCTATCAAAAGAAGTTTTGCTCGTGGTTTTGCTTGTTTTGATTATGCTGTCAGCACTTTTTGCGAGCAGTGAAACCGGTATGATGTCTTTAAATCGATATCGGC
>JAZKAM010000139.1:0-1853 GCA_040389145.1 Pseudomonadota bacterium
CGACGTGCGCGCATTACTACAACAGTGGGCAGATTTTTCGCAGACCAACTTGGTGCTCAGTGACGATGTTAAAGGCACTATAACCCTACAGTTAACAGAAGTTGCGTGGGACGACGTGTTGGCGTTGGTGTTGCGTGCTCAAGGTTTAGGTTCTCGGCGTGCGGGCAATACCGTATGGATTGCACCGGCTGCCGAGCTATCTGCACAAACAGCAAAGGAGCGCGTATTACAGCAACAAGAACAAAGTATGCAGCCGGTGCGTACAGAGGTACTGTCATTACAATATGCGCGTGCCGAAAATATTGCCAACATTCTGATACCGCTAAATACCGATGCGCTACCAGTACATCTGAGTGTTGACGCCCGTACCAACACCTTATTGCTACAAGGCACAACAGAAAGCGTTGCCAGCTTAAAACGTTTGGTGGCGCAGTTAGATAAGCCTGTGCGGCAAGTGATGATCGAAGCACGTATTGTTAAGGCCAATGATGATATGGAGCAGGCGTTAGGTATCAAATTCGGTACGAGTACAAATGATGACAACACATCCAGCTGGAAGGTGAGTGAGCGTCGCGAAACTGCGTCAGCAGACCGATTTAACGTGCACTTGCCTCGTGCTTTGACCGGAGAAACGTGGGGTGCGTTTGGTCTGACTATTGGTCACTTGCCAGGCGGTCTGCTGGTAGATATGGAGCTTTCTGCGTTGGAAAGCGAGGGCTTAGGCGAGATTGTTTTTACACCGCGGTTACTCACTTCAGACCAGCAACGGGCATTCATCGAATCCGGCGAAGAAATTCCGTACCACGAAGCCACCGCGACGGGTGCATCTGCTGTCACGTTTAAAAAAGCGGTACTGCGTTTGGAAGTGCTGCCACAAATTACCCCGGATGACTGCATTATCCTAGACTTGAAGGTGAACCAAGACGCACGCGGGCCAGAGTCGCGCGGCAGCACTGCAATCGATAAACAAGAGCTGCAAACTCAAGTGCTGGTGCGTGACGGTGAAACCATTGTCCTCGGCGGCGTGTATAAACACCGCCGAGGACAGGAAGTAACGAAAGTTCCCTTCTTGGGTGATTTGCCGCTCATCGGATTTTTGTTCCGAAACAAACATATTTTGAACCAGCGCGACGAATTACTCATTATTTTGACACCACATATCTTGCGTGACGGGGAATTCGACCCCAAATCTGTTAAGCTACAGGTATCTCCGAATCTTCTATCAGAGAAGTTATAAGGCAAACTCAGGTCCAACAAGTTTTTGGACAGTGCTGTTTTTTTGATAAAATGGGCGAGATATGGACTTGGGGAAACCCGAGAGGAGTGGACTTGGCCGCGCGAGCAGAAAATGATGAAGCGACCTATTAATTTGTTTCTGGTTGGACCGATGGGCGCCGGGAAAAGCACCATTGGACGTCATTTAGCCAGAACACTGAAAATGGATTTTTTGGACACCGACCAAGAAATTGAACTCAGTACCGGCGCAGATATTGCATGGATTTTTGACGTTGAAGGCGAAGAAGGCTTTCGCCAGCGTGAAATACAGGCAATTGACCGACTTAGCCAAAAGCAGGGCATTGTGTTGGCCACCGGCGGTGGCGCTATATTGGCACCTGAAAATCGAAAGTGCTTAGCAGCGCGAGGTACCGTAGTGTACCTAAAGACATCCGTTGCGCAGCAATTGGTGCGTACCCAACACGATAAAAAACGGCCTTTGATTGAAGCGGCACGTTCGGGTGAGACCGAAGAAGAATTACGACGCATTATGGAAGAGCGTGAACCGCTTTACCGTGAAATTGCGGATATGACCGTGACCACCGATGGTCGAACAGTCAAAGCCGTGGCTGCAGAAG
>JAZKAM010000140.1:0-7765 GCA_040389145.1 Pseudomonadota bacterium
GCTGGTAGCAGTCGCGTTGCCTTGGCTGCCGCCCTGGACGATGACATAGCCGCCAGATAAGGCGAGCTGGCCTTCGAAGATGCTGGTATTAGGGTTATGGCCAATCGCAATAAACACGCCCTCAACGGCTAAGTCTCGAACTTGTTGGTCGACCACCGATTGTACACGTAGCCCTGTTACGCCGTTTTTGTTCCCTAGAACTTCAGAGACCTCGCTATTCCAAACGAAGTCGATTAGCCCAGCTTCATGCTTACGCATCAGCTCTTGAACCAAAATCTTTTCTGCGCGCAAGGTGTCGCGGCGGTGCACCAAAGTGACGTGGCTGGCCATACGCGATAAGTACAATGCTTCCTCTACCGCCGTGTTACCGCCACCAACAACAGCGACACGTTGGCCTTTAAAGAAGAAACCATCGCAAGTGGCGCAAGCAGAAACGCCTCTACCCTGGTATGCTTGTTCCGAAGGCAAGCCTAAATAGCGTGCGGAAGAACCGGTGGCAATGATGAGTGCAGAACATTGGTAAATGGTTTTAGAGTCACCAACCAGGGTAAAAGGGCGCTGGGACAGGTCACAGGAAACGATGGTGTCTGAGACAATGTCTACACCATATCGTCGAACGTGTGCCTCCATACGGCTCATTAGGGCAGGTCCTTCTAAACCGGGACCTTCACCAGGCCAGTTCTCAATTTCATAGGTTGTTGTAAGTTGACCGCCTGGTTGTAACCCCGCGATGATGCATGGATTAAGGTTCGCACGTGCAGCATATAACGCTGCTGTGTAACCTGCAGGACCGGAACCGAGAATAATCAGATCCTGAATTGGGGTTTTTGCCATCTAAGACTCCAAATGTGTGCGCTAAAGTGGCACTATAATACTTAACCGAGACTAATATGGATAGGGACGTTGGTGGATTACAAAACTATTTTGAAACAGCAGGTATTGAACTGGCTTTGGCCGAAAGGTCGGAAGAAGGGCAAGGACACACCTTTTGATCCTGCGATGAGTCCATGGATAGAGATGATCTACGCCCGCTTGCGCGAAGGCTCATTGATTGTCTTGTCTTCGGTAGCCATGTTTGTTTGGATTGCCTTAATTACGCACAGTATGGCAGATCCAGGTTGGTCACATTGGCATGAAGCGACGGTGGTTCATAATGCCGCCGGTAAAATTGGCGCATGGGTTTCGGACTTCTTGTTCTCCTTATTCGGCTTTGTATCCCATTTGATTCCTTTTGCTATGGGCTATGCAGCCTACCTGCTATATAAACCGCGCGCCGAAGGTGCAACGGTCTTAGCATGGCCGACCAGCGTATGGGTATTGCGGGGTACGGGGTTCTTATTTGCTTTGAGTGCCGTTTGCGGCCTAGCAAGTATCCATATCCACATGAGCAGTATGCCCATGAGCAGCGGTGGGTTAGTCGGACAAGCGTTGTGTAACACCATGCTCTCTCAATTGAGTATGGTTGGTTCTAGCGTCATTCTGCTGGCCTTCTTTCTGGCAGGCATGACCTTGCTAACGGGTATGTCATGGATTGAATTATCTAAGAAGGGCGGCATTTGGTCTTGGGGTCACACTAAAAAAGGGTACCAGGTTGCTAAAGCAGAGTGGCAAAAGCGCCGCGCTGCACGCCTAAGTGCAAACTTTGCGCCAGAGGCAGTATTGTCGCCATGGCCTCGGTTGAATGGTCCAAGTGGGCTTCAAAATCAAACCACCGCGATTATGTCTGCGCCTAAAGTTGAGCCTAAACTAAAGTCCATTGCCAAGCTGCGTGAAATGCTGAAACGCCAGACAGCACCCGCTGAAGTACCCGAGCGCGGCGATACAGGCTTTGGTGCCGCATATAGTAGTGACATCGAGGATTATCTTGAGCCAGCAGAGATGGACAACAACTTGACTTGTGAAATGCCAAGTTTGTCTTTATTAGAATCTGCCGATCATAGTTCAGAGCACAGTATGACACCTCAAATGCTTGAAACGATGGCGCAATTGGTTGAAACACAGCTCTCTGATTTTAAAATTGAAGGTAAAGTTGTGGCAGCCCATCCCGGGCCAGTAATTACGCGGTTTGAAATTCTTTTGGCGCCAGGGATTAAAGTGAACCGTATCACAACCTTGGTGAAAGACTTGGCTCGCTCCTTGTCTGTCATGAGTGTACGCGTGGTTGAGGTAATTGCGGGCAAACCAACCGTTGGTTTAGAAATCCCTAATCCAAAACGTGAAATCGTTCGCCTGAAAGAAATTCTGGAAACCATGGATTATCAGGAATCCTTATCCCCCCTTACCTTAGGTTTAGGTAAGGATATATCTGGTAACCCTGTGGCTGTAGATCTAACCAAGATGCCGCATTTGCTGGTCGCTGGTACCACAGGTTCGGGTAAATCGGTTGGTTTGAATGCGATGTTGCTGAGTATCTTATACAAAGCAAGCCCAGAAATGGTTCGCTTGATTATGATTGACCCCAAAATGCTTGAATTGGCTATCTATGAGGGTATTCCACACTTATTGACGCCAGTCGTTACGGACATGAAAGACGCTGCCAATGCGCTGCGTTGGTGTGTCGGGGAAATGGAACGCCGCTATCAAATTATGGCTGCTTTAGGTGTGCGACATATCGGGGGTTACAATCGAAAAATCTCTGAAGCGCAAAAAGCACGCAAACCGATATTTGATCCAATTTGGGTGCCACATCCAGATGGCAAACCACCAGTATTAGGACATATGCCCTACATCGTGGTTGTGGTGGATGAGTTTGCGGATCTGATGATGGTGGTGGGTAAGAAGGTAGAAGAGCTCATCGCCCGTATTGCGCAAAAAGCACGTGCCGCAGGCATTCACTTGATTCTGGCAACCCAACGGCCCTCTGTAGACGTTATTACGGGTTTAATTAAGGCGAATATTCCAACCCGTATTGCGTTCCAAGTCTCTTCTAAAATTGATTCACGTACGATTTTAGACCAGTCAGGCGCAGAACAACTGCTTGGTCATGGTGATATGTTATATCTGCCACCAGGCAGTGGCGTTCCAACACGGGTACACGGTGCCTTTGTTGCGGATGAGGAAGTACATAAAGTGGTTCAGGATTGGCGTAAGCGCGGCAAGCCCAATTACATTGATTCTGTTGTACACGCAGTTTCTAACCCGCAAGAGCGGAGTGAAGACGATGAGGACTATGATGAACTGTATGATGAGGCTGTCTGTATCGTCATCGAATCGAGAAGGGCCTCTATTTCGCACATCCAACGTCGCCTGAAAATTGGTTATAACCGCGCGGCCCGAATGATTGAATGTATGGAAACTGATGGCGTAGTAGGCCCTGTACAAACGAATGGTACACGTGAAGTTTTAGCGCCACCACCCACAGAAACGGCGGAATGATGGTAAAGACTGCTAAGTATGAAGTCTATTTTGTATTGGCAGTGTTAGCCTCAAGCCCCATTGCCGCCTCGCAGGCGGCAATGAAGGGCTTGGAGGCTCAATTGGCCAATATGAACAGCTATGAAGCCGATTTTGTACAAAGTACCGTGGCAGTGGGGCAGCCAACCTATCAAGCATTAGGACATATTGAATTCCAGAAACCTAATTTGATTCGTTGGAACCAAATAGAGCCAGAAGAAACCTTGATGGTGGCGGATGGGGAATATCTTTGGCAGTACGAGCCAGATTTGGAACAAGTGATTCAGCAGCCACAATCTGTTTTAAAAGAGACACCCTTTGCCATATTGATGACGCCTTATGCGCAATGGAAGGCGGACTATCTTATTGAATATAGTTACCTGCCAGAATCGTGCCGAAGTATGGAATGTTTTTCTTTGACGCCTAAGGTGGAGGCGCCTGTACGAAAGATTGTTCTGGGTTTTGAGCAGGGCATATTGGCAGAATTGCATCTCTGGACAGCATTGGGTGATGAAAGTCACCTGGTTATGGCCAAACAGCGTTTAAATGGACGATTGCCTCCAGAAGAATTTCGTTTTATACCACCGGATTCCATTGATGTTATTAAGTTGGGCGACGAGCAAAACAAAGAGTATAAAATACAAAAACTTTAAACAAATGCTAGAATGAAACCCGAAATAAGGTAAACCCATTTTAATTTTCTAACCAGTCCGAGTTAGTTTAGGGATGCTGCTTTAAATAGTGTAGGACTGAGAGTATGGTAGATTTCATTAAGAAATCGCTCTTATTTTGAACGACCATAGATATGGACGTGATAAATCACCTATGCGTGATATCACGTAGACCAGAGGGTTAACACCTGAAACAAGTGGATTTTTTCAATATCCTGCGTTTTTTGCTTGAATATGTGTTTTTAAGACGTAAGGTGTGCAAATAACAACAAAATTAAGCATATTACACCGAATTATTGCACGTAATATTTTATTATAAATCAATATGTTAGAATTAAAATATTGCTAATTTTGACATTTTTATGCAAAAATGATATGATGGTTCAGTTAATGAAAGCTTTGGCATTAAAAGCAATAGGACCAGAATACCATGTTAGATTTAGCCACCCTACGGAAAAACCTGATGGAAACAGCAGCCCAATTGGCGCTGCGTGGTTACCGTTTAGATACAGAAGCATTTAGCGCGTTAGAGTCCGCGCGCAAGCAATTACAAATAGACACAGAAGCTTTACGTCAAAAGCGTAATGACTTATCTGGTCAAATTGGTCGTGCCAAAGCACAAAAACAACCAACGGACGCATTAATGGCGGAAGTAGGGCAGTTGGGTGATGTACTGGCTGTTAATGAACATGCCTTAGCGGAATTGCTGGCCAAGCAAGAAGCTTTTTGCTTGATGATCCCCAACTTAACACATGCATCTGTTCCTGTAGGGAAATCGGAGCATGACAACGTTGAAGTGCGGCGCGTTGGCACGCCAAAAACTTTTTCCTTTACGCCGATGGACCACACGGCTTTAGGTGAGTTGGCAGGGCTGATTGATTTTGAAACAGCGGCTAAACTGTCTGGCTCCCGCTTTGTAGTTCTGAGACGACAAGTGGCGCGACTACACCGTGCATTAATTCAGTTTATGTTGGATACCCATATTCAGCATGGCTATCAAGAAATGTATGTACCATATCTGGTCAATGAAACAACCCTGCGCGGTACGGGTCAATTGCCCCATATGGCAGATGATTTGTTCAAAACGAATGATGAACGTGGCTTGTATTTGATTCCAACCGCCGAAGTATCACTAACCAATTTAGTGCGTGATGCTATTTTGAATGGCGCTGATTTGCCTTTACGCTTTGTGGCGCATTCGCCTTGCTTCCGTAAAGAAGCAGGGTCTTATGGTAAAGATACCCGCGGGATGATTCGTCAACATCAATTTGAAAAGGTCGAGTTGGTCCATATCGATACGCCAGACCGTTCTTATGAAAGTTTAGAACAGATGGTTAGTCATGCAGAAAGCATTCTTCAAAAACTGGAATTGCCATATCGTGTTCTGTCTCTGTGTACAGGTGATATCGGATTCGGCGCAGCGAAGACATACGATTTAGAAGTATGGCTGCCTTCACAAAATACCTACCGTGAAATTTCTTCTTGCAGCAACACGGAAGCTTATCAAGCTCGCCGTATGATGACCCGCTTTCGGGATGCAGCAAACAAGTTGGATTTTGTTCACACACTAAATGGGTCAGGCGTAGCGGTTGGTCGCTGCCTGATTGCTGTATTAGAAAACTACCAAGATGAAGCGCACAACATTGCGATTCCTACCGTACTGCAACCCTATATGGGCGGCCTTAAAACGCTATCTATGAAGGAGTGATCATGTTATGACAGCCTCAGTACTCAAGCCACTATCTCCGTACCCAGTAGCAAGCATTCGTGAAGCGGCCTTTGTGTCGCTTCCGTTGATGCTTGCCTCTATTTCGGGTGGCTTGATGTATTTCATTGATCGTATTGTCTTGGCGCACTATAGCCTGACCGCAATGAATACTGTGGCTGCAGCAGGGATTGTTGCGTGGTTGTTCCAATACGCGATCATCGGCATCACATCCGTGAGTGAGGTATTTGTCGGGCGTCATAATGGTGCAAAACGCTACCATTTGTTGGCAGAGCCTATTTGGCAAATGATTTGGTTTTGTGCCGCTTCTACACTGCTATTCATTCCTATGGGCCAATTTGCTGCCCCCTATCTGATTCCTGAGCTTTACCATGAGGATGGGATCCCTTTCTTCCGTTTACTCATGTTTACTGCGCCACTGTTTATGACCATTCCTGCATTGGCAGGGTTTTTTATCGCACAAGGTAAAACCCGCATGGTCATGTATGCAGCTGTTTTAAGTAACGTACTGAATATTGTCTTAGATTTTATGCTGATTTTTGGTGTGCCCGCATTGATGATCCCTGAAATGGGTGTTCATGGTGCTGCCATTGCTACCGTCATTGCGCAATCATTGAACGTGGCTATCCTGTTTTGGTGCTTTCTGTCTGCGGAAATGCGTGAAAAATATGGCACGGGTAATGTCGTCTGGCGCCCAGAAGTGATTAAAGAGTGCTTGCGTGTTGGGGTGCCAACCAGTGTTAGTCATACCTTAGAGCTATTGGCCTTATCTGTTCAGCTACATCTGTTGGCCCATATGGGCGATGATTATGTAACTGTCATGACCATTGGTCATACGGTTTATATCCTGCTGTCCTTTTTTACTGAAGGTATTCAAAAGGGCGGTATGGCCATTATTTCCAACTTGATTGGGGCTCAAGCGTATAAGCTGATCAGTAAATGTTTATTGGCCACCATGCGACTTCATCTATGCATTGTATGTTTGGCTGCAATCCCCTTAGTGATATTTCCAGAGCAAACTTTGTCATTATTGGTTGACTTTGGTGAAGTACCTGCATCACCGCATCTGAAAGAGTATCTGCGTTATGCTTTAATCTTGATTTGGTGTTACTTCTTGATTGATGGCTTAGTGTGGGCATTATGGTCTGTGTTTACGGCAGCAGGTGATACCATTGCTGCAATGTTTATGAACATTCCGTGTATTTGGCTGTGCACCATCGTGCCGATTCAATACTTCGTCATCGAACAACAAGGCTCTCCGCATTTGATTTGGTTGATTAACCTGTTCTATACCACGGTACTGTTTGGGATCTACCTGCTGTATTACTGCTGTGGTCGTTGGCGCACCCATTTATCTGAAGAGAATCCGATCTTGTTATTAGAAGACCATTCTTTCGCAAAGTAAAAAAATCAGTCAATTACATTACTTTTAATGTGTAGTAGAGATATGGCTGTTCTGGTATAATGTGCCCGAATATTAGGAGGAAGCTATGGCTCATAAATCTTACGTACAATCGGTAAACCGAGTGGACTCGGTGCTGGCAACCAACCAGGTAATTCGCAACACCTATATCTTGTTGTCTCTAACCTTGTTATTCAGTGCCGCTACTGCGTGGTTTGCTATGGTCACCCATGCAGCCCCAATGGGTCTGTTCACCATGATTTTATACTTCGGCTTACTGTATTTAACCAATCGCTATAAAGACACCGGCATGGGTATTGTTTGCGTGTTCGCATTGACGGGTACTTTAGGTTATACCCTAGGCCCCATTTTGAGCATGTATATGACTCATTTACATAATGGTTCACAAATCGTCATGACGGCGATGGGCGGGACAGGGCTTATCTTCTTGGCACTTTCTGGTTATACCTTAACCAGCCGTAAAGATTTTAGCTTTATGGGTGGCATGATGATGGCTGGCTTTATGGTCGTCTTTTTGGCCAGCATTGCTGCGATATTCTTGAGAATGCCAGC
>JAZKAM010000141.1:0-1324 GCA_040389145.1 Pseudomonadota bacterium
TTATATTTGATCCCAGTGCCACACCCAGAGAATATGACGACATCATTGTTTCCGCGCAACGTATTGCGTTGGTATTGCCAGGGCAGTTGGCCGATTTAATGCGCCGGTTGGCATCGCGTGAAATGCTTAAACTGCAAGGTGTACGTTGGTTTAGCGCAGCGGCACAAAACCAGCGTGTTGAATAGGCGGCGCGTATGCCAAATAATCAACCTTTTGTCCGTGCGCGCATCCAGGCCTTGCGCCAAGAAATAGAGGCGCACAATCAGCGCTACTTTGTTCAAGATGCGCCCATTATTTCGGACAGCGAATATGATGTTTTAGTCCAAGAGCTACAAAAGCTTGAGGCAGCCCATCCGGAGTATCAATCCCCTGAATCTCCCACACAAAAAGTCGGCGCAAGGACTACCGGTCGCTTTCCTGAAGTGCGACACAAAACGCCTATGTTGTCGTTAGACAACGCTTTTGCACCGGAAGCATTGACGCGCTTTTGGGTGCGTGTGCATGAGTATTTCCCAAAGCAAACATTGGACATGGTCGGCGAAACTAAATTAGATGGTTTGGCTATTAGCTTGCGTTATGTAAACGGTCAGCTGGCACAGGCAGCCACGCGGGGCGATGGTTTGGTAGGTGAAGATGTAACGGCCAATGTGCGTACGATACGTACTGTGCCTCAGAAATTAAGTGGAAGTGGATACCCTGAAGAATTTGAGGTGCGTGGTGAAGTGTTTTTAAACCATGCTGCTTTTGTGCAACTCAATGAAGATGCTGCAAAACGTGGTGATAAATTATTTGCCAACCCAAGAAATGCCGCGGCAGGCAGCTTACGTCAATTAGATTCATCCATCACTGCAGCACGGGATTTATCCTGGTATGTCTATGGTGCCATTGGATTGTCGCAAAAAAACCACTGGGACATTTTGCAAGCATTAAAGCAGTGGGGATTTCCTGTATCACCTTGGGCTCGTGTATTGCAGGGTGAAGCGCAATTACATGCCTATTATGAGGAAGTGGGGCGAGCACGCGCTACCTTGCCTTACGATATCGATGGCGTGGTGTTTAAAGTAAACGATTTATCCTGCCAAGAAGAGTTAGGCTATGTGGCGAAGGCGCCGCGCTGGGCCATTGCCTATAAGTTTCCTGCACAAGAAGCGACAACCGAATTACTGTCGGTAGATTTTCAAGTTGGGCGAACTGGCGCCATTACGCCGGTTGCCCGCCTCAACCCGGTTACGGTTGGGGGCGCTGTGGTGCGCAATGCGACCTTGCATAACGCTGATGAAATTGCACGTAAAGATATTCGTTTGGGTGATACGGTGGTGATCCG
>JAZKAM010000141.1:1334-3259 GCA_040389145.1 Pseudomonadota bacterium
GGGGATGTGATTCCTGAAATCGTGATGGCCATTTTAGAAAAGCGACCGGCAGGAGCCAAGCATATTGAATTCCCGACACTCTGCCCGGATTGTGGTGCAGAGGTGGTGCGTTTGGACGATCAAGCCATTGCGCGGTGTGTGGGCGGTTTAAGTTGCCGTGCCCAATGCGCAGAACGCATCAAACACTTTGCATCCCGACGCGCTATGAACATTGAAGGCTTAGGGTCACAATGGGTGGATAAATTGGTGGACGCCAAAGTACTCAATACCGTTGCGGATATCTACCAACTAACGGAAGAAAAACTGTTGGCTTTCCCGCGCACCGGTGAAAAAAGCGTGCATAAATTGCTGGAAGCTATTGGGTACAGCAAAAATACGACCTTTGGTCGATTCCTATTTGCCTTGGGTATATTTGGCGTTGGTGAAACCACCGCGCAGCGTTTGGCAGACCACTATGGGCACATGACACCGCTAACCAAAGCAACCGAAGAAGAACTGCAAACCATTGATGACGTAGGGCCCATCCTGGCAGAATCCATTGTGGCGTTCTTTCACGATAAACATAACCGTTCGATGATAGAAGCATTGATGGCCGCTGGGGTACAGTACCCAAAACAGGAAAAGAAAGCTGGTGGGCACTTGTCCGGCACGCAATATGTCATTACTGGTACTTTAAGCATGCCACGTGATGTACTCAAGCAGCAGCTTGAAGCCTTAGGCGCTAAAGTATCTGAATCCGTATCTAAACATACCACCGCCGTGATTGTCGGTGAAAAACCGGGAAGCAAATATGATAAAGCAGTCTCATTAAATATTCCGATTTGGACAGAAGCCGATGCGCTTAAAGCCATCGTTTCTTGCAATTAACTAAAAAAGACAATTTTGGAGATAGTTATGGGTAGGCTACAGGGTAAAATCGCACTGGTTACTGGCGCGGCACAAGGGATTGGCGCAGAAATTGCTCGCTTAATGGTCCAAGAAGGCGCCACCGTCTGGGTTACAGACGTACAGGACAAGCTGGGTCAAGAGTTGGCTAAAAGCTTGGGTCCATCTGCGCGTTATGTACATCTGGCCGTAGAAGATGAAGTGCAATGGCAAGCCATTGCACAAAAAATTCAACAAAACCACCATCGGCTCGATATTCTGGTGAATAACGCGGGCGTGATTGGTTTGTCAGACAATGAAAAACACGATCCTGAATACGCGTCGCTTTCTGGTTGGCGCCATGTGCACACCATTAATTTAGATGGCGTCTTTTTGGGGTGTAAAACGGCCATTGGATTGATGAAAAAACAAGGTGGTAGCATCGTGAATATTTCGTCACGATCGGGAATGGTGGGTGTTCCAGGTGCATGCGCTTATGCATCCTCTAAGGCGGCAGTCCGTAACCATACCAAAAGTGTGGCGCTATACTGCGCACAAAACGGGTACAACATACGCTGCAATGCGGTGATGCCTGGTGCTATTTTAACGCCTTTATGGGCACCGATGTTGGGTGAAACGCCGGAACAACAAGAGGCGGTATTGAATCATATCGCTGCAGACATCCCTCTAAAGCGCATGGGTCAGCCGATCGATGTAGCTTATGCTGTGGTTTATTTGGCATCAGAAGAGTCCGGTTACGTGACGGGTGCAGAATTGAATATTGACGGCGGAATCTTGGCGGGCAGTACAGCTGCACCACAAAAGTCAGAGTAAGGAAAGCTAAAGCGTGATTAAAAAAGGATGAAACAATTGAGCAAACAAATTATTGCGATTGGTGGTGGCGGATTTGGCGCAGAGCAAAGTTCCTTAGCGTTTGAGCGGTATTTATGTCAACAGGTAGGCAAGCCGCGCCCTAAAGTATGTTTTTTGCCGCAAGCCAGTAACGAGGCGGCGGACTATATTGTTCGCTTCTACGATGCTTTTACCAAGTTGGGCGCGGT
>JAZKAM010000141.1:3269-6524 GCA_040389145.1 Pseudomonadota bacterium
TCACTTTTTGGACGTGTACCTTATGATTGGGCCAGTGTGCTATTGGCACAAGACATGATTTACGTAGGCGGTGGCAATACCAAAAGCATGCTTGCTTTGTGGAAGGCATGGGGTTTAGATATTGTCCTAAAAGAAGCGTATGAGCGTGGGACTGTTCTGGCAGGTGTGAGTGCTGGTGCCATTTGCTGGTTTGAGCAAGGCTTAAGTGATTCTGAGTGGCCATTGATTGGTTTAGATTGTTTAGGCTTGTTACCTGGCAGCTGTTGCCCACATTTTGATTCAGAAACCGATCGGCCGGATGTATATCGTAAAAAAATTGGTGACGGTTCGTTAAAGGCGGGTATTGCTTTGGACGATCATACGGCTGCGCATTATATTGATGGTAAACTTAAACACGTGATTGGGATCTCGCCTGGGCGTACGGCACGTGTTGTTGCCGTGACAGGTGAGCAGATGTTAACGGTTGAGGCGATTTGAACAAAATTTAGGCAAAGGAAGATGCATCATGCGACTATGGGTCAATCTTTTTTTCATACTTGCATCATCCGCCTCGCACGTATTTGCTCATGACGCAACGACTCAAGACCATTTTGTCAATGAATCGGTAAAAATATATAAATCAATAGGCTGTATGAGCGGTACATCTGCTGATGGTGTCGGCATTGCATACATAGAAACAAATGGCGAAGGTATAGTGCTTCGGAAAAGCTTCATGGACTTTCCCTATAGTAAAGAAGAAACAAAAATCATCCTATCGGCAAAGCATAAAGACAGAAATTCAAAAGAAGCTAAGCTTGCTGAACAGATAGTAACCATCAATCATGCAAAAGCCATAAACGAATTAATAGAACAGCATCACTTAAGCGCACAGGATATCGACTTTATTGGCTTTCATGGTCAAACCATTTGGCACCGTCCAGAAGAACATAAAACCTGTCAAATTGGGGATGCAGGATTATTGGCAAAGCTCACCGGTATCCCAGTAATTGCCGACTTTCGAACGAAAGATATGCTGTTTTGGGGGCAGGGTGCCCCCTTAGTTCCTTTGTACCATAAAGCGCTGGCAAAGGGACTTAAAAAACCAACCGTATTCTTAAATTTGGGTGGCGTCGCAAATATTACGTACATTGGCAGTGACCGAGATGAAGACTTAATTGCTTGCGATACGGGGCCGGCCAGTGCGCTTATCGACGATTGGATGCGAAAAAAGACTGGGCAACGATACGACAAAGACGGACATGCGGCGGCAGCGGGGCAAGTAGATGAGGTAATTCTGGCGGAACTGATGCGGGACGAATTTTTTAAGCGAGCACCGCCAAAATCACTCGATCGTGATGCGTTTAGTCGAGCGTTACGACTGTGTTATGACAAAAATTTATCCTTGGAAGATGGTGCCGCCACCTTGACTGCGTTTACTGTTAAATCTGTTGTCAGTGTATTGGAGCATCTGCCGGAAGCTCCAAAAAAGTGGATCGTTTGCGGTGGTGGACGCCATAATAAAACCATCATGGCCTGGCTAAAAAAAGAGCTAAAATCGGAAGTTGTGCTAATGGAAACATTGCGTATGAATGGCGATGCAACAGAGGCAGAAGCCTTTGCTTACTTAGCAGCGCGTAGTTTTCGCAACTTGCCCTTAAGTGTGCCGGGTACAACGGGTGTCTTAAAAGAGTGCCCAGGTGGACTATTGTATCAACCGCCTGAATCCACTGATGGGCCCGTAGAACCTAGAAGGGAAATAGTTTTAACACCTGTAGAGCAGAAAGAACTAGCACAACTATTAAGAAGCAAAGGCATCCTTGTTGACGGCAATGGTGCTATTGAAAACCCTAAAAAGATAGGGGCGATGACGCTAACGGCAGTGTCTGGATCTTTCCGTGGGCTCTCTGTTGCGGGTTCTACTACTGGTTTTGGATTATTCGCTCGGTGTAAAGAAAAAATAAGAGGTGGTGAAATAAGTGTTGGCGGGTTGCAGTCCAAAAGTACGGCAGGCAATGCATGCAGCTATATTTAGATGATTTAGATATTCCGAAGCCGCCCATTTGCCCTCAGTACAATGCATCAACCGAAGAAAATAAGATTGGAGACATCACTCCAGAAATTGTTGTTCAGATTTTAGAAAGACGCTTAATGAAATACTCTGAAATGGGTATAGTGTTTGTGGTGCCACTGGTGATTTATCTGGATGAGCAGCATAAAATTAGCGGGCACACAGGCTTGGATGATTTGCACAGCTATATTCTTCAAATCAATAAAGCCACCAGCGAAAAGTTCGATCATAGTGAAACGACGTTTGTTGTTCTATGCTATCACCGCAATAGCCGAGTAACCTTCGAGACAGAGTCGCAATATAGTTGTTTTTTATACCGCACGCATTGTTATAGGGATTACCCTATTTCGGTTAGCACCATAGGATGGAGCGATTTATCTCGGTTTGATGAAAGCATGTCTTCTCATGTATTCGAGAGTATGCTGTATAAAAGACATAGTGCATCGAATAAATCTGTGGGTCATTCTGGGTGCACTAAAGAAACCATTTTTTCTGTTGCCAAGGCAATTTACCCGGATATTGAAAAGTTAGAAAATGCACAAGTGCCGCAGGAGCATTTTGGGAAATTGAGTTGTCATAATTTGTGCTTGCAACCCGATCGGTGCTATCACGTAGAAAAGCCGGATGAAATGCAAGCGCCAGGCGTTTTGTGGGCGAGCTTGGTATATGGTGTGGAAACTTTAGCGCCGTTTATTGTGAGCCCAATGCCTGGCGCTGAAAAGCACCCATTTCCTGCAAAAATTTTGTTGAGAGATTATGTGCAGCAAAGCATTCCGCTCCCCTTGTTTTCTATACCATCATCAGGTATACAGGCTTTGTACGATGAGTTGCGCAAAGAATTGCACCAAGAAAGGGTGTTGGCGAAAAAAAGTGAGCCAGCGGCATGTGCGGTGGATGTACAGAGCGAAATTAGGCCTTATATCGCAAATGCAGGTAAAGAAGTAAGAATAGGGGCATGTTCGGATAGTGGTCCTAAACTTAGCGTGCTGGCGCAGATGAGGCAGAGCTTTGGGTGGCGATAGGGTGGTTGTTGTATGGTAGGAATGACGTGTTTGTAGGTTTGAGATCCACTCACTTACGGATAGTCATGCGCGTTATCGCTGTCTCTGCCTGTATGTTTGCCGCATGGAAGGGGGGACGCTTTATTTTGGCGTTGGTCAATCAATGGTTTCGAATAGACCTGCCTACAGAAGCACCTAAGCTTGGTA
>JAZKAM010000141.1:6534-7360 GCA_040389145.1 Pseudomonadota bacterium
GTATTGCGTATAGCATCGGGTGGTGAGCTTTTTTTGGATGACGCGGATGCACCTAAAGTTCCGGTACGGTTTAGAATTGGATCGGACGACAGTGAGTCAGGGCTAACTGTTCCGCAAGTCCCTCGTGGTGTAACGGCTGAGCAAGGTGGGGTTGTTCGATCGCTTTCAGTTAACTGACGCAATGGCATTGTTCATGCCACCATTTTGAGTGCGATTACGATGGCTTATTCATTTTGAGTTGTACTTGTTGTGTAGGGGCCGGTGGAGGCACTGCTACTACAAATGGGCAAACATTCTTACCATCGGGTTGCTCTGTATAACTAGGGGTGACGGGTTCCGAAGAATCTGAATATTTATTGATTTCACCTTTTTTGAACAAGCCTGCAATCGCGTTGCACACCCATTTAAATGCAGACACAATTGCAGCCCACGCTCGAGCAAAAATGTTTTGTTGTCTTGCTTCGGTGGGCTTTTTTTGTACTCCTGGATTATGTCCCTCTGCAGGAGAGCTAGCTTTAACTGATGCTTTTAATGCAGCGATTGCTGCGTCTGTAGCCGCATGGGATGCTGCTGTTCGTTCGTTTGAGGCTGCGAATACTGCTGCTATGCGTGCCTCTGCGGCTGCGTGTTCTGCGGTTGTGCGTGCGATTGTTGCTTCGTTCTCCGCTGTTCTGCGTGCATCTGCGGCTGCCTGTTCTGCTGTTCTGCGTGCATCTGCTTCTGCGTATTGAGCCGTTCTGTGTGTATTTTCAGCTGCTATGCGTGCGTCTGCGGCTGCGAATATTGCTGCTATGCGTGCGTCTGCGGCTGCGAATATTGCTGCTAT
>JAZKAM010000142.1:0-6779 GCA_040389145.1 Pseudomonadota bacterium
TTTCTTACAACTTCCAGTGAGTTGAAGATACCACCTTATACACCGCCCTCTCCTGTGCAAGTCGCCGGCGCCGCTACTTCGCCTCAACCCGCTAGGCTGAGTAAGTTGACCCGTAGCGTCAAAGCACTTTTTTCCAGACAGCCTGCAATTTTGACGCCTACATCACCAAGCGATACGTTGCCACCTATTACCATCCCCTATGGTTATCCATCCGAATCGCTTAAAAAGGAACTGTACAATTGTATGTATTGGTCAACACGGCCCGTTGCAGCCGCGATAACATCCCCCTTTGTCCTTGTTGAGTTTGCTCCAGAAAGTACAGATTTGACTAAAGAGAGACAGGCAGATAAAGCAAAACGAGCATACCAAGATGGTGCAGCACTGGCGGCTATTTTGATGAAGCCAGGTACCAATTTAGTCATATATTCTTGCCAGCCATATGACACGGCTTCAGTTAAAGCCTTTCAAGAAGGTTACTGTAATGCACAAAAATCGCATGGATTCGAAATAGAAATTAAAAGAGTTGGAAAAAACCCTGAAGCAAGCGGAATACCATCTGACTTCAATGCTGTTGCATTCAGCCGCTATAGCACGTGCGAAGGCATTATTTTAAATGGCGGAACCTACGCGGAAATAGAAAAAGTTTTACCCAAAGTGGATAACCATGCTGTTTTCTTAGCCACATTTTTATCGGCTTTAGACTTGGATCCCGAGAGCGATAGTACACCTGCTAAATTCACAAAACTTACGGATCAAGGCCTAAGTGCATTCTCCGCGCCCGCCCCCTCACCCCCAACCTACTCGGCCAAACTATCGCTTCAAGCGAACACCCAATTGAAATTAGCACATACCATGCCAGCTAAGATGGATCCAACATACTATTTACTGGCACAACTTGAACTAAGTAGCGTTCCATTGGGCGCAGTGCAAGAGGTAACAGCAGAGAAGCCAAGAAAAGTGGTACGATTCAGCGGACCGCTTGCCCAGCCCGCTGAAGCTGATACTATGGATGTAGCAAGCGCCAAATCTGATAAGCGTCCGGCACCCGCTAACTCACACGTTTAACCGTAGGGAAGCGAAATGTTTAAGTTTAAAACGCCTTACCGGAAGTTCAAAAATCAATATTTTTTAACCCTGAACACGTCCATTTGCAAAATACTGGCGCCCACTCATCCAACCCCGATTGAACATCCGAATGCCGCCTTCCTGAGAAATACTCTGGTTTGGGAAGATAAGGAGGAGTCTGAAGAAAAACTGTTATCCATTCTAAAATTGGTGTTTTCGGAATACCTGGCGCCCTATGTAGAGGGACAACCTGCTGAAAGTTTAAAGTATGCTTTTGATTTTCTAACCACCACTATTGATACCGGCGCTTCGACATCAGATGCGACGAACCCTCTTCATGAAAACAATGATACCTGGCTCACCCAGCTGAATCGATGGGTATGGGGTTATCTCAACACAGACAGTCAATCCACCTCAAACGCAGAAAAAGAAAAAGAAAAGGAAAAAGAAATCATCCTGTTAATTGGGCAACTCAATGAGCTTGCCATTGTTGCGTTCAAAGCGCACCTGACCAAAAAGGTGCTAGTGAGCCCAGGCTACCGTTTACAAACCTTGCGTAGCATCCAAGATACTTTTCGATGCATGCTTCCAGGAAATATTCATCCTTTATTTAGCTGTTCTAAATATCAGGGCGCTGTTGTCGATATCATGAGAAATTTGCACGCCGAGATTGTTAAGCGGTCCCAATTAAGTCAAAAACGATATCACCATAACCCACAAATCAAAGCTGTGGATATTACCGCCCCAGCCTTCTGTAATACCCCTGTTCGACCAACGCCCATACGATTTTCACAGCCAAAACGCGCCACTTGTGAAGGAGATGTGTGCTTGAGGTTAACGAGTGCAGATCCTGAGCACGCCTCGACAGCGGCTATAGATGAAGATGTTCAGGTGGGCAAAAAATTTCTCCTACGTAAATCTGCTGGCGTTTTTCGCTAAAAAATAGCGGGAAACGCCCAGCTCTAAATAGAGATTGGATTAGTATACGAAGCCAGCTAAGAAACGCATCAAAAAGAATGCGGCAATCAATCCAAACACCGTTGTCCCCGCAAATATGATAGCTTGGTGACACAGGTATTTCACACCTCTTCCAACGGTACACATGATTTTAGTTGCTTTATCTGAATCCATTATTTAGCCTACATATCCGATATTTGAAGACATGGTATACCTCAAGATTTTTTTGTCAATTATGCTGTCTGCGAAGATAGTGACGTCATGCTATGTTAGCCTGAGTCGCACTGAAAGTTCATGCTGTCTCTAACAAGCGTGCTTTGAGGTTTAGACATGACAAGCTTACCGCCCCAAAGATGCTGCTTCGCATCAAGTCATTTTTTTGACCTGCCGCCACACAACACGGCATAATGCGACAGGTCCACTATGGTCGGTATTGCATCATGCGCTGGCTCAAAATCGCTTTCTTGTTATCCTTCATCGGTGTTGTTCTCTTAGTTGGGTACTGTACTACTCAGCTACCCTCCGTAGACTCCTTATTAGATGTGCGTCTACAGGCCCCTACCCGTTTATTGAGCCAAGAAGGTGCTTTGATTGCTGAGATTGGTGATACGCGCCGTATTCCTATTACGATCGATCAGGTACCCAAACCATTGATCGAAGCCATTTTAGCCACCGAAGACCGACGCTTTTATCAACACCCCGGCGTTGATATGCGCGGCCTTGTCCGATCTACAGCGCACTTAGTTCGTCACCGCAATAAAGGGCAAGGCGCCAGCACCATTACCATGCAAGTGGCGCGCAATTTCTTTTTAACGCGGCAAAAAACCTTTTCGCGTAAGTTAACCGAAGTACTATTGGCCTTTAAAATTGAGCGCCACTTGTCCAAAGACAAAATTTTGGAGCTGTATTTAAACAAAATCTATTTCGGGAAAA
Organism: Pseudomonadota bacterium; assembly: GCA_040389145.1. Classification (GTDB taxonomy): domain Bacteria; phylum Pseudomonadota; class Gammaproteobacteria; order Berkiellales; family Berkiellaceae; genus JAZKAM01. Next base: position 2,956 of record JAZKAM010000142.1, read on the forward strand.
GTGCGTACGGTATCGCTGCCGCTGCAGAGGTATACTTCGGCTGCACCATTGATGAATTGAGTATTGCTCAAATGGCGCTTTTAGCAGGACTGCCTCAGGCACCCTCCGCCATCAACCCTGTGAATAACCCTAAAGGCGCTTTAACGCGCCGTAATCATGTGCTTAGCCGCATGCACCACTATCACTTTATTGATGATGCCACGTATGAACGCGCTATTGCAGAGCCGTTGAATGCAGGTTATTACCCCGCACAATCTACAGTCCATGCCCCATACTTTACCGAACATGTACGGCAACAGCTGATACAAAAATATGGTGAACGTGTTTATACAGAAGGTTGGATTGTCTATTCCACCCTCAATGAAAAGCACCAACACGCCGCGAACGCCGCCCTTCAAGGCAAACTGCTTGCTTATGACAAGCGTCATGGCTTTCGCGGCGCTGTGGGGCATTTTGAGGCACCCACAGAAGACCACAACACGCTTGCCCATTGGCAAGAACGCTTACATGCTTTTCCTAAGATGGGTAGCTTGACCCCTGGCGTTATTGTGGCCAGTACGGAAACAGAAATCTTAGCACTAGACCGTCAAGGTGCCCTCTTATCTATCAATGAAGCCGAAAGTCAGTGGGTTTGTGCTAAAACAGCTAAAAACTGTACTGCGCATACAATGGCGAATATTGGTGATGTCTTTTACTTTGAAGCCACAAAAAACAATCAGTGGATTATATCCCAAGTGCCACAAGCCAATGCTGCGCTTGTGTCATTGGTTCCAGACACCGGCGCTATTTCATCGATGGTGGGTGGCTTTGACTTCAACGTCAGTCATTTTAACCGTGTGACACAAGCGCTGCGGCAATCGGGTTCAAACTTTAAACCCTTCATTTATACAGCCGCCCTTGAGCAAGGCTATACCACAGCCTCTATTTTCAATGATGCACCGTTTACTTTGTACGATCCGGAGTCACAAACTACGTGGATTCCCCGAAACGATGACCGCACCTTTACTGGCCTTACACGTATGCGTACAGCATTGGTGCGCTCTCGGAATATTATCTCTGTGCGTATTCTAGATTCTATTAATCTAGATAAGACCTTACAAACCCTCGAGCAATTTGGCTTTGGCACCAAAAAGCTGCCGCATACACTATCGCTTGCGTTGGGCGCCGGGCTATCTACCCCATTGGAAATTGCTCGCGGTTATGCGGTCTTCGCCAACGGTGGATACCGTATTACACCGTTCGGCATTCACCACATTGAAACAACGCGCGGTGAAATCATCTACAAAAATCCCACTGAATATGTGCTAAATGGTCAAGATGATCCATTTATTTCAAGCTATCCGCTGCCGCATGCGCCAAGGGCAGTGCCTGCCACGATATCCTACATCGTGTACCACATGTTAAAGGATGTTATTCAACAGGGTACTGGCCAACGCGCAAAAGTACTCAAGCGTAATGATTTAGCCGGAAAAACAGGAACGTCGAATGACGAAGTAGATGCGTGGTTTTCAGGCTTTAACCGTGAATTGGTTTGTGTTACCTGGATGGGCTATGACGACCCGCGTAGTTTAAAAGAGTTTTCAGCCAGCAGTGCGCTACCTATGTGGATAGACTTTATGCGCATTGCCCTAGCAGGCACACCCGAAAGCAATTTGCCACAACCGCCTGGGTTAATTAATGTACGCATTGACCCCAAGACGGGTCTGCTGGCACATCCACAACAAAAGAATGCAATTTTTGAACTCTTTACACCAGAAACGGTGCCTAAAAAAGTAGCTCCGAATCCTAATACTGGCAGCAGTGGGCGGCCAGCAGAAGATACGGAGCTGATAGAGTTACTGTATTAGATGTGCGGTGTGTCTTTGTATGGGTGAGAGGGTCCATCTCCACCCACCGTTGGACTCGCAGGTTTATGGTGCTGTTCAAGCTTTGCAGACATATGCAGACCCGCTCGATGTTCAACTTTTTGCGCATCACCTGTTGGCACACTTCCAGCCTTCTGTTGTTCTGAAAAATCAGCGGATTGCTTCTTGATTTCATTTTGCACAAAAACATCAGTGCGTTTTTCAGCAAGATTCCGAATTCGAACATACAAGCCCACAAAACTAGTATCGATAAATAGACCAACAACAGCCACCACCGCGCGTGCAAAAATGGATTTTTCCCTTTGAAGATCAGGTGCGTTAAGGCGTAAAAAGCTTAAAAAGCGATACCGCAACGAGCCTTCTATATCCTTTTTAAAAGCATCCTCAACATTTTTTTCCATCGGCTTATTGTAAAAACCTTTCTCTTCATCAGTGAAAAAGGCGTCAAAGGCTGCAACATCAGGACCATCAGCGTTTGGCGAGTTACTGAGCATCTCATTAACAACATTTGAAAATTGTCGCTCATAGTGCTCATGCAAAACCTCACGGCGCGTGATTGCGATGAATTTATCTAAAACAGCTTTAACTTTTTCTTTTTTTAAATTTTTCGGCCCACCATATTCTTCCTCAACAGGCCTCGTGTATCGCGGACGATCTAATAAAAGTATCGAACTACCAACCTCATCACCACGAGCAATATGCGCTGCTGCCTTCAGAAAAACAATACAATCATCTATATCTCCTACATGGTTGACATGACCTTGTGTCGCCTGAATATTGATAAAATGGTACTCGAATCCAGGGCTGGACATGTTTGGAACATCATGTTTATCAACGGAGCTAGGGTTTGCTTTACACCACTTATCGTACTCTTCCCTTTTGAAAGCTTCTTTTTGTTTCTTCAGATCAGCTGTATGTGAATCTGCTTCTGAGTACATTCGTTCAACATCATGCATCAACCGATACTCACTAAGCGAAAAAAATTTGTACGATCTAGTGTGCCCGTAGTCGCCAAGCCCTTCAGAAGAAATCATTGTAGCCACAGCTCTGCGCCCATCGAAATCAAGATACTTTCCGCTATATGCACTATTAACAAAAGCTCCAATGCCCGTGAGCTTAGCAAACGCAGCATGATTTTCTAATAATTTATTATAAATAACCCCCTCATTAGATTCTGGCGAAACAGATAATTCCGGCGCACTTAATACTTTATCTTTAAACATGATTTCCCCTATATAACAATTAGACTTAATTTTATTATTGTCGAATGGTTTTAATTGAAAATGTATGTTTTTTTATTATAGGTACGATTGTGCACTGTGTAAAATTAGCAATAGTGCTACTGCACAGTAATAATAATGATTTCGATTCAGTAGTAACAAACATCCGAGCATGGGTGCATACTTAAATGCAGCCACACTCGGATGTATTTTTTTGTATATTAAAAACGCCGTTACAAAAACTTCTCAACTGCTTTATTCAATTCAATTACTGCTTGAATAGACTTTTGCAACTGTTGGCTTTCTGTATCGGTTAATTTTACTGTAATGATTTCTTCTACGCCTGTGGCGCCCAACTTTGCTGGCACACCGACAAACATTGGGCTTTGCACACCATAGTCGCCCGCCTTTAATTTAGCAGCACAGGGTACAATACGTTTTTTATCCAACAACACAGATTCTGCCATGTATAATGCTGCAGCAGCTGGCGCATAGAACGCAGATCCTGTTTTGAGTAGGTTTACTACTTCTGCACCACCATCACGCGTACGCTGTACAATTTGCGCTAAGCGTTCTGCAGATAGCTTACCGGAACGTACACATTCGTCTAAGCTAATGCCTGCAACGTTGCTTAAACCTGTGAGTGGCACCATGCTGTCGCCATGTCCACCCAAAACATAGGCCTGTACTTGATCAACGGAAACGGAAAACTCCCACGCTAAAAATCGGCGGAAGCGCG
>JAZKAM010000142.1:6789-10152 GCA_040389145.1 Pseudomonadota bacterium
AATCCAACACCCCTGCCATACCTGCAATACGATTATCTGGGACACCAGAAAAGTGTTGTAACACAGACACCATAACGTCTAATGGGTTCGTCACACATATGACAAAAGCTTGAGGACAATTGGCTTGGATACCCGCCCCAACTGCTTTCATGACTTTGGCGTTAATTTCCAGCAAGTCATCGCGACTCATCCCTGGCTTTCTGGCAACACCGGCGGTCACAATAACCACATCTGCATCTTTGAGCGCAGCGTAGTCATTGCTACCGGTAACCGAAAAGTCTATGCCTTCAATGGCACACCACTGTGATAAGTCCAGGGCCTTTCCTTGTGGAATACCTTCTGCCACATCGACAAGCACTATGTCACCTAAGTGACGTGCCAATGCCATCTGTGCCAAAGTGCCGCCGATATTGCCCGAACCTACCAAGCCGATCTTCTTACGTATACTCATTTCAAAACTCCCTTTAAAACTTTCTTAATCCCTATGTTTTACGTTATTTATTCGCCGTTCTCAACCTTCGGATAATGCGCCGGATAAGGTAACCGTGCAACGCCCGAATCAATAGCAGCTTGTGCCACTAAAGCGGGTACGATTTCTAGTAAGCGCGGATCTAATGGTGTTGGCAAAATGTAGTCTACACCAAAGCCAGACGCCAGCTCACGCTTGTAGGCGCGTCGCACGCTATCCAAAATCGGCAGCTTAGCCAGTTTACGAATACCCATAACTGCAGCAACCTTCATGGCCTCATTGATACAGCGTGCGCGCACGTCCAATGCTCCGCGGAAAATATACGGAAAGCACAGTACGTTGTTTACTTGGTTTGGGTAATCGCTACGACCTGTCGCCAAAATTAAGTCATCTCGTACAGACCGCGCCAAAGCTGGGTCAATTTCCGGGTTAGGGTTGGACAATGCAAAGACAATTGGCTTTGGCGCCATGGAAGCGATTTGAGCAGCAGTGACCAAGTTTGCACCCGATACACCAATAAACACATCGGCATCTTTCATCGCATCATCAAGTGTGCGCGCTGTCGTGTCATGCGCGAACTCTGCTTTATAGGTGCTTAAATCGGTACGACCGTCATAGATCACCCCTTGACGGTCAACCATCAAGATGTGCGCCTTTGGCACGCCTAAGGCTATCAACAGCTTCATGGAAGCGATGCCAGCGGCACCCGCACCTAAACATACAATGCGCACATCATGAAGGTTCTTTTCTTGAATTTCGAGCGCATTCAAAATGCCTGCGGCAACAACAATGGCTGTGCCATGCTGGTCATCATGAAATACGGGGATGTCTAGTTTTTCAATCAAGGCTTCTTCGATACCAAAGCATTCAGGACCACGAATGTCTTCCAAGTTAATACCGCCAAACGTAGGGGCAATTTGGGTAACGGTTTCAATAAATGCTTCTGCGCTAGGCGATGCCACGCTGATATCAAATACGTCGACATTGGCAAAGCGTTTAAACAAAACAGCCTTACCTTCCATCACCGGCTTACCAGCCAATGGGCCAACATTACCCAAGCCAAGCACGGCGGTGCCGTCAGTGATAACCGCCACCAAATTACCTTTGTTGGTGTACAAATAGGCATCGTCCGGGTTTTCAGCAATCTTTAATACGGGTACTGCCACGCCTGGGGTGTAGGCTAATGCGAGATCGCCTTCAGTTTCAGTGGGCTTGGTAATTTGGGTGGCAATTTTGCCGGCTTGAGGGAATTGGTGGTACGCGAGTGCATTCTTTTCTAATTCGGACATTCAATAACTCTCCGAGTAATAAAAAGGGGCGCCGTAGCGCCCCTATTGGTGTGTATAGTCACCCTAGCTACGCTAGGCGTGCGAGCAGATTAAACGCCTGCATCCGTTGGCGCGCCGTAACGGTCGTTAAACTGTTTTGCACGGCCTTCAACAACACCGGATTTACGCTTGCCTGTGTAGGCAGGATCGCACATGCGGCAGGTATCTAATACCAAGCGAGGACGGTCTGCAGCAGACATAATGGTGGTGCTATGGCCACAAGAGCATTCAAATTCAACTGATTTCATTGCTGGATGCAAATTTTCTTTCATCTTCTAATTCCTAACTAAACCACCGGAAACTAAGCTAAGCATCATAACGAAATACCCAGCGCCTTGCAAGTGTCAGGCTGGCACACCTTCGGCCCATTTTTCGGGCAGACCGGGCTGCCACGCCGTTAAATCCGGCGCGCCACGAACGCCAGGGCGTTCGTCCCATGCCAACAAACCTGTTCGGTATTGCTGAACATCACCCACCGCCAAGTTAGGGTCCGTGTAGATCCCCAACGTGTCGTTATCCAAACCTACTACATACCCACCTGCCGCTTCCGGTTCATCGGCGGGGATAATCCAAAAGGTACCCAATCGGGTCTTTAAATGCCACATCCGTGTTGCTCCAATCCAAACCTAAATCCTAATAAGACAGCTTTCGTCCTGCAATCTTAACGGCTTAGCGGCAGATGGAAATTTTATGCGACAATAGTAAAAAGGTGGAGGAGTTCCCAACCATGATACAGCATGCCCGTTATCCTTATCTTCTCATCCTTGGCTTGACGCTCGTCCTGAGTGCTCCTGCTTATACCACACCACAAGGGTATTATACAGAATCTCTGTCTTTAGCGTTACCAGAGCCCAAGGCGGCGGTTACACAACAGAGCGCTGCAAAAACAACAGAGGCGCCGCCAACAAGTATGGTGCAGGAACAAACCACACAAGAGGCCTGTAGGGCTGTTCAACGGCGGATGGGATTATTGCAAGAGGCGGCGCAAAAGCAACGCAGTGGAACACTACCTAGCTTAGACCGCATCTATCAAATAGAACAAAGCGAGTGGCGATATTACTGCCACTAAAAGGGTGGTGGGCCTAGAGGGAGTTGAACCCCCAACCAAGGGCTTATGAGGCCCCTGCTCTAACCATTGAGCTATAGGCCCTTTGCAGCGTCAGACTCGTCATCATCATCACCCAGAAGGAAGCTGCGCAGTTCTTCTGAACGGCTAGGCTGTCTGAGTTTACGCAGCGCTTTGGCTTCGATTTGCCGAATACGTTCGCGTGTGACATCAAACTGTTTGCCCACTTCTTCTAGTGTATGATCGGTATTCATATCAATACCAAAGCGCATGCGCAATACTTTCGCTTCACGCGCAGTTAATCCCTCGAGGATACGATGAATGGCTTCCCGAAGTCCAGCCGCCGTCGCAACTTCGTCTGGTGATTGAATGTTGGTTTCTTTTAAGAAATCGCCAATGTGTGAATCTTCGTCATCACCAATGGGGGTTTCCATGGAAATTGGTTCTTTTGCAATGCGCAATACTTTGCGAATGCGGTCTTCAGGCAAGCCCATGCGTTC
>JAZKAM010000142.1:10162-16158 GCA_040389145.1 Pseudomonadota bacterium
GGTGTTGGCTCACGACCCATCTGTTGTAGCATTTGACGTGCAATGCGGTTCAACTTGTTGATGGTTTCAATCATGTGTACCGGAATACGAATGGTGCGCGCCTGATCCGCAATAGAGCGGGTAATGGCTTGGCGAATCCACCAAGTAGCATAGGTTGAGAACTTAAACCCACGACGGTACTCAAATTTATCCACCGCTTTCATGAGACCGATGTTCCCTTCTTGAATCAAATCCAAGAATTGAAGACCACGGTTGGTATATTTTTTCGCTAAGGAGATGACCAAACGTAGGTTGGCTTCTACCATCTCTTTTTTGGCGCGACGGGTGATGGCTTCACCAATCGATAACTTGCGGTTTACTTCTTTAATATAGGTAATAGAACAGCCAGACTCTTGAGCTACAGCTTGCAACTCACTGATGGCATCTACAATTTCATCTTTTTGTTGTAATAAGCCTTCTACATAAGGTTTACCGCTGGAAAGCTGTTCTGCTAACCAAGTTAAGTTTTCATGACCAGGGAAAGTAGACACAAAGGTTTTACGCGGCATTTTTGCGCGCTGAACACATAGGGTCATTACTTGGCGTTCTTTTTCACGGATGGTATTGGACATACTCTGCATACGGTTAACAAGCGTTGCATACAGACGTGAAACCAATTTAAACCGTGAGAACACAGTGGATAAGTTTTTCAATTCAGATTGAACGAGTGCAGAGCTTAGGTTATTTTCTGCCAATACTTCATTGAGGTGATTATAAGCAGTACGCAACTCTTCAAAACGTTGACGGGTAACTTCTGGATCTGGACCATGGTCAGCTTCTACGCTGCCGCCTTCACCATCTCCACCCTCTGCTACTTCCTCTTCTGCTTCATCCTCAGCGGGCTCAACGGCCTCGTCATGGACTACAGGGATATCCGTAATCAGCACTTCATCTTCGATAAAGCCGCTGAGGATATCTTCTAAACGCACTTCTGTTTGGCCAACTTGGTCATATTGTTCGAGTACATAACGTACGTTTGGTGGGTAAGCAGCTAAAGCCTCTAATGCTTGCGCTAAACCTTTTTCAATACGCTGAGCAATTTCAATTTCACCCTGGCGGTTTAATAATGGCGCCCGGCCCATTTCTTGCATGTAGCGGCGTACTGCATCTTTAGAGCGTGCCACTTCTGCTTCTACGCCGCCATTGTTGCTGGCCGCAGCATTTCTCGAAAAATCACCGTCGTTAATAACGGCCAGCTCATCGTCTACAGGCTCTTCTTCAAATACAGAAACGCCGGCTTCCATAATATAGGCAACTACATCTTCTAATTCTTCTTCTTCCAGTGGTTGCCCATGAAAAAATTCATTGATCTCGGCGTAGGTGACGTAACCTTTTTCTCTACCAGCCGCAATAATTGCTTCTTTCGGACCACCGTGTTCAAGGAAACTCATACCAGACATCTCATCTAAATTTTGTTATACAAAAACCCATACGAAGCACGCTTCGTTACAGGAGCACACTATTCTACCGCAGAACAGCAAGCCGCGTCAGCACCAGATAGGTGACATAGTGTAGCTCACCCCTCTACGCTGCGCTTCTCCGCTGCTAAAAGCTGCATTAACTGCCGTTTTTCCGCATCACTCAAGCCTTCTTGCGTTCGCGCTCGGTGCAATAAAGACTCAATATTCTGTTTCTTTCCTAACTCATTTATGTGTGCAACCGCTGCACGCACTTCGCCGCGTAATGCCAAACCAGACAACGCAAACTCTTCAAACGAACGACGGGAATACCCGAGCGTTTCTGCCAGCGATTCTAACGCATCACGATTTATTGGCATTGGTTGTTCGCGCAACCAAGTGACTAACTTTTTTAATGCCTCTAAACCATCTAAATCAAGTTTTCTATCTAACCAATCTGATTGCGTGACATCTTCCAACCATTCCGGGTTTAGATACAATCCATAAAAAACGATCCACGCTGCTGATCGGCATCGCGGCTGGCCTTCTCTTCGGCCAGTCATTGACGATGGCTTTGCCCAATCTTGAGCAACGTTGGTCGACCTTTGTAACAAACCCACACGCTCCTTGCAAGTCTGCCGAATTAAGTCACGTAGCACAGTATCATTCATGTTCTGCACTATTTTATCTACTTGATGGACGAAAGCAGCGCGTTGGTCAGGCGTATCAGAGCCAGTTTGTGTGGCAACCATACGCAACAGATAGGTCGATAAGCTTTCGGCCTGCGTCAGCAACGCCTCAAATCCTGCTTTACCTTTGGCTCTGACCAGCGCATCTGGATCCAACCCATCCGGCAATTGCACAAAAAATACTTGTTTCCCTACCTGTAACAACGGGATTAGGCGTAACAAAGCGCTCCAACTTGCCTTACGGCCGGCGTCATCGCCATCAAAGCACAGATAAAGGCGGTCATAAGACCGCCATATTCTTTGCAAATGGACTTCAGATAGTGCCGTACCCAATGCTGCAAAGACGCCGGCAATCCCAGCTTGCACCAACGTAATAACGTCGCAGTAGCCTTCAACCAAAATTGCTTGGGTGCCCAGCTGGCCTTTACGCTCATGCCAACCATAAAGTTCCGTTTTTTTATGGAAAATTACGGTTTCTGGTGAGTTCAAATACTTCGGCTTATCGTCACCGAGAGTACGTCCACCAAAGCCAACGACACGTCCTTGGCTATCTCGAATCGGAAAAATCAAACGATCACGAAAGCGGTCATACGTTTTATTATCGGTGCGCACGACCAAGCCTGCATCAACCAATTGGTCTAAAGGGACACCTTTGAGCGCGCGCATCAGCCCATCCCAATAGTTTAGGGCGAAGCCTAAGCCGAACTGCTCAATAGCTTCCTCGCCAATACCGCGCGCCGTCAGGTAAGCCCTCGTCCGCCTACCTAAATTGGGGTCACGTAGGCAAGCCTGAAAATATTTTTGTGCTTTAGCCATGACGGTAAACAGTACCGTATGCGCTTCAGGCGTAGCTATCTTTTCCGGCATGGGCATCCCCAATTCTTGCGCGCACATGGTTAACGCATCCAAAAAAGTACACGAATGAAACTGCATCGCAAAAGCAAAAACATCACCATGTGCGCCGCAGCCAAAACAATGAAAAACCTGTTTGCTTGGATGCACATGAAAAGAAGGGGTGCGTTCATCATGAAAAGGGCAACAGGCAGTATAACCTTGTCCACTTTTTTTAAGGGTCGGCACGCGGGCAGCAACAAAGGAAACAAGATCTAAGCGCTCGCGTACACTCTCAATAAACGTGTCTGGAACTCGTCCCAAATTAGCCGCCAATCGCAATAATTGCGCTCAAGGAGCCAATAATTCTTTGATCATCTTACTGATTTCAGACAGATCAATTTTACCTTGTAACTCAGGTTTTAAAGCCGCCATCACAGCGCCCATATCTTTAACAGAAGTTGCACCTAATCGCTGAACGGTTGCTTGAACCATTGCGCGGGCATCATCCATAGAAACAGGCTGTGGCATGAATTCTTTAATTAACGCGACCTCAAATGCTTCCACATCCACCAAGTCTTGTCGATTTGCCTTTTCATATTGGGCAATCGATTCTTGGCGTTGCTTTAACATTTGGGAAAGGATTTGAATCAGGCGCGCATCCGTCACTTCGACGCGTTCATTTACTTCAACTTTTTTAATTTCTGAAGCAATTAAACGTAATGCAGAAACGCGTGCGGAATCTCTGGCCTTCATGGCCACAGTAACAGATTCCAGCACGCGACTTCGTAATGGAGCATCCATGAGCGCGCCCTCTATTTTATGATTTACGGCGTGTGCTTTCTAAATCTTGCACTTCTCGTTGCAAGCGTTTGCGATGACGACGCACAGCGGCAGCCAACGCGCGTTTGCGCTGAACGCTTTTTTTGACAAACGATTCACGGCGGCGAACTTCAGATAAGATACCTGACTTTTCTACTGACCGTTTGAAACGTCTCAGAGCCACATCGAAGGGCTCATGTTCTTTTACGCGAATTCCCGCCATAAATGAAAAACACCTCAAAATAATTGCTTATAAATCCAAGAGTCTTGTAATTATGGGCTAGACCAGCAAACTTTGCCAGCAAACCCAAATAAACAGCAGTGGACATTGTACTGGGGTTTTGGCCAAAAGCCAATAACCATCAGAGATATCCACTGACTGATGTTCGCGCTTCGCGGGGCAAACCACCGCAACCCCCGAAAGAATTGACCGGCTTACAAGGTTTTACCCTCCACGCGCATCACTTCCGGGCCAATATTTCAGGACCCGTAGGCCAAACACACGGTACACGGTCAATCGCACCTTTTTGGTTTTCAAAGGTGGTGCCTTACGGCAGTGTGTACGCGTGGATAGGGAAACCCTATCTCAAGTTCGTGTTTAGACCGTCGCAGTGTATACTCGACAAAAAGACCCGTCAATAGCCAAAATCGCCACAGCAAAAGTCGTTGGGAAAGTATTTATTTATGTCTATGTCTCTTAGTTCAACTGAAACCGCCCCCCGCCCTGACCCAAGCACCAAGGAAATACGTGTACTTGCAATTGAAAGCTCTTGTGATGAAACAGCTGCGGCAGTCTATTCTAGCCAGGGCGGCCTACTGTCCCATGTAGTATTAGGCCAGCAGGCCGCACATGAACGGTTTGGTGGTGTCGTTCCTGAACATGCTTCCCGAGAACATATAGCTAAAGGCTTACCTTTATTACGAGAGGCTTTAGCCCAAGCTAAGCTCACCCCTAAAGATATAGACGCGGTTGCCTATACCGCTGGCCCTGGTTTAGTTGGCGCTTTATTGGTTGGGGCCACCTTAGGTAAAGGGTTGGCTTGTGCCTTAGAAATTCCTTCATTGCCCATTCACCACTTAGAAGGCCACCTTCTAGCACCTTTCTTAGAAAACCCGGACCTTAAATTTCCCTTTCTGGCATTACAGGTGTCCGGCGGGCACACCTTAATTATTCACGCGCGCGCCTTGGGTGATTATGTCATTTTGGGTGAAAGCGTGGACGATGCGGCTGGCGAAGCCTTTGATAAGACAGCGCGACTGCTGGGTTTGCCTTACCCAGGCGGGCCACACCTGGCCCGGCTGGCCTTGGAAGGCAATTCAAACAGCTTTACCTTTCCACGCCCCATGTACCGCAGCAAAGACTTGAACTTGAGCTTTAGTGGACTAAAAACGCATGTGGCGCAATTAGTAGCACGATTACCACAACCTTTAACTGCCACCTTAAAAGCAGACATCGCCTGTGCATTCGAAGATGCCGTGGTGGATTGTTTGGTACACAAAACGCTGTTGGCGCGTGAAAAAACCGGTAGCACCCAGCTAATTGTCGCTGGCGGCGTTGGGGCAAATCAAAAGTTGCGGGACACCCTTAAGGCTACTGCGCAAGCCAAAGGATTTGAAGTCTTTTACCCTGCCCCTTGGCTATGCACAGATAATGCCGCCATGATTGCCTATGCCGGTTATCAACGCTTCATTGCCGGTGCAACCTCAGATTTACGTATGGGTATTAAACCCCGCTGGCCTATTACGTCCCTTTCGGCCCCTTAAGCGCTTTTTCTTGACCTGACCATAGCCGTCGCCAGTTTTCCCTATGCGTCCACAAAAGTAATGCAGCCAAAACAAACAACAATGGGCTATGTGATAACCAATAGGCAACGGCTATGGTTGTCAACAAAGCCAGCAGTGCGGATAAAGCTGAAATACGTGCCACGGCAAATACTACCAACCAGGTACCGACAAATACTGCACCCAGCGTCGGTGACAGCACCCATAGCCCACCCAAAAAAGTAGCAATGCCCTTGCCGCCTTGAAAAGAAAAGTAAATTGGGAAAATATGCCCTAACATGGCCGCCAGTAGCACGAGTGTTTGCTCTAATGGTGTGCAGCCTAAGCCAATTGCCACTGCCACAGGTGCTGCGCCTTTTAGGGCATCCAGCAACAATACTAAGGCCGCATAGAATTTTCCACCTAGGCGCAGCACATTGGTTGCGCCTGGATTTTT
>JAZKAM010000142.1:16168-17158 GCA_040389145.1 Pseudomonadota bacterium
GTCGTGGATCGGGCAAACCTGCGGCACGACACACCAAAGGCGCAAAGGTAACTGCACCTAATAAGTATGCAGCCAATAGCAAACCCATAACCATCCAATCCAGCCTCATAAAAAACTCCGGGTAGTATTTATCCGTTGATTGTGGCACCCTTTTCACGGGATCGAAATGGGGTGATTTATGACAAACAGCTTATCTGATGAACTGTGTATTCACAACCTTAGCACCTCTATACTCATTGGCGTGTACCCTTGGGAACGCCAAATTCGACAACCCATTGAACTAGACATCACCATGCCAACAGATGCACGCCGTGCCGCAGCCCATGACCGATTGGCTGATGCGATAGATTACGGTGTTATTAGTGCACGCATTTTAAGCATTTGTGCAGAAACAGAATTTCAACTGATTGAAAGCTTAGCAGAACATTTATGCACGCGACTGCTCGCTGAATTTGATTTGCCCTATATACGTCTCACCTTACGTAAACCCGGTGCAATACCTGGCGCAAAAACGGTTGCCCTAACCATCACTCGGAGTGCCGCGTGTCCCACATAGATGGAAACATTGATTTAGTTGCGCTCATAAAAGCGGAAATAGAAACCCAAAGCCCCATGCCTTTCGATCGGTTCATGGACTTGGCACTGTACCACCCAACGTGGGGATATTACCTTCAAGCACAAAGCCCGATGGGCCCCGCCGGTGACTATATGACAGCGCCGGAATTTTCATCGCACTTTTCGCGCTCATTAGCAGTATTGCTCCAGCGTGTTATGCAAACACTTAAGAGTGCAACACCCACAACACCTCAAGAAGAGCGAAACCTATCCGTACTAGAGCTTGGTCCGGGCCGTGGTATTTTGGCCAGAAATTTACTTGAGTATTGTCCTGAAATTACCCACTACTACCTGCTTGAAAGAAGTACGACACTAATTGCTGAGCAAAAACGACAAATTTCCGCCCTATCTCCAGCCTTACAGAGTAAGTGTATT
>JAZKAM010000143.1:0-622 GCA_040389145.1 Pseudomonadota bacterium
GCACGCCATTCTTTATACAGTGCTCGGAATCGATTCATGATGTCAGAGCTATTTGAATTGGTGGCAATGAGCTCCATATGATTCAAAAATTGGGTGTTTGTGTAGACTGCTCCCGATTCTTTTGCCTTTAGATCAAAATTCTCTAAACGATTTAGATAATGTATGGCCTTTAGAGAGGTCAGAAACTTTCTAATCTGAGGAATGTCGGTAAATGTTGGTAAGCGGCTTGACGCTCTATTTCTTGCAGCACCTTCATGGCATACCATAAGGTTTGACTTTATTTTTTCGTCCATAGCGAAAAAGAATAGCTGTGGATTTTGATAGTGCTTCAATATGATTTCTTGAAGGCGGCATAGGGCTACTCTGATAGCAGCTTGGCTTTTTGGCTTGCTATGAGAAAAAACGAAAAGCATAATATCATTATGTGCTGCATAAGTGTCTTGTGTTTTTGGGCCGCTAGGGATTATTTCCTGCAGTGAGCATAGAAAATTTTTGTCATCAATTTTACTGTATATAGGGAAGGGCGCTTCATTGCGAATCAGGTCCTCTGGAACATTGAACTCAGGTAATCTATCGAAGCTGATATAGTTTCCATATACAGCACATCCAGATAACGTGCGTG
>JAZKAM010000143.1:632-4778 GCA_040389145.1 Pseudomonadota bacterium
CGTATTGAGCATCAACAGTTTTATCGTCAGCACTTTCTAATTCGTCTTTCAGATATCCATAGAGTTCTGATTCGGCTCTATTATCCATTGTTGATGTTTGTATCGATTTTATATCGACAAGCTCTATATCATGAGATTCGGAAAAAGAAGTTAATGCTGTTTTTGCCTCTGGAGAAAGCCGCTCGTCTGAGGTAATCAAAGTAAGCTTTAGCAGCGCTGCAGGATATCGCGTTCTAAGGGATTTTATACGTTCTTGGTTATGGACGGGCAAAAATTCATCTGAACGAGGAGAAAACCAGATAAGATAGAATGCACTGAAATCGATCGAAAATTTTTCTTCGAGATTAGGTTTTTGCACAAATCGCTCCTATTATTGTTTTCGCGATGGGAACCAGCATGTGCCTTACACACAAGGTCCATGAGACGCGATATCGCGCCTCATGGAGATCTGTTTCTTGATATATGTTTTAATATTATTCTTAAAAGAGGGTGCGGAAGATAGACCGAACCAAAGTAGCAGGTTCATTATGTCCTAGTCGTGCAACAAAATCAAGTGATCTAGCTTACTTCTTTGGCCAATCGCTCAACAATAATTGTGCTTTTTGCGATAAATCGTGTGCATACATGGGTAAATGGTGTAGATTCGGCCAAGTTTTTAGCCAAGTGAATTGGCGCTTGGCAAGTTGTCGGGTTGCGGCAATACCTGTTTCTCTCAATGATTCATGGTTGATATGGCCGTCCAAGTAAGCCCACGCCTGTCGGTAACCGACGGATCGCATCGCGGGCAAATCTGAAGATAGTGTATATCGCTCGCGCAACGCACGTACTTCCTCGATGAGCCCCTGAGCGAGCATGTGATCGAAGCGATCAGCAATGCGTTGATGGAGTAGGGTGCGATCGTCACAAGTTAAACCAATGCATATCATCTCATGCTCTTCGCTGATACCGTGTGTACCGCTAAAGTGGTCTGACAACGGTATTCCAGTGCTTTCAAAGACTTCAAGCGCTCGTAGTGTGCGCTGTGTGTCATTCATATGGATGCGTGCAGCAGATTTTGGATCAACACTTTGAAGTCTTGTATGTAAGGCAGGCAGGCCTTGTTCTAAGGCGGTCTGTTGCAATTGTGCGCGCAGCTCAGGGTTTGTCGCTGGAAGATCGGATAGGCCAAATAACAGTGCTTTATAATACATCATAGTTCCACCCACCAGGCAGGGGATTTTCCCTGCCTGGTGGGCAGCTGCGATGGATAATTTCGCTTCTGTTACAAAGTCAGCAACGCTAAAATGTTCATCTGGATTGCGCAAATTAATTAATGCATGGGGATACTTGGCCAATAGCTCGGGGCTTGGCTTTCCAGTCCCAATGTTCATGTCGTTGTAAATCAGCGCAGAATCGACGCTAATTAAGGACAGGGGCAATACATCAGACAAAGCCATCGCTAAGTCAGTTTTTCCGGAAGCCGTAGGCCCTAATAGTACTAAAAGCGGGAGTTTTTTGTTTTTTGACATAGTTTCCTAACTTTAAGGCTTTTTATCGTAAAAATCAAGTATCTAGGCCGTGATGCGGTTACGGTTGACCAGTGCTGTTTCTCGTATGACGATTTTGGCCTCAAGCTGCTTATCCTTTTCTTTTTTTTGTGGGGATGCGTTTGATTGGAAAAATATATTATCCTTAAGCGCCCGTTTCAACAAATCAGTTTTTCCATGTGCAGCTAACTTTGTGGCGATCTTCTCTATTTTTGCTAAATAACGCTCAGCGGCTTCTCTTTGATCGGGTGAACCTTTTTCAAGTTCAAAGATTGGAACCAGATCAGGATCAATCTCTTGCCCTGACAATGCCAGGTTACGGGCTTGATAAAATCGTAGCGTAATGCTTTTCCAGTGTATGCTTTTATTGAGAATGTCAAGATAATAAGATAATTTAGATAGAAATTTAAAACCATTATGTTTGCCCAGTTGTTCAGCAAAAGCGTTTTCAATGCGATCACGAACAGCCTCAACACCTTCAGTATTGTTGAACATGGTTAATGACTTGAGTGCTGAGGTAAACTCAGGGTCCTCAGGCTGATATGTCGCAAGCTGAGGAATATAGGTCAAGGAAAAAAACTTAATAAAACATTGGTTAATTTGGTGGTTAATATAAAATCCAGCCAATAGCCAAAAGAAAACTGCGCCAAGTGGAATACACCAAAGCGCCAAGAATGCGCTAGCCGCTGCACAGGCTATGGTACCAAGTACCAAGCCTGTGCGCGTAAAAAATAATAGCTTTAGTGGTGATCTCATTTTTGAGTGGGTGGTGGTGTTACAGCAGGTGTGGCTTGCGCTGTAGCTGCGGATGCAGGTTTTGGTGATGGTAACGGTGCGGCGGTAGGCGTAGGCGTTTTTACGGGTGCGACTGTTGCTTTTGGCGTTGGTTCAGGCTTAGGTGCCGAGTTGCTATTGGGATTGGGTGAGATTAACTTAGCGTGAGCAGCTGTGTTGTCTTCTAGCATACTTACTGGGATCCCAGTAGGGTTTGTATTCGCTTTAACAAGAAGGGCCTTTACTGTATTCAATTGACTTTCGGTCAACTTCATATGCCCTGTAGTGTGAGAAGAGAGCACTAAGTTAATAAGTGCAATGGCTGTTGTGAAGTCTTGGTTAGCGATGCAGTCTTGCGCGTATTGCAGTAGAGGGAGGGCAGCATTACTACTATCTGAAGCGGTTGTCTGCGCAAATGACTCATTAAGCCATTGGAAGTAGTTTGCCCAACGACTGGTGGTTTCGGCTAATAAGCCTTGCACCAGCGGTGCATAACAAATATTCGTAGTGTTGATTCGGCTTTTGACTTCACACAAAATGCGCTCTGCACGCTTGGGCTCTCCACGTATGATGGCAGCACTGTATTCTACCAATAAATACTGGATAGGTGTTGTTCTGTCTTGGAATGTATTTGCTTTGACTATAATAGGGTCTGAGGAGGATATGGGGTTAGGGCAACCTAAGGCTTTAGGGCAAGGCTGAATCATAATAGAAGGCGGCAATTCAGGATCTAAGGTGGGTGTCGAATCAGCATATGCAGTGAATGAAATGGTTAGTATGAGCAAGCCTAAACGAACAGACATAGCACCCTCCTATTAATCTATTTGTTCAGATTAGCCAATAGAAGCGCGCAGTGCAAGTTGTCTGTATTTGCCTGTCTGAATTTACCCCGTTACGCTAATTTAAGCCGCTCAATATCTGGTGTTTGTTCGAGAGATGCTGCTTCTGCTGCTATACGGAGTTCTGGTGTTGATGGTCGCTTTTCCATGTATTTTGTTTGGGTATGATATTGAAACAAAATATTACGCTTAATAGCTTCTTGTTCTTCTATAGCAAGAATTTTGGCATAAGTTTTAACCCAAGATAATTCATTCCCAACCGTCGCATTGAGAGCAGCTTGAGTCGTATACATCGTACATCGGTCCGGGTTTGGATTAAATGCACTTGCTAGCGAAAAATATTGAAGTGAATGTGAGAATAAAAAATTAGTGGTTCTTAAGAACCTATAAGTCGCTGCTGGTCCAGAAAAAAATATTACTGAACATTTAAAGATACACTTAATCATGCCGGAAAACATATTTTGAGCGATATGTAATTGTGCTTCAGCATCATTGTGTTCTTTGAATAAAGCGTACTTTTGAACATAGGCATGGACAGTAGTCTCAAAATCACCAAGGTTTAAGCAAGCTGCAACTTTAACAATGTCTTGGATGGCACTGTCTAGTTTCCCGTGGGCAGCATGATGAGCATGGGGTGCTGTATTATTTGAGTCGAAATAATTATTTAAAGATACGTGATTTTCAAAAAAATCCCTTAATTCAAAAATAGTTTTAAATGAAATTTCTTGATCACATTTCTTGATTCGTTCTGATGGGTTAAGGAACAACTTTATTAGATTGGAGAACTCAGAGGTGTTACTTACAAGCATACGCGTGGGATTTCGATAGGCAAGCAATATCTCACATTGCAGTGCTCTGAAGGCTGACCGAATTATAGGTTTGCTTAAAGGTAGATCTGTTCGGCTTAGGATAGCAATGATATTATTGTTGACTCTGTAATTTGGACTGTCTTCTTTGATCGCCTGAAAGTTGCATACTATATGTCCGTGTTTAAGTTCAAGAGGTTG
>JAZKAM010000144.1:0-4872 GCA_040389145.1 Pseudomonadota bacterium
TTTGCCACCCCAGCAGTTCCTTCTTTTGCTCGCTTAGCTCGATCAGCTGCTACAGCCTTAAGATCTACGGAAGATTTTGCTGGTATTGGTGACGCAGGAGCATCCGCTCTTGCCGGGGTTGGTGAGGTGGGCGCTGCTGCTTGAGCAGGAGGGCTCACAGGTTTAAGAGTTGGGACAATATTTCCTCCACCTTGCTGAGCGGCCTCTGCTATTGCAGCTCTTTGTTGCATAAGTCTTCGAACTGCATCACTTGGTTCAGGATTAGTAGAGGCCGCCTCTATAGGTTCGGTTTTTGGTGCAGCTGATTGCGCTCCTGCTGCACGTTCTTCTCTGGCTTTTCTGGCTGCGTCTTGTACTTCTTTTAAAGATAGTCTTTGTTGTGGAGCAGCTTCAGGTTCGGGACTAGCTGCTTTAGCTACCGGTGCAATACTTGCTGCGGCAGCAACAGGAAGAGGAGCCTTAGGGGGGAAAAGCTTGTTCAGGGCGGTTTGAGCTTCATTCTTCGCTTGTTCGGCCGTTTTTAATGTAGCTTTAGCTTTTATTAATTTGTCTTCTGCAGCTTTTATTAAAGATGGTAACCTTATCTTTTCTGCTTCTATGTTTGCTTCTATATTTTTATAGTTATCGTGTTTTTTTTGTTCGGCACCAGGCTGACTCGCTTGTTTTTTTTGCAGCTGAGCAAGCTCTTTCTCCATTGCTTCAATAGCTGCCTGAGCTTTACTAAATTCATGCGTAGCAGTACCTAGCCTATCTTGTGCTTCTTTGAAGGCAGCTGTCTCAGCTTTTGTTGGTTTTTTCCGATTGCGATCCATTTCCTTCTCCTTCAGCGTTATATCGGTTTTGATTCAAATCTGTATGAGTATATTTTGGCGTATGTAGCTACGGGTAACTTCACTTAATGGCTCCACTGTGTCGCTACTTTTGGTTTAACTACAAAAAATTCTTTAACTTTAGCGATCATAGGACATTTTATAAAATTAATTTGAGTCGTCTAACTGCGTGGATATTATACGTGATTTTTATGTCGTTTTCTTGCATTGTTAAGGAAAAATGGGTGTTTCGTGTATATGCGTGCGTTTGATGGGCATTATTGCCCATCAAACGTCATCATCCTTCAAATCATCTACAGCGTTGGAGGTCTTGTTCTATGCCCTTAGCTGATTGGTTTCGCTTTTGGGGTTAGAGTTGGCGACCCAACATCTTTAGTTAGTATTGTTTGGTCCTTCCCAGCACTATGGATAACGGGATTGGGGGAAGGTGATGATGATACGTTATCGCCCTCATGACCTTTGTTTGGCGTGGTTATATCGTTTGGTCCGCATGTGCCAGCGCTTTGCTCTCTCTTTCTAAAAGGATAGCTGATGAGTAGGGCGGGTACGATAAATATGAGTAGTACAGCGCCTATAACACCCTTAACGGAGAATGTGCCTTTGGTGAACAGTGCGTTTAAGGCAGGGCCAAAGAACCCTACGCTATAAATATCCTGCTTGAAGCGAGCACTGAAGCTTTTAGCATGTTGTGGCGTATCATGCGTGGGGGGCACTGTACTTTTAACAACGTTTTGCTGTGCAGAGGCAGGGACATCAGCTTGGCTGTCAGTTAATCGATCTGCGTCTAAAATTTTATACAGATGACATTGTTTAACCATTGTTTCTAAGTCATTAAAGCTATTTGAAAATGCTTTAATTCGATCTAAAAATTCATCAGGTAGCACTGTCTTTTCATAACTTAGCCCAGCCTCTAGAGGTATATTATCAATAATATCCTCTAGATCAGAGGTCTTTCTAATAATAAATTCTAGGATGGGATCGATATCTCTTAGATTTACCGTTTCGGGAGAGTACACCCTAAAATTGAATTTATATTGTTCAAGGTAGTGGCGCAAAAAAGATAAATTGTAGCAATAAATCCTCAGTAGCGCTGTCAATTTCTGGTTGCTTTTTTCTGCCAGCATTTCGCTTATATTTGGCAATTTTTTTATATTTGAGCAAAATAAAACTAAATTGTCTAAAGATGCACATAAAAAATTGATGAAATGCTTCAGGTGCTCATCAGCGGATAGTGATGTTTGTTCTGGTCCTAGATATAATTTTGGTGTATTAAGATTTACGGAATCCGTGGCACCTGCCTTGTAAAAATTTTCCGCGTACAGATACTTTAATCGTAAGGCGAGTAAAAAATACTCAGCTAATTCTAAGAACAGGTATTCAGGATCGGTGTGCGCACCTTGTGTTTCATTTTTTTGCTTATAATGTTTTATGGTTTCTATTTTTAATTCATTTATGCGTTCCGCTATGCGTTTCGTCCTGTCGTCAGGTGGTGTAGGTTGTGCATCGCCTGGTTGGGTGTTGTTAGGAATGTTTTGATGTGCGCTGCATTCTTGTTCTATGATTGTGGAGCAAATTTTTTCAATGATAGTTATTTGACCGGAAACACTAAAATATTCTTGTTTTGAAAGATAATACAAGGCAGCATCTATAGCCGTATTTAAGTTTTCGGTGAGAGTGGCACTGTCGTGTTGCATATCCCATTTTGGTATGCCTGGCAGATCTAGATCGTGAATTGCACGATATTCATCGTCTCTTTTTTTGCTTAGTTCCATTCTTGCTTGCTCCCTAATAGGGTCTGTTTCTGCGTCATAAATTTGAGGATCAGTAGACGCTACACTTCCTGGACGGAACGTATTATCAAGCGTACCTTCTGCTAAGGTTTCATCCGTTTTTGTTGTAGGGGCTTGCATGCTACCTTTCATGGCTTTCCTCGCATTGGCAATTTTTTAAATACAAACTTATACGTTTTACTTTAGTTACCTATACTGAGCTTCACTTATCAAATGACTTACACCGTTTACATTTATTTATCGCATTTTTTAGTGTAAATGCATAGTAAGAATCATGTTAAGTTTCTTACTGTGTGGACAGTATATGATATTTTAACCATTTGTTGGAATTTTTGGGAGAAGAAGGAGTTTTAAGGTGTGCTTGCATGGCTTTCCCCTTGTCTTATTTAGATTCAGGGTACTTAAGTACCCTGAATCAGGCAATTCCGCACACCCTAACGAACTTAAACTACAGTTTCGCCTGCCGCTTGTTTGTCGGCATGGTAAGAGGAGCGCACTAAAGGACCACTGGCTACGTTATTAAAGCCAAGTTCCAGTGCTTTTTCTTTGAAGGCGGCGAACTGTTCGGGTGTTACATAACGGCACACAGGCGCATGGAACGCGCTGGGCTGTAAGTATTGGCCAATGGTGACGCGGTCGCAGTCATGGCGGCGTAAATCTTCTAATACTTGCATGACTTCTTCATCGGTTTCACCTAAGCCCAACATGATGCCAGACTTAGTAGGAATGTGGGGGAAGCGTGCTTTAAAGTTTTGAATCAGTTTTAATGACCATGCGTAGTCAGAGCCTGGACGCGCAGCGCGGTAGAGTCTGGGTACAGTTTCAATATTGTGGTTGAATACATCCGGTGGGGCTACAGACAGCGCGTCCAGAGCCTTTTCCATACGTCCACGAAAGTCGGGGACCAGTGTTTCAATCACGATTTTAGGGCTTAGCGCACGTGTTTCTTGAATACAGTGGGCAAAGTGTGCGGCGCCGCCATCTTTTAAATCGTCACGGTCGACCGACGTAATAACCACATAACGCAATTGCATGGCAGCGATGGCTTTGGCCAGGTTCACTGCTTCTTCTGGGTTTACTGGATCGGGTCGACCGTGCGCTACGTCACAAAAGGTGCAGCGACGTGTGCATTTGTCGCCCAAAATCATAAACGTTGCGGTGCCTTTGCTGAAGCATTCGCCCATGTTGGGGCAGGACGCTTCTTCGCACACGGTCGCTAATTTATGTTCACGTAGTAATGTTTTAAGTTCTTGTACGCGTTCAGGGTTTTGTCCGCCTGCACGAATACGAATCCAATTGGGTTTGGGCAACCGGTCGGCTGGTGTGATTTGTGTGATAGGAATAGAGCGTGATGGGCGAATTTTTTGTTCTGCACGCTGTTTATCAGAAGGGGCGGGGGCGGTGTTTATCACATCAGTCACAATGATTGCCTCGAATCGTTTTGGTGGTGTTTACGGAAAGGCCAAATTGGCGGCATATCTGCGCGAGCAGGGCAACCTTGGTTTCTTTCATCTGAATGGTGGGGACAAAATTCCGTATTTCGGTCATTTTTAAATTGGGGTACCCACAAGGGTGAATATACGTAAAAGGCGCTAAATCCATAGCTACATTCACACTAAGCCCATGGTAGCTCATCCCTTGTCGGATGCGTAGCCCCACAGAGCAAATTTTATGACCTTCTTCCGTATAAACCCCGGGTGCGCCGTCTTGAACCATGGTTTTAATGCCGATACCTTGTAAATAATCTAAGCTGGCTTGCTCTAAACCATGTACCAAGCTGTGCGCGTCTAGCTTTAGTGGGGCTAGTTCAAACAAACAATAGGCAACTAACTGACCAGGGCCGTGGTAGGTGACTTGGCCGCCTCGATCGGATGGGACCACAGGAATATTGCCTGGATTAAGAATATGTTCTGTGCGGCCCGCTTGCCCTTGGGTAAATACCGGCGCATGTTCCAACAACCAAATCTGGTGGGGCGCTGTGTGTTGTGTGTCTTCTTGTGTTTGTACTTGTGTTGTTGCTTGTGTTTGTACTTGCGCTTCTGTTTGTGTTGCTGCGGTTTTGTTTATTAATCGCTTTTGATATTCAGAAGCAACGTGTGCACGCATGGCGTTAAGTATGGTGGTATAGTCTTGAAGACCTTCAAAATCTAATACATCTACTGCGTGCACACCGCACCTCGGTTTGCGAGGGCGTCCAGCCTGTTTCGATACGCGGTGTGTATTTCCTGCCACCGTGGCCCAGCTTTTCCGGT
>JAZKAM010000145.1:0-430 GCA_040389145.1 Pseudomonadota bacterium
TATCTAGGTAAATCGTTGTGGGTAATGAAGCCGCAGCTGCTGCCGTGCTTAAGCTTAACCCTAATAAAATATGAACGATGTTGCGCATCCGCTGCTCCCATAAAACTGTTAAACTGTACCAAAGTTTGGTAACAGAGCCTGCCACTATGGTAACAGAAAACATTAAAAATCACCCGCGCATGATCGTACGCGTATCGGAGCAAAGGTTATACTTTTATCCGGAAAATGCCACATTACCTCAGTTTCAGTATTTAATATCCACCGCAAAAAATGGATTGGGAGAAGTGCAAGGATCGTACCAAACGCCTCGTGGACTGCTCCGCGTTTGTGCAAAGTTTGGTGGCGGGTTTCCGAAAAATACAGTACTTCGGGGTAGGCAACCCACCGGTGAATATTACACGGATGGTTTTGCAGAAATGCACCCAGACAG
>JAZKAM010000145.1:440-5110 GCA_040389145.1 Pseudomonadota bacterium
AGCCGGGCAAAAATAAAGGTGGTGATTGTGATACCAAGGCTAGGTACATTTACCTCCATGGCGTCCCGGATACTTATGCCATGGGGATCCCGGAGTCGCATGGCTGTGTTCGGATGCGGAATGACGACATTATTGCGTTGTACCCTTATGTGCCCATTGGTACGTATGTAGAAATCCAAGAATAGACCGTATCACAATAGTTTGTGCGGATTCTGGGTATGCTACACTAGGCCAAAATCCCTCCTTGGAGACATATTATGGGCTTTGAAAGTTTGCTTACTATTTTTAGTGATATGTCCGGCGTGGCCTGGGCTCTGCCTTTTGCCGCGATGCTTTTAATTGCTGTTTGGATTACGCTCGTGCAGCGGCGTATTTACCACCGTGCTATTGTGCACTTTAAAGCCACACCGTCCATCTGGGATGATGCAGTATTAGAAGCTATTTATATTCCTGCACAGTATTTGGTTTGGTTCTTGTTTGCCATTTTGTCCTTGTCCTTGGCGCGAGAGCAGTGGGGGCTAAATTATTTAGCCTGGGTTGATATCGTATTTCGTTTGGGTATTTTGGCGGCCGTTGTATGGGCCGGATACCGGTTGATTGATTTATTGCAACGTAATGTCAGTATGCCCATACCTGGCCGCAAAACGGTACATCCAAGTACAGCACAGGGTCTTGCGCGTTTGGCGCGGATTCTTCTGTTCAGTATTGGTACTGTAGTTGGGTTACACACCCTGGGTGTTGAAATAACCGGACTTTTAGCGGTTGGGGGTGTTGGTGGTATCGTGCTCGGTTTTGCGGCACAAAATATGCTGTCTAACTTGTTTGGTAGTATGATGATCCACTTTGACCGTCCCTTCCAAGTAGGGGATTGGATTCGTTCACCAGATCGTGACATTGAAGGGTATGTAGAAGACATCGGTTGGCGCTTGACGCAAATTCGTACGTTAGAAGGTAGACCACTTTATGTGCCGAATGCTGTATTTTCTACCATTGCATTTGAAAACCCCTCACGTATGATCAACCGCCGCGTGTTGGATCGTATTCGATTATCGTATAAAGATTGGGAGCGTATCCCTGCAGTAGTACAAGAAGTGCGCGCAATGATCCATAGCCATACGGATATTGACCAAAAGCAAACCAATTGGTGTAACGTTTCTAGTTATGGAGACTCCTATTTAGAAATGACTATCCAGGTATATACCAAAGCAACGGATACCGTTGCCTATAGACGCGCCGCGGAATCCGTTTTAATGGATGTCCTGGCAATTATTAACAAGCATGATGTTTCCGTGGCAATGCCAACGGCAACAATTCACGTGCCAGAGTTGGCACACGACGACACATGTGACCATCACCACCACAATAACGAGTAGGAGCAGAAGAAGATGACCGAAATCAACCACCAAATGCAGGCTGTGTTTAATCGTGCCCGGTGCTTAGTACCGGCAGCAGTGGTTGAAGCAAAAGTCACGTTATTGGCGCAACGTATTACGCAAGATTTGTCTGAAAAAAACCCCATCCTGATGTGCGTCATGATTGGTGGACTTGTACCTGCCGGTATGTTGATGTCCCGCTTGGCTTTCCCTTTGGAATTAGATTATGTGCATGCCACACGTTATGGGCAAAATCTTGTAGGCGGCGCATTGGATTGGCGCGTACCTCCTCGTTTACCTTTGCAAGGCCGCACGGTCTTGATTGTGGATGACGTACTAGATGGCGGCCTAACCTTGGCGGGCATTGTTGCCCATTGCCAAAAAGCTGGCGCAAAAGAAGTCTTAACCATGGTTTTGGTGGATAAGCGCGCAGCACGTATGCCTGGCGGCCTCATAGAAGCAGATTATGTTGGGCTAGAAGTAGGGCCTGAGTTCATTTTTGGGATGGGTTTGGATTACCGCGGTTATTTCCGAAATGCGCCGGGTATTTATTGTGTGGCGCCTGAAGATCAATAACTAAAGTCAGCACTATTTGATCTGATTACAGGTCAAATAGTGCTGGCCAATTTTAATCAGATTTAACCATTTGTAATGGTTGACGCTTGTTTTTGGGCTGCTTCGGCTCTTTCAACATTTGTTTTTTCACCGCAGCTATGGGTCCACTTGTCTGCTGCGCGCGCACTTGTTTTAATGGCATCAATAAAAGCACGATGGAGTATAGGGCATATAGGCGCCTGCATTGTATCCATAGACTGGTAGAAGGTTTTAGGGAGGGCCAGTTTAAAAATGGCGGGCACTTCTTCAATTCCATTGGTATCGGGTGCATTGCAAACGTCTTCAGAAACGACTTTAAGTGTCTTTTCCAAGTCGATACGCTGTGTTAATGCAGATAGAAGTACAGCGAGCTTTCGAGATTCTTTTCCTGATGTATCAGATGCTAACTTTTCCAATTCTTTAGGAAATGGTTCTGTCTCTGTGTGTTTGTGAATTCCATAAGAAATGGTGGCATACAAAATGCATGCTAGTCTATTTGCTTCTTCGGGTTGCCTATCATTTAGTTCGGAAAGTGCAATCTGAATTTTATTTAAGATAAAATCACCAAAATATGAAATAAATGGGTGTGTTTTTTTGTAAACATATTCCCGCTTGGCTCTATCCCATTCCTTTTCTTGGTAAGCTTCATGGCTACTTAGCTTTTTATCTGGATTTTCTTGAGATTTTTGAATATCGCCAAGGATTGTTTTAAGTTGATCGAAATCACCTGCGGGTGTCTTTGATTGGGTTGCTAATGATAAGTTTGGTGATTCTTTTATTTTCTCAAGGGTTTTTGTTAGGTTTTTTTCGATCATTTCAAGAATATGATTGTGTAGTTTAAAGTTTGCCATCATATCTGTGCCAATGGCCGCATATTCTTCATTGTGTAAATCTTTAGCTTGGGTGCGCAATGATTCATAAATATCTTGTAGTTGGGTTTCGCAAAAAGACATTAAATCGCTTGCAAACTTTTTTAATAGTCCGTGCATGCGAACAGCGATTTCTTTTTGTTCTTCGGTAGTGATTTGTTTTTCCGTCGTAGTGTTGGCAGCAATTTCTAGGGTGGCAGTAATGACGGCATCCAGAGATGCTGTGACTTCTGCTAAGTCTGTTACTTCACGGTTTTCTGTCTCAAGCGCAGCAGCCTCTTCGGCTCTTTTGCCCAAGAAAAATTGTTTAATTGTCTCAAGGGATTGTTTAGGGTGTCGGCAGAAGTTAAAGGTTGCCTTAGGCGCTTCAATAAAAATGAGGTTTAAGAAAAATAGCGTGAGCAGGAAGGGCGCCAATGCCACGGCAGCCAGAATAGTCAGCGTAGAAATCCAAAAGCCATTGTTTTGAAAAGCTTCTTTTATTCGATACTGGGTAAAGCCATCCTTAATGGATTTTGCACCGGTGATAATCAGCTCAATTGGGTACAATAAAGGTGGGAGTACAACCCAAATAGGCGCTTGAAGGAGGGCTTTAAAAAAGCTGCTGGTCTTTTTTTGTTTTGTTTCAGCTTTAGTGTCTGTTGGTTCCGATGTAGGCGCCGATGTAGGCGATGCTTCAGAGACAATTGCTGGAATTTCTTGGGATGCCTCGATGCTTGGTGTGGTCATGGTATTACCCCTAAATGAATTGAGTGCTTTGCTCAAAAATCTATGCGTATATTACCTCAGCCAATTTACTTTAACAATCTGACTAAATGCCTTTTTAAATAAGGTGTAAGTGCGCGCAAAGTATTTGGGTTTATGCGTGATTTTGTCCGTGCGGCTGCCGCTGTTGTTGTCGACAGATTTCAGCGTGAGCAGCGACCGATTGTCCCGTCCTAGCAGACGTTTCAAACATCTGCATCAATCCTTTAGGAGGCTGGCAGTCTAGCTGCTCGAAACCTGAGGTGAGCGCTGTCTTATCTTCGGCTTTGACTGATGAAGGCAACGCACTCTGAAATTTATCCTTATCAGATAGTGTGGCGGCCATGGCCTTAAGGTGCCTATAGTCGGTGAAGCCATCAAATAGGGTTCGGTAGCTGCCAAAAATGGCGCGATTCAGCGTTTTTCCTGCTTCGTAACTGCTTTCAAGCACGGAGAGTAATTTTTGCATTGTGGAAAAGCAGGCCCTTAACGTGGCTTCCTGCATGTCTGCGTTTGTCTTTAGGCCTTGTGCCGCTTCTTTAAATAGGGTGGCCAGCAAAAGATACAGCGGATGTTGGAACACAAGCTCGGCGCCGCTGTTTATATCAAACTTTTGAGTTCTAAAATCATTCTTATTTAAGTTCAGCTTAAGCTCATAGCCGGAAAATAACTGAAGGGTGCTGGACTCAAGTAACGTCTTGATGTTCGCGTGCGATGATGCTTTTTCTAAGGCAATGCGGATATTGTGTATATCGAAAGTGATGGCGCTGTGTTCGGCGGAGGTGCTTTCCCCCGTGTTTACTAATAGCTTTCGATGGATATGACAGTATTGGAACAGAACGATCGATAGTTTTGCTAGGTCATCTAATATTTGTACGATATCCTCGTGTACGTTGCTGCTGTTGCCTTCCTCAAACAATACTTTTGCTTGTCCCACGGCAGATTCGATGAGTAGTACCATTGGCTCCAGTCATGTCATAGTTCGTATAAGTATCTCCAGGCTTTGCACCTACTTTCATTCCTGAGATACCTGTCTGAGTATATGATTGACCTGCTGAATCTTCTCCTCCAGCTTGGATACCATTATTAA
>JAZKAM010000146.1:0-3527 GCA_040389145.1 Pseudomonadota bacterium
TTCTACATTTAAATCAAACCCGTCTACGGATTTTTGAAGCATATCGTTTGTTAGTTCTACTAACCCGCGCAACCCAAAGAATCTTTTTAACTTAGTTCTATCATCTTCATCTCTCGGTTTATAGCCGCGCTCGGCATTCCGTATTGTTTCCGCTTTTATGCCGACTATATCGGCTAAAGCCGCTACTGACAATACTTTGCCGTTGTTTTGGCTTGCAACTCCTTTGCGGAATAGTTTGATAAATTCGCCTATTTCCATAGATTACAAATATAAATATAGTAGAAATACTAAAAAGAAATTTGGTAGTTCAGTAGTTCTACTTACCTTTGACATGAAATAGACAACAAAGACTAACAAAAACACCAAAACGATGCAAGATAGTAAACAAAATTCCGAAACACAAAAACCAAGAGCGATTGAGTTAATGGAATCTGCTCTGTCGGATTTGCAAACCCAGCTAGTAAAAGGAGACATGGAACAGATAGCCAAGAAGGCAAAAGTTTCTGAGCGCACAGTCATCAGGTACGTAAAAGAAAAGTTGATATCAGACTTCGGAACAGGTAAAAAAATTCTTGACATAGGTAAGCAAATTGTTTTGAGCCGAGAGCAGTCACTTTCTGCTGCGTAAGTATTGTGCCAAGCAAATTTGGAACCAATCCCAATAAATGAAAAGTTAATAATATCAAAAATGCCACTAACCGACAAAGAGCAACAGGATTTAGCAACAGCGGAGTTTAGCCTACGTGCCGCACTATCTATCGTTCTGAAAATAAAGAGCAAGAACGTTCCTAAAAAGTCGGTTAGCGACAAGAGGATAAAGGCTAAAGCTATCAGTCAGGCACTTATTGCAAAAATGGATCGTAAAGTCAAAGCAGCTTAAAAACCACCTCACCACAAAACAAATCAAAAACCATTCAAAATGAAACTCACTAAAAAAGCGCACATGTACAGGCCGAATATTGAGCCTTACCGTGACTACAAGAACATCTACTCTGAGGGCAAGAGCGATGCTTGGGAGTGGATTAAAATCGCAGCGTTAGTAGCTGCTGGAGTTGTCTATAACTATTTAATGGCGAAGTCGTGATTAGCATATCGCATCGCACCATAACCATCATCGCGCTCCTAACATGGACACTCTGCATTCTGTGTCTGATTTCACCTTTTTTATAACTGTTTAAAATAACTGTATGCCACATTTTGAAGTCGGAGGTAAAGTAATCTGTATTAAAAGCCATTCGCAGGGCGTGGTAAAGAGGGGCGATGTGCGAGAGTTGTTGGGAATTAGGAAGGGGTGCTGTAAATCCAATAAATTGGATTTAGATATCGGGATTACGGTATCCGAGATTAATGGCCGATGCGGGTTTTGCCGTGACGTGTCTGATAACAACGGCAAGCACTGGCTTTCTAGCACCCTCTTCGCCCCCTACGACCAAACCCTTTCCGACATAACCGCCGAAGAACTTATCGAATCACTCGAACTCCAATTAATCTAACCTTTTAAATCTCCCCAAATGAACTACCGCCAACAGGTCTTATCCGAATTGTACGAAGCCTGGAACTTCCACGATAACGCCGAACAAGCGGCCAACCGCGTTAAGAACGTAATGAACCGGCGCGATTTGAAATTTAAAGACGCCAAAGACGTTGACCTTAACTTATTTCTGCCGGATATAAGTAAGGTTGGGGAAATGTTCTTTGACCGCGTGAATAGCGCGACATACGACCACTATGTTAACTTCTGTTGGTTGTGCGAGGAACTGATGGACTTCGAAGTGGTCACCCGCAAGATGAACGATGCGTTATACCCATTAAAGCGCGAGATAGTTCAAATGCCTGGTTATACTGTTCAACTTATTTCATCACCGTTACAACAACGCGCATAATGAACACTTACACCGACTCAGCCATAGAAGCTGAACTGAAATTTCTAATCGGCATAAATGACGCGACCAACTCTATGGGACTAATGGGATGGTCTGTTATGCTTGGGGTTTACAAAATGATGTACCGTGACGAGCATGTACGGATCGATCGAATGGAAGAGGCTTTGGGTGAGAGGCGGTTGGAGATTGAGCATTCTAATTCTTTGACGTGCTAAAAACAGACTTATGAAACCAAATACAGAAAGACTCAGGAAGTTAGCCGATCATTTGCTGCATGGCAAGTTGGGGCATGAGAAGTTTGATTTCTCGCAGTACAATAACACCGAAGAAAATATATGTGGAGCGGCTGGCTGCGCTATTGGTGAATGTCCGATTGCTTTCCCTGATGATTGGGAGTTTGGCTCCGATGGTGAGCCGGAGTTGATGGCGGGTGAAGAAACGGAATTGTCTGGTAAGATTTATTTCAATCTTGACAGAAGCCAATATAGGCATTTATTCCTGCCAGAAGACCAAGATACGGAAGAGTTTGGCGGGGAATGGCTATCAGACTCCGCCACCAAAGAACAAGTCGCCCACAACATTCTTGAATTCTGCAAACTATACGAATAACATGAACCTACTAATCGCACTCGGACTATCTGTAATCGTAGCCTTCGTTATCGTAATAAGGCTCGGCATAACAGAGATTGAAAACATAGACACCAGCCCCGATCCGCACGACTTCGATGAGAGTGAAATTTATAATTAATTCAAAACCGTAAATAATAAAACTATGTACGACTTCACGAATAAAGCGATTAAGTGCGAGACGTGGGAGCAAATGCTACACCTCGCAGAATTAGCCTGTAATGACTATTTAATAGTCGGCAATCTAGACAAGACAGACAGGGAGTTATTCGATAGGGGATTCAATGTCTTCTGCGAGGCGGACAAGCATTGGTCAAACTACAAGCGTGGGGAGCCGAACGAAATAGAAATTTCATACCACGACTTCATCGCATCTGCCCAAAAGCAAGCCGCATAAATTCAAACCTAATAAATATTTTATGTCAGAAACAAAGACTCATTTTAAGCAGCTCCAGAATCCGGACTACATCGGGGCATACTCCCTGATGGGTACAGGCAAAGCGGTTGACCTGACCGTAACAATAAAATCGGTTGGCCGAAAGATAGTAATCGGCGCTGATGGCAAGAAAGACGAATGCACCGTAGCGGAATTGGTCGGGCAAAAGCCGTTCATCATCAATGCGACCAATGCGAAGATGATTGCCAAGATTTACGACAGCCCGTTCATCGAGGATTGGTACGGCAAACGCATCACGCTCTATGTCGCAAAGGTCAAGATTGCGGGCGATACGGTTGACGCGCTTCGGGTGCGCCAGGTTGTCCCGGCTCTCCCCGAACTAACCCCAACCCATGAAAAATGGGAAGGAGCCAAGACAGCCGTAAAAGCCGGTAACACCTCAATCGAAGCAATCCGTAAAAGCTACACCCTTTCCGTTGATAACGAAAAACTCCTGACCGCAGCATGATACCACTTTTCAAAATACGCTGTTCCGCTATCGGTAAGATAATGGGCAATGTTGGCCGACCTACCGAAATCCAACTGGCAACGCTGGCCGAACTGGAAGAAAAGGCCAAGAC
>JAZKAM010000147.1:0-3357 GCA_040389145.1 Pseudomonadota bacterium
AGACGCTGAACAAAGCGAAGAAGGCCCCGGTGCTCCAGCGTCGCTAGAGTCAGTTTTAGAAGCAGCAGTGTTGGCA
Source organism: Pseudomonadota bacterium (assembly GCA_040389145.1). Taxonomy (GTDB): domain Bacteria; phylum Pseudomonadota; class Gammaproteobacteria; order Berkiellales; family Berkiellaceae; genus JAZKAM01. The sequence goes on from JAZKAM010000147.1 coordinate 77, forward strand.
GTTCCAGAAGCTGCCGCAGTAGTGGATGCCTCTTCAGCTCCTGAACCCAGCCACCCTGATAGTGTTCCTGCTACGCCCACGCCAGCTGAAGAACCTGACAATGCATTAGCAACGGATGGGGGTGATTTTGCACCAGCACCACAGGATGAACTTGGTGATGATGCGACGCTTAGAAAACCAAAGACAGCTGAAGCTGGAGATGTAGATGCTGACAATGTTGATACCTTATCAGAATCTTCTGGGGAAGATGATGTTGATGTTGAGCCGACACAGGGAGCAGTGGCACCTACGGCGGATGCCGCCGCATCATCTGATGACGACAGTGACTCGAGTATTGGTGATGCACTCAAGGCGGCATTTTCAGGGCCTGACATGCCTCCATTGCTGGCGCCAGTGGTTGATCGGGTAGTGGATGCAGTCCTCGCGAGTGTAAATACAGGTGCACTAGTTGCTCACTTTGAGGCACCAGCATCTGATGAGCCGGCAGCAAAAGCCCTAAGCGTTGACTTGACTGGGGCTGTCACCACCGTCCTTCATGCTTTAGGTCCGAACAACCTCCAGGTTGATTTGCAAACAACTGCAGCGATTGAGTCTGCCGCTGGCGATATTGTGGGAAAACTTAAACAATCTGGTAGTTTATCTGGTGCTAATAACCCTGCCCATACGGCAATGCTGACACAACTGAAGGGAGCACTTGCTTCTCAAGTGGAGGCTTTTAAGGAAGCGGGCGGTACTTTGGGTGAGTTCTCTGATGCAGAGTCTTCTGAAGCTGATGCTGATACAGCTGCAGTAAAAGCTCTGGTACTTGAAGAAATAAAGGGCTCGGAAGCGACCGCAGCGCATGATGCTGTTGTTGCGGTAAATGAAGTCGATGCTGTGACAGCGGATGAAGTTAATGCTGTTAAAGGATTAGGACATAAAACACCAACAAATGAGGATGATACGCCTGCGGCTGAAACAGATACAGCTAAATCAGAGTCTTGGTTCATGTCTGTTGTAAATTACATTGCCCGCGCCTTTAAATCGCTCTTCAAATGGGTGGAATCGCTGTTTGGTGGGCGTGATACAGCAGAGGTAGAAGTTAATGAAGTACCAGTTGAAGAGAATGTAGGGCAAGGGTTTGTAGCTAATGATGCTGCGGTAACCGTTGGTCTAGAAGCCGGAGTTAAGCCTGTATTGAGTCAGGCTGCGGTTGTGGCAGCACCTGTGCCCGCACAGGCAAATGAACAGGAAGTTACTACGGCTAGACGGAAATCTACTCCGCTTGATTAATCGATTATGAGCGAAAAAGGAGGCTATCCCATTTGGGTAGTCTCCTTTTTTTTTTGCCTTTACATTGCAATAATTCTCATTCTCCTCCCATTTCGGTAAATTGCTGTATATAAAACTTTGTACCATGTCTAACTTCAATCATACTGAACGTCAATTGAAGTTATATGTGTGCGCATGAATGATTTGTATATAAAATGTACTGTACTTCTCTGCGGATAAAATTTTAATGAGCACTCATAAAGCATAATGTGCGTAATGCCATTCATACGTTTGTAGATCATAAAGAAGGAACGGAAAATGTTTACACCATATACAACTGAAGAGCTAGAGACGCTAGATATGACTGGATTTTTGAGGCGTGCCAGTCAAGCGATGTTTGACATTCTTGTTGCGAGTGGGGTGGACCCAGCTCAGTTGGAAATGATGGAAACGTTAGAAATGGCCATGGGCGGACTGCTTAAAGGGCTAGCCTACGATAGGCCACAAAGTGCAATAACAATTGTTGACAGGCTTCGAACATTGGAGATCTTGAACCAAAGAGAAACGTCCGACCATAATGAGCAGGCGTCTGTAATCAGAGAAATAACGGAAGAGTTAGATCAATTAATGCAAGAGCTGCCTAATTCGGATAAAGAGCTATTAACATCGGTTTTCGCTCTGCTCTTACCCGTATTATTGAGCGATCCAGCTGCCACTATTGTTGTATTAAATAAGGACTTGGCGGCGAGAAAAAGTAAAAACAACCCAACAATGCATATGGATTGGTTACTGCAGATGTTTGCAAGTTTCGTGCCAGCAAACAAAGTGGCCGAGATGGCAGTGGAGGGGGCAGCGATAACGCATATTTTAAGCAGCATACCTTCAAGTGATTTCAAAACACCAGAAGCACGAAACGCTGAACATCGACGCGCAGTAGAAGAAGTTCATGTATTGCTGAACAAAATTGTTGAAAAAATACCATCCGAAAAGAAGGATGCTCCAGTAGTTATCGTACTAAAGGACTCAGTGCTACAAATTGCTCAACAGTTAGTGCACCATTTTGAAAGCTTGGAAAAATCGGTAGCAGAAGCATCGTCACCTGATATCGCAGCTACACGGACAAGTACAAATGAAGGTGCCGAAAAGAGTAAAGCCTCTAAAGTTGGTCTGCTTAAGAAAATTGCCGACAATTTCGGTTGGAAACCAAAAGGAAAGGTCGCTGAACCGATTGCTGAAGAAGCTACCCTTGATCCTGGCATGGCTCCTGCTACTCAGGGCCAAGGTCAAAAGCCAGTCTTACATCAAGCGCATGGCGCAAGAGCGGCAATTGCCCCTACAGCGCATGCTGAGTCTGGCCCGACGACCCCCGTCTTAAAAGTAACTAAAAAATAAGCTTGAATAGCCTTGATGTAACAGGGAGTATTTATACTCCCTGTTTTTTCCTCTTTCGGGAAATGGCTGTACATAGAACTCAGTATGTTGAATCGCTTTTAGGTTGCGGTGTATGGTAGCCTTCCTGGAGTTATTACATTAAGGAATGGACATGTCTGAAGAAACAGCTCAAGAATCTAGTTTTTCGGTTCAACGTATCTATTTAAAGGATGCTTCGTTTGAAGCGCCCAACTCACCTATGGTATTCAAGCAAGAATGGCGGCCAGAAATTTCGGTTGACCTACGGGATTCCAGTCGCCATTTAGAGGGCAACCTCTATGATGTGGTGCTGACCATCACCGTATCTGCCAAAATTGGGGCAACACAGGCCTTTTTGGTTGAAGTCCACCAAGGCGGGATATTTGCTCTGTCTGAGTTTTCACCAGACCAGCTCAAATTCCTGTTGGGTAGCATGTGTTTGAACATCATCTATCCCTTTGCCCGTGAAACCATTTCAGACATTATTGTCCGAGGCGGCTTCCCGCAGCTGTTATTGGCGCCAGTGAACTTTGAAGCACTATACTTACAGCGTCAAAAACAAAACACCGAAGCATTGGTGTAGGTGAGGCCGTAATGCATCGTCATTTGTTGGTATTGGG
>JAZKAM010000147.1:3367-3754 GCA_040389145.1 Pseudomonadota bacterium
GCCATTCATGGTGCACGTGGTTACAGCGCGGCGACCCTAGGGGGCCGTCGCACTGAAGCGCTGTCCGCGCTTCAGGAAACACGAGTTTCACCACACTTGCCAGGTGTTAGGTTGCCCCTAGAACTGTCATTCAATGCAAACTTGGCTGAAGCCATGCTTGCAGCGGACGACATTATTCTAGCCACACCCAGTGACGCATTTACGATGATGCTGACGGCGATGAAGCCATATCTTACCAACAAACATACCGTGATTTGTGCGTCTAAAGGTTTAGACGCACAGACCGGTCGATTTTTACATGAAGTTTTTGAACAGTATTGCCCAAGAATTACCTATGGCATCCTATCGGGCCCTAGCTTTGCTTTAGAAGTAGCTGAAGGTTTGCCT
>JAZKAM010000148.1:0-666 GCA_040389145.1 Pseudomonadota bacterium
GATACCCAATATCGTCTAAACGAAGCACAATCCTGTCGAGCATTCAATCGGGCCTTACAAGCGGGGATGCATCGACACCTGCTCAATGGTCAAGTTTACCGGTTCCTTTTTACGCGAACCCGTATTCAGCCTCTTCACCAGTTACTGACTTGAGAATTTTAGCTGCAAAGTTGAGCATTGCTCTCGGTCAAAATGGGGTACAGTTCTTAGGCGCTGCAAATCCGCAAACATTTTTCAGCCCAACTTATTTGCAAAGCACTTCCTCGGGACCTTCTGTTTCGACAAGTTACATGCAGCAGTTGTATACTTATTACACAACAAACACGACAAGCATGACTATTTTCCCAGCAAGCTTGCCACAGACAACGTATACAATCAGTGCAACAGGTGGAACTTTGCTTCAATTAGTTCCAACATCGGGATCTTCTACAACCATCACAGTCGATTTGAGCACGATCACGACAACGGCTATGCTTTCGGGTGCAGTAGGGGAGTGGGCGAGCTCTTTTTCTCCATCGGGAACAAATGCATACAACACAGAAATTGCCAAAACATTGAGCGCATTATTTAGTGCAGGGATGTTACCACCGGCATCTGATGTGGTGCAGCCCATTGTTTCTGAAGCATCTTATTTTTCTGCGTATCGAGGCTCATACTTTGCTAACC
>JAZKAM010000148.1:676-1609 GCA_040389145.1 Pseudomonadota bacterium
TTTTCTCTGCATGGACCATGGTACAACCTCTATGACAAAGTCATTCACCCATTACTAGTTCAAACCAATGGATTTGGTTTAGGGTATGCGTATGACTTTGATGACCTTTTGGATATTGCAGGACTTTTGCATGTAAACATCCAAACTGCAGGTCAATTAAATCCAGCGCAGCCTTATGTATCTTTGTCTGCAAACTCGATTGATACAACAATTCCAGATCCAAAAGCACCATTTGGGCCATACACACTTATAGTTGGCGCTCTAGGATTGAATTCAAACCCGATCGATATTATTTACTCGACTGATCCGACTCAAGCTCCTAGCCAAGTCTTTGCCGTAGGTACTTCAGGGACGGTCACAACGTCGGCAGAGAATTATTTTTTAGTTAGATACTATACGGATGGAACAAAAACAACTTCCTATACGTACGCTGTCTATCCAAAATATCAGCTAGTTGTACCAACAACCACACGTTACAATGCGCAAGATGTCAGATTAATGAATGGAATTTCTTTTCAGGCAGCTAGCGGATCGTCATTTAGTATTAGCGTTCCTAACACGAACCCTTTCCCACAATAAATTAAAGGTTATGGAGAATCATGAAAAAGTCCTTAGTTTTATTAGTCGCCCTCTGTGCTGGAGCCTATGCTGAAGGAGTTCCTTCTTCGTTCGCATCAGAAAATAGAAGCGAAAATGTAGCGTTTTTAGGTAGTAATCGCCGCACGAAAGTCGAAACGCAAACAACTACAGTCACAACAACGAAACCGGTTCCAGAAAAAACGGTTACATGTGATGCCAATTCGATTGCGAAAATCGGCGGTGTGTATAGCTATCTTTGGCTCACTCCAGAAGATGGATCTACTTTTCGCGGTAGCTTAGGTGGCCTGCAAGCAAGCTATGAATTTAGACCAAAAAACTGCATCTATGAAGGCT
>JAZKAM010000149.1:0-2453 GCA_040389145.1 Pseudomonadota bacterium
CGATCCTGGCCCTATTGCTCGCGCTGATCGGTTTTTACGCGCACATGTCTTATGAAGAGTTGAGTCAACGCGAAGTTATCGATCTCTATGGCGCAGCCACGTCGATGTGGCAGATGATCCAAACACAAAAAGGCGATACGGTGTCTTTGCGTATTCAAAATCCCAACTTTGAACACGATGGCTGGCAATCCTCCCATACCGTTATTTCATTGGTGTCGAAAGATTTGCCATTTTTAGTGGATTCACTGAGTGCAGAGTTAATTCGGCAAGGCTGTGTGGTTGAATGCTTAAATTATTGTGGCAATATCCTTTTGGCAAAGGATGCATCCGGAAAAGTGGTTCAATGCAGTGTGGCGCAAGAGGAACAGAATATCACTGAAATTGCCACACTCATGATTGAAGTTTCCCGGAAAGAGCCTGGAGAATTTAAAAAAATAGAATTAGGACTTAAAGCAGTTTTTTCCGAAATACAAGTTTCAGTAGCAGATTGGCGGCCCATGTTGGCTGTATTGAATCAGTGTGTCGTTGCGCTTGAAAAAAACAATAGTGCTCGTCAATCTGACATTTTTGAAGAATCCATTTCATTTTTGAATTGGAGTGCTCAAAATATGGTGTTTTTGGGGTATGCCTATTATAAAATAACAGGGAAGGGCGACAATCGAACATCCGTCATTCAAGATCAAAGTAATTTGGGGGTGTTGAAATATCACGAAGTCGCAAGCCCTTATGAGTATGATGATTTGACAGATGAAGGGAAGATTCTTATTGCCAACACAACGCAGTGTGTCTTGTTGGGCAAGTCCACGACTATTTCCAAAGTACATCGTCCTGACTATTATGATTTCTTGCTGATCAAAGACCTGAGTCAGTCTGGTGAAGTGGTTGGCGAACATCTATTTTTTGGATTATTTAGTTCTTCAGCATACACCATGCGCCCTTCAACAATACCCTGTGTTCGCATGAAAGTGAATAATATTATTGCGCGGGATGGTGTGGCAGTAAACAGCCATCGTGGTAAAAAATTATTGCACATCCTGGAAACCCTGCCTCGGTCAGATCTGTTGTATGGCACTGAAGATGATTTGTATCGTTGGGTGTCTGGCATCAACAATTTACAAGAGCGCTTGAATGTTCGGTTGTTTTTGCGCAAGGATACCTTTGGCACCTATTATTCCTGTTTGGTTTATGTGCCACGTGAAAAGTTTAGCTCACAGTTGCGCTTTGCTATCCAAACAATTTTAAAAGACACGTTGTCGGGCGTAGATGTTGAATTTTCACCTCGTTTTTCCAATTCAGTTTTGGCGCGGATTCATTATTTAATTCGCATTAAACCAGGCGTTCCGTCAGAGTCAATAGATTTGGATGAGTTAGAGCGACATGTCGCTGCAGCTGCCTTAACGTGGGAAGAAGCGTTGCGCCATGCGCTATTTGAGCACTATGGTGAACAACAGGCCGATGTTTTATATAAAAAATATGGAGAAGCATTCCCGGCGGGGTATCGAGAAGACTTTATTGCACGAACCGCCGTCTTTGATATTGATAATGTTGAAAAGATGGACGAAATTGATGCGTTAGGTATGAGCTTTTATAAGCCATTGGAAGGCATTGATGGCGCGTTACGGTTTAAATTATTCCAACCAGCTTGTGCGATTCCGCTGTCTGAAGTAGTACCTATGCTGGAAAATTTTGGCCTAACTGTGGAAAGTGAGCGTCCTTATGAAATTCACCCATTAAATGAAAAATCGGTATGGATTAATGACTTTTCACTGACCTATAGAACCATTGCTGACATGGATATTGAAGCTGTTCGAGCTGATTTCCAAGAGGCATTCTTTAATGTATGGAATGGACACGCTGAAAGTGATGGCTATAATCGGTTGGTATTAAGTGCTGGGTTAAACTGGCGTCAGGTATCTATGTTCCGTGCATATGGTAAATATTTATGGCAAGTTGGATTCACTTTTAGTCAAAATTATATTGAACGTTCGTTATATGATAACCCAGGGATTGCAAGAAACCTGGCGCAGCTATTTGAGTTGCGTTTTAATCCTGAATTTGATTTGGACAGAAACGTTTCAGAACAATCTGTTCTGAAAGAAATCAATGCTCTATTAGAAGGGGTTTCCAGTCTCGATCAAGACAGAATTTTACGACGCTTTATGTCGGTTATTTTGGCTACACTGCGTACTAATTATTATCAACTAGATGCAGAGGGCAATTCAAAGTCTTATGTATCCTTTAAGCTGAACCCTTCTGAGATCCCAGAAATGCCACTACCGCTACCCGCTTATGAAATTTGGGTATACTCGCCACGCGTAGAAGGGATTCATTTACGTTCTGGTGTTAAGGGACGGAAAGTCGTGGCACGGGGCGGTATCCGATGGTCGGACCGTCGTGAAGACTTTAGAACGGAAGTACTCGGGCTGATGAAGGCACAGCAAGTCAAAAACTCG
>JAZKAM010000150.1:0-964 GCA_040389145.1 Pseudomonadota bacterium
ATAAAGTGACCACGCGCTCTTCTTCTGGAATTAAATCTTCGCTTTGCACTTCGTGCGCATCGGCGCGCAGTTCAGTACGACGAGGCTCCGAGAACATGCCTTGCATGGCTTCCAGCTCATCCACAATCACCTGACGCAAACGTTCTGGATTGCTGAGAATATCCATGTAGTTACGAATTTTATCCAGCAAACCGCGATATTCCTCAACAATTTCTTGTTGCTCTAAGGCGGTTAAGCGTTGTAGCTTCAAATCGAGAATTGCTTGGGCTTGGATGGGTGACAAGCGATAGTCATGACCTTGTAAGCCGTATTCACGCTCTAAGCTTTCAGGTCGTGCCAAACCGTGGTCGGCCAAGCCTTGTAACGCTTCGATTGCAGACGCTGTCCACGTTTGTGCCAATAAACGCTGCTTGGCCATGGCACCATCTTTGGATGTTTTGATGATTTGAATCATTGCGTCAATATGCCCTAACGCAACGCCAAGACCTTCTAACAAGTGCGCACGGTCACGCGCCTTACGTAATTCGTATACCGTACGACGGTTAACGACCACACGGCGGTGACGAATAAAGGCTTCTAAAATGTCTTTTAAGTTGAGTAAGCGAGGTTGGCCATCGACCAACGCCACCATGTTCACGCCAAAAGCGGATTCCATGGGGGTTTGCGCATACAGGTTATTGAGTAACACTTCTGCAGATTCACCACGACGCACTTCAATTACAATACGCATACCGTCTTTATCAGACTCATCGCGTAAAGCAGAAATACCATCGATTTTCTTTTCTTTAATCAGTTCAGCGATTTTTTCGATTAATCGCGCTTTGTTCACCTGGAACGGTAGTTCGCGTACCAGAATGGTCTGCGCCCCGTTCTTTTCATCGGTTTCAATATCCGCTTTGGCACGAACCACCAAACGCCCACGGCCGGTTCGGTACGCGTCTACAATGCCGCCGCCGCCGTCGCG
>JAZKAM010000150.1:974-1270 GCA_040389145.1 Pseudomonadota bacterium
TGAGTGCGATACAGCCATCGATGACTTCCTGAACGTTATGGGGCGGAATATTGGTCGCCATACCCACCGCAATACCGGTGGAACCGTTAATTAAAATGTTGGGTAACTGAGTTGGAAGAACCGTTGGCGCAAATTCTGTTTCGTCATAGTTGGGTGCAAAATCGACCGTTTCTTTTTCTAAGTCCGCCATCATGGCATGTGAAAAACGTGTCAAACGTACTTCTGTATAACGCATTGCGGCAGCCGAATCGCCATCGACCGAACCGAAGTTACCTTGCCCGTCCACCAATAGGTGC
>JAZKAM010000150.1:1348-3561 GCA_040389145.1 Pseudomonadota bacterium
AGCAGACTTACGGAAGCGGCCCGAAGAAGTGAGGCCCATTTCATGCATGGCATACAAAATACGACGGTGTACTGGCTTAAGCCCGTCTCGAACGTCTGGCAACGCCCGTCCAACAATAACGCTCATGGCGTAGTCTAAATACGACTGCCTAAGTTCATCTTCCAGGTTTACTGGGAGTACTTCTTTCGCTACGTCAACCATGCACAATTTCCTTAATTGCTGAAAAACCCCGGCTGTACCAAAATCTCACAGCTCTGGTACACTGGACCCGACTATTCTACCACACCCATAACACGCAGTGAGCCCTGACCTAACATGAACAGCCCACATCCTGAATCTATTGAACCTTTTGAACGCTTGGGCGACCAATGGTGGGATTTGCAGGGGCCATTACGTACATTGCACCACATAAATCCATGTAGATTAGGTTACTTACTTAGTAAAATAGATTTAGAAGACCAACGTGTACTGGACGTCGGATGTGGCGGCGGCATTTTATCTGAAGCACTCGCACAGCAAGGCGCTTTGGTGACCGGTTTAGACGCTGCGCCAAGCGCTATTGCCGCCGCTACAGCCCACGCAACGCAAGCCAACCTCCCTATCCATTATCAGTGCCTGCAAACAGACGCATACCTTAAACAAGGTGGCGCCCCTTTCCCGATTGTGGTTTGCTTTGAGCTAATAGAACATGTGGCAGATCCAGCGGCACTCATGGCAGATTTAAGCGCCCTTACCTGCTCAGGTGGTGATGTCTTTGTTTCTACATTAAACCGGACGCCAAAAGCTTTTCTGCAAGCCATTTTGGGCGCCGAATATGTATTCAACCTCATCCCTAAAGGCACACACCAGTTCAAACAATTTATCAAGCCATCTGAATTGATCCGTCTTGCTGAACAAGCAGGGCTAGAATGCTTAGATCTAGAAGGGATGTCTTATAACCCCTTAACACGACAAGCTACCTTATGCCGCGATGTTACCGTTAACTACTTCGCCCACTTTAAAAAACCCCACGCTAAATCCTAATTAGGCAAAAAGAATTGACACAAAAAAATATAAACACGCAGCATAGCAACAACAATAAACCTTGTCCGATTACGGTTTTATTCGATCTCGACGGTACACTGGTCGACAGCACGAAGGACCTTTACGCTGCCTTACAAGAAACCTTCGGCGATGCCCTTCCTGATTTAGATTTAGGGGAAGTCCATAGCTTGATTCGTGAAGGTGGCTTAGCCAAAATACGTGACTGGTTTCATTTACATCACAGCGACCCTGCCCACTTAAAACGTCTTTCCCAACTCAATAGAGCTTTTGCAGAACAAAGTGTCGATTTTAGTACGCCTTTTCCTGGCATAGAGGACTTATTGGCTTTTCTAGCTGAGCATCAGATCCCTTGGGGTATCGTCACAAACAAAATCCAACGGCTTACTACCCCGCTACTTGAACGCTTAGGTTGGGCAACCCAAGCGAAAGTGGTTGTGTGTGGCGATACGCTATCTTTTCGTAAGCCACACCCTGCTCCGCTTTGGCGCGCACAAAAAGCGTTCAGCAATGATTTGGAAGACACCTTTTTCGTAGGTGATAGTCAGCGCGACATACAAGCTGCTTCTGCTGCAGGGATGATTGGCGTACTCGCGTGTTTTGGGTCGACACCAGGCATCAGTGAGGCCAGTGCATGGGGTGCTGACCACTTAATCACTGAGCCCCATGCACTCAAAACGATTTTACTCACCCATTTAACGAAAGCGAACAATAGACATGTCGAATAATAACGCCACCAATCAAACCGATAGCAAATCACCACAAACGATACAACACATACCCTTACCACCACCTGGTTGTGATTGGTATTACAGCCTATTAAAGACGACAGAGGCACAACAAGAGGCAGTTGCAGCACTATTGGCCCTAAACCACGCGTTGTATACGGCTGCCACGGCACAAAAAGATCCAAGCATTGCACACAAAAAGCTGGCCTGGTGGGATGAAGAATTAAAACGACTGTTTAACGGTACCCCTACCCACCCTATTACCCAAGCACTATTGCCCATGATGACAATGTATACGTGGCCTAAAGCTTATTTTGACGATATGTTTGCTGGCGCTATATTCATACGCGATGCCACACGTGCATTTTCTGAGCATCAGTTAAAAATTCAAGGGCAAAGGGCTTTTGGCGCTGTATTCGCCTTGTGTGGTGGCGTATTTGTAAA
>JAZKAM010000150.1:3571-8071 GCA_040389145.1 Pseudomonadota bacterium
CGACCCACAAACTCAGATACAGATGGCCGAGCTGGGTGCCGCACTGTATTTGACTCAATTCATCCTGACACTACGTCAACAACAGCACTTAGGTAAACTGATGCTCCCTATAGATTTGTGTATACAATACCAATTGGATGAACACAGTTACTACCACGGCGAACTTAGTCCCGCATTAAAATCTGTGATACAAACGCTGACCAATACAGCATATCGCTTACGCGCTGAAGTACAGCTGGCACTGAAACAGACGGACAAGCAAAAATTAGCGCCACTACTCATTTACGCCGAGCTAAACTTCACACTCTTGAACAAATTGATGAAAAAATTGAGCAAAAACGATCCTCAGTGGGATAAGAAAGTCGATTTAACCCCAATCCGACGTTGGTGGATAGCCACAATGACTACGCGACAATGTAACAAAAAACGTATATAGGAAAATCACCGTGACGGAACAAGTCAAACAAGACCTAAAAGGCCATTTTTATTTGATTACAGGTGCAACCCAAGGTTTAGGCAGAGCGATCGGTATGGCTTTGGCACAACGCGGCGCACACATCGTAGCGTTTGCCAAAACACAGCAAAAACTGGAAGCATTATCGGACGCCTACGCTGTAGCAGGTCTGCCCTTACCTATTTTACAGGCCTACGATCTGTGCACACTGACACATGCTCAAGCCCAACATTTTGCGGAAAGTTTGAGTATGGTGACGCCTGTCTTACACGGCCTATACCACTGTGCAGCTAATCCGGTAAGTTTAACGCCTTGTGCCTATTACCCCAGCACACAATGGGCAGAGGTGCTTCACCTACATTTGACCGCCCCATTCTTTTTAACCCAAGCGCTTTGGCCACTATTGTCCAAAGCACCGAAAAGTCGTGTTGTGATTGCCCATGACAAGGTAACTGAAGGCGAAATACCTTTTTGGGGCGCTTATGCCGCCGCAAAGGCAGGGTTAGTACAAGTGATGCAATGTTGGGCGTCAGAAAGCACCCACTCATCCGTGCATTTTGAGATCCACGAATTAGAGCCCTTCCGGACGGAATTGCGTAGACGCCTCTATCCTGGTCATGCCTTATCACATTGGCCCGAGGTAAGTGACGCTGTGTCAAAGGTGTTGGCTGATTAAAAAAAACGCCTCATTCCATCAACTGGAATGAGGCGTTTTTTTAACAAGTATTTCTTGATCAGTATTCAGTTATGGCCCTTCATTCCTTTTACCAGAAGTCGGACTGGAAGTTGCCGCCTGGCTGTTAGGCACCGAATCATGTGCTTTTGCTCGCGGCAAGTATCCTTTGCCGCTAACATTATCCCCTTCAACGTGTGCAGACTTTGCTGGGTTCTCTGATGACTTATTGTTCGATGAATCAGATACAGACTTACCATCCACCACGCTACCATACAATGCGATTACTGGCATCGCTAATACAATAAAAATGGCTGTAAACACAGACAACACTGCATCGAGAACCTTCCAAAGTATGGTGTTTTTCTCAGACACACCATATTTCTTCAGCAATTCAGGATTGTTGGTTACATTAGCTAAAGCGCGTACTGCAAAAGGAAACATTGTACCAAAACGTCGTTTAAAACCGGACTCGACTTCTTTTGGTTGCTGAACCGCGTTTTCCTTATTGGCTTCTTTACTGCCCTGAGTTACGGTACCGTCAGCAACAGGTTTATCCAACAAAGCTGGCACATTTCGAAACAATCCCCATGGATTTTCGGGTTGTTGATAGCTTTTTTCATGCTCTTGACGCTTCATCACCAAGCTGGGATAAGCCGCCTCAATAATACCAACAAGCTTTAATCGTTTACCTTCGAAATCCATTTTTTCATCTTGCGTCCTGAATCGCACATCGCACAAATCTAAAAATGACTGGTGAAGATAACCAACCTGATCATTGCTGAGCTTTTTTGCATTCAAATCAGCTGGAAGGTTCGTTAATAAAATATCCATCAGTGGAGATACGTGATACGAAAACGCCAAAGCCTGCGCCTTACCCATAGTTTCTTCGTCTGGACGTCCATCTCCTTCTTGATCAATATGAATAGCCCATCCATTCTTCCAGTCACCTAAAAAACTATTAAATCCATAGTAAGGTGCAACCATTTCTTCTATAAGTTTGCGCCCAAATTTATCGACGCTCGATTCCTCTAAGTATGCTCTATCAGAAACTGGCTGCCAATTAAATTGGTTACTCATAAGGATATAAAATCCAGCGAGTCCTTGCTGAGATTCTGTCAGTGGATTCGCAGCTCTGAGATCTATCTCCGCCCCTAACAAAGCATGAACATTATCTACTGCTTCATAAAAAGCAGCAGTTTTACTAGCATCCGTACTACCATTAACATGATATTGGAAATTTTCACGCTCACCAGCAACCAGAGAGAGTGTGAAATGCAAATATTTCAAGGGCATTTCTGGTGCATTTTTCAAAAAATCTGAGTCAGACTCAATACAGCTTAACTGGGATAAAATAAAATCATTTGCACACGCTACATCACTATAATTCCAGTGTCCTGTCCGTGTCGACTTAGTTACGTTCCTGTTGCGCTCTAGCACAGTAGACATGAGTTCATCAATAGGATACTTATCTTTGCCCACATCCAATTCAAACATATGCACAGCAGATTCTGGGTGGTTAAATTTATGTTCAAATAAGGTTTTAACATGTTTGGATGCTTGATGATTCCACATTTTACACGCTCCTATTTTTTTGTGATCGATTGATTCGTTTTAGAAAGACACTGGCCATTTTATAATGGTGTATTATCATGGTTTCGTGCATATTATTCAGGGAGAAAGACAGTAGCATAACAAAGTCTTCCTCCTTATGACAATAAACAAGTAAGATTACTTAGACGAAACCCCCGATTTTTTCACTTTTTGCGCACTATGGGAGGTGCCAGTAAAATGTGTAACTGCCCGTCTTTTGCTTCAATTCGTCCTGGCGTTGTGATTTTCATCACGGAAGTGGACGCAGTCCATGTTAAGTGATTGAATTTTCGAGTCCACTCACCCATTGTTACTGTAATTGGATCGCTATCATCTGCTACCAACTTAAAGCCATCATTCGCCACAAAGTGCCATTGACCTGCAGTGGTGCTCATCAGATCGGCGTCCTTAAATAGACCTTGAATATGGTGTCCTTGATCAAATACTAACCCATGTGCGCCAAATTGGATCACGTTACCGCTATCTAAAAGAATGTAACTTTGTTTATTCACACCTTGAAAGCTAATTGGGAACGATTGTGCTTCCAACAACACATGGAATCCAGGTTCTTTTAAAAAGTCATGTTCAAGCAGCGCCAATTGCTGTTCATAGTTAGTAATCAAATCTTCCGTGTCACTGATACGTTGCCGGTAGTCACTGTCGTTAACTAAAGCAGCGACTCGGTCTCGCACCTTCTCATCCGAAACACCTAAAGCCTTCATCAACATGTCTTGCAGAGATTCTTTACCCACCCTATTTTTCCAATCATCGACTTTTAAGTCATCCAAAGCCACCGCTAAGGCTGAGCCAATGCCCTCATAGCGGTCATTGTAGGCCCAAGAAATAATGTCCGTTTCTGCTGTCGTTTGATTCAACTGTTTAGCAATCAGCGCTCTAAACTTTAATGCCGGGAAAAATTGTGCGGCTACTTTAAAGGATACGTATTTTGGTAATCCTTTTCGGATGGCCAATAAGCTTTCTCTTTTGAACTCATCAGCGTTGGTGACGCGTTTTCGTTCTGTTAGTAACGCAACATAATTAATCAGGTGGTTTGAGTTTTTACTTTCCAGGTAAGACCGCATTTCCTCTTGTCCCATGGCCATCATTGCCAATCGAGAAGCACGCACACGTGGCTCAAAATGGAACGGATCGGCTGCACTGATGCCTTGTTTATCTAAGTAGTTCAAAAACTGTTCCGCTACAATTGCTTCGACCATGCCTTGAAAGTCACGCGATTCCAAATACTGTTGGGACACCATCGAAAAGCCATAGTCTTTGTTGCCGAACATAACTGATGGCGCCAACCAACCATCGGTCACGCCAATAGGATCGGTTTGCGTGTAGGCAATTTTCATGCGTGATTGAAAACCAAAGCTTTGTTGCCAACCGGCAGGGGCAGAATCCTGAAAAATCATATAAAGGTGTCCCGACTCAAATCCGAGTAAAAGCGGATTTTCAGTAGGACGATAACCTGGCCATATAATGGTTTCATTTTTTGTAGCGGCTTGAAACGCTGCAGCTAAAGTATCCACTGCATAGAATTCATCTCGAAGGGAATCGGGAATAAGCGTATCTTCTTTAGCGTAGACAGCAAAACAACCTAGCCCAATCACAACCCAAAGCGTGACCAACCATGATTTCATGAATTTTTCCCCTTTCGCCACCAAAGACGAACACATATAGTTATGTGCCTTAAAACAGGATAGCACCCGTTCACTGGTTTTGCTTAAAGTCCAGCTGAATTAAGGCCCTATCGACTAATGCATCAGACAACCAATGG
>JAZKAM010000150.1:8081-8851 GCA_040389145.1 Pseudomonadota bacterium
AAACACGTTTTAAACGGTTTACCGACAAATCAATCGCCTTCATCATACGACGAATTTCACGATATTTGCCTTCTGTTAACACTAAGGATAAACACGTGTTGCTGGCTTGAGCGGATACAATCGTTGCCTCACGACAATGCGCAAGCTGACCATCCAGCATGATCCCCTGCTTAAGACGGTTTAAATCTGATTGTGTTGGCGTACCCCGAACGCGCACTTGGTAGACACGCGGCACATTTTGACAGGGCTGCATCAAAAAGTTTGCCAGCTCTCCATCATTTGTTAAAATCAGTAAACCAGATGTCATCACATCTAACCGTCCAACGGCAATCCAACGGCCATTCGGACACGCTGGCAACCGTGAAAAAACAGTGGTGCGCCCTTCTGGATCGTCTCTGGTACAAATCTGACCAACCGGTTTATGGTACAACAGCACTTGTCGTTGTTCACGGACTTTTTTAACAACCGGTCGACCGTCTAATAGAATATCGGTATTTGGTTCTACACGCAGACCAATGGTAGCAATTTGGCCATCGACCACAATGCGACCGGCCGCTATCCAGGTTTCAATTTCACGACGACTGCCACAGCCCAAATTGGCTAAATATTTTTGTAGTTTCTCAGACATGTATAACCCAACGTAAAAAAATCACAGCAGCACGCAATACGTGCTGCAAAAACTGCTAATTAACCACAGTGCTGGCTTCTTCCAACACCACGGCTTCCGCTGCTGTGGCTATTTTCGTCTCATCAATACGCGCACTGTTTTC
>JAZKAM010000151.1:0-10747 GCA_040389145.1 Pseudomonadota bacterium
CATACTCTAGTGAGTGATGCTCGGTGGAAATAAAAAGGCCGGCTACATTGAGCCGGCCTTTTTATTGACGCTATTTAGTTCGCTTAAGCTTAGTCGCGCGGTTTATCGGAGCGCTGGCTAGGTCTACGCGCACCACTTTGGGCTGCTTTTCGGCCAGCGTATCCTTGTTGACCACCAAACTCTTTACGTGGAGGGCGGTCACCAAATGCTGGACGGCTACGTGGGCTTTCAGAATCTGCAGAGCGTGGTCTGTCGAATCTGCCTGCGGCACCAGCTGGGCGTGCGGCGCGTTCGCCGTATGCATCTGGGCTACGTGGCGCTCGTCGTTCACGGCTGTCACCATTACGTTCAGCAAAAGGACGCGGTGCGCCGGTGCTGCGACGTGGGCGATCTGCAAAAGCACTCACGTCATCGCTTTTTTCAGAGCGAGGCTTTACGTAGTCGGGATTTCGATTGCCATCAACTGGACGTGCAAAGCGTTCGCCAGCAGGGCGGTCGCTACGTTCGCGGAATGGTTTTCGTTCGCTAGGGAAGCTGTTACCGCGTGCGTCATCACGTGGACGGAATTCACGACGGGGTTCATCGCTGCTGCGTGGACGAAATTCACGGCGGGGTTCATCGGCGCTACGTGGGCGGAATTCACGACGGGGTTCATCGGCGCTACGTGGGCGGAATTCACGACGAGGTTCGTCGCTGCTACGTGGGCGGAACTCACGACGTGGTTCATCGCTACGTGGGCCGCGTGATTCACGACGTGGTTCATCACGAGATTCTGCGCGGTTGCCTTCAGATGCTCTGCGGAAAGGGCGTTGTTCTGATGCTGCAAAGCCATCACGTGGTCGGTCGAAAGAACGTGTTCTGCCTTGGCTTGGACGTCTGGAAGAAGAACGGTCGCCTTCATCACGGTCACGGCCGCCGCGTTGTTCGCGCTCGTTCGGGTTCATTAATCGCGCAATGTCACGCCATTTGACGTTGTCTTGAGGAGAAATTAAGCTGATTGCACGACCGCCTGCACCGGCACGACCTGTACGGCCAATACGGTGAATGTAATCTTCTGGGCATTGTGGCAAGTCATTATTGATGACGCACTCAATGTCAGGAATGTCTAAGCCACGTGCTGCAACGTCTGTTGCAACCAATATGCGGATTTCGCCGTCGCGGAAGGATTTGATCACTTGTGTACGGTTACGTTGACGCAAGTCACCATGGATGGCATCGGTATCAAAGCCATCTTCGCGTAAGCGGTTGGATAGTTTTTCAGTGCTGTACTTGGTTTTTGCGAATACAATGACGGTACCCTTGATTTCACCCAATAGTTTGGCGAGCAATGCATACTTTTCAGATTCAGAAATACGCAATATTTCTTGTTTGATGTGTGCGGTTGGGGTCGTCGTTGAGCCTACGCTGACACGCTGAGGGTTGTGTAAATAGCTTTGGGCTACTTTAACAATGCTTGGCGCCATGGTTGCGGAAAACATCAATGTTTGACGTTTTTCAGGCAAGAAATTAGCAATTTTTTGCAGTTGAACCAAAAAGCCCATGTCTAACATACGGTCAGTTTCATCAAAAACAACGAAATCGACGTTATTTAAACGTAAGCTGGTTCGGACCAAATGGTCATTTACACGGCCAGGTGTACCAACCAAAAGGCGAGGGCGCGCACGCAATTGCTTCATTTGTTTGGCAATAGAGTCACCACCAATCAGCAGGGCGCTCTGAACGCCGCTACCGCGACCAAGCATTTCTTTTAAGGCAGTTTGGACTTGAGCCGCCAATTCACGTGTTGGCGCCAATACCAATGCACCCGCTTGTGGGTTATTTAATAGATGGGCTACCAAAGGAATACCGTAAGCACCTGTTTTACCTGTGCCGGTATTGGCGGTACCCAACACGTCCATACCTTTAAGTGCTAAAGGAATAGTTTGTGCTTGAATTGGAGTAGGGGTTGTGAAGTTCATTACTTCTAATGCAGCCAGAAGCCCAGCAGGCAGGCCTAGGGATTGAAAGTCGAGGGTTGCGGTCGTTGTTTCGGTCGTTGGAGTTGTCATGCGAGACTACCTTTCCTAATCATGAAATAGGGGCGTGCGCACAACTATTGGTGCAACTTGACCCTAAATGCGGTACATAAAATGGTATTAGCAGCTTGAATAAATACAGAAAGCGTAGCGTCCTCATTCATCCTAAACGAAAGAGTCACACTGACCTGTGTTGGGGTGTGGTAGGGCCTTTAATGAAGTACCCGAAAACACCTGTTCCAGCTAAAAAACCATAACTTTAGTTGGATTCAACCATGCCAGTTGCTACAGTACCTTCTCCACATTGGGCAAGTGCCTGGGGGGAAGCTTGATGATAAGCGCTGATAAAATGACCATTCGCAGGGCGGGGTTGAAGGGAAAAATCCCATAAGATACAACCAAACACAAACCAGATCAGCGAAAAAACCGCTTATAGGGCAAGAAGCATAGAAAAACTTAGGCTCATTGTATGTAAGTTACGTTCTTAAGTCAATTGATTTGAGCCATAATCCGTGCATATGCGTATATTTAGAATGGTCCTCAATATCCTAATACCTTGTGGCTACTGCGATTAGCCGGTTGGTTTGAGGTGAACGCGGTGCTCAGTATCCTGTTTTTCCTGCGAGGTGGAGACCTTATTAGTGAGCAAATAGGTTGGTGTTTTCCATCCACCAATGCGACACAGATATAGACACTTAGACCAACGCGTTTCCCGGGTCACAGCGCTTTGGCTGTTTAGGTAGGACAAAATTTCTGTAGCTAAGGTTGCCAGTGATTTGTTCTGCGTAATGCTGGGATGGATATCACCCTGCTCAAGCTGCTGCTGCAAGGTTGTTTGCACCAAAGCCACTAAGTCCTTTCCAAAGGGTAGTAGTGCTCCTGTTTCCCCGGCAGCAGCTTGAGCGGCCAATGCTGCCTTTTCTGCTTCAATCAACGCTTTCTGTTGGATATAAGTCTCTTGTCGTTGCCGTTCGCGCGCCAGTTTTTCTTTGTTTGTTCGTTCCAAATCTACGATAGCTTGTGCTTCTTTTAACCACGTTTTGCACAGCAACGCTAAGTTTAAATCCGCTTGGCTATATCCACCACGTACGTAATCAGAAATCGCATCCATCCGTGCAAAGCACCGTTGTGTGCCATGCTGTGCCGCCAAGCTGACGCGGTGGTAAATCTCCGCTGCCTGGTACCGGTACCGTAACGCGTATGCCCGGCCTAACACTTCACGTAAAGGCAGCTTGGCGCGCATATTGTCATAGCCATGCACAAACACCACATCACTCAGAGTAGTAGCGCCTAAGTAATAGGGTACTGCATCTGTTTCTAGGATGAGTGGGATGGTGGTCGGATCCACGTTTAAAGCGGTAAATGGGCCAACTGTTTCTACGGTCACATTGGCTATTTGAGATGCCAATGCTTCTGGTGTAGGCGGTGTGCGTTTAACAGGTACTGGAGGTGCAATAGGTGCAGAAGCCGCTGGTATTGTAGGTGGTGTGGGATCACCCACTGCGTGCACAGGCATAACCAGAGCTTCAGATATCAGTGGTGCTGATACAGTAGGTGATGGCAATGGCGATGGATGTACGGGTTCTGGTGTACAGCGGAGTGCGGATGTTTTCTTAGATTTTTCGATGCGTGTACTGCGCACAGTGGCTTGTCCAAGTGCAGTAATCACGGCAGCGGATGCGCGATATTGGATCTCAGTTTCGTTAATGCCTTGGGTGCTGTGGGCAAGATAACCATCGTGAACGAGTTTTGGCATACGCCGATGCAATGTGTCGCGTGAAATGTGTAGGGCGCCTGCGATGGCTTTTAAATGCGTTTTGCTGCTGAGATTGGCCGTTCGGTAAGTGAGGCACATGGTGTGCAAGACGATGAGTTTGTCGACAGGTAGCAGCGTTTTATTCGTGAGAATCGCATCCAACTCCGCTTTGGGGAAGTTGTAGTAGGCGACGTTTTCACGCGCAGCGTTCAGAAACGCCGCATCGGGATTTTCCGAGTGGTAGGAATTTGGGGTATGCATCACAGTGCCTCCTGGCAAAAAGGATCAAAAAACCACGTTTAATGCGTAAAACGCAGCTAAATTGGCTTGTCGGGCGCTGTAAAATGCAGAGTGATTGACGTAAAATGTTTCATAGCCATGTTTAGCCTCCTTGTAAAGGTTGATCATCGGTTAGAGGTGGAGCGGTCTTCGATACCACTTCGCCTCGCCTTGTTGGATAGGTTATCTTGCACCTAAACAGTGTGTCAACCCCTTGTGATCACTTTGTTCAGATTCTTTTCTGAGTGCGATCTTGTCACGTTTCTTTGAGCCGTTGTGCTCATTTCACCCTTCACACGTTAACCAAAACTTAAAACAAAGAAGGGCTTTTGCCCTCGTTCTTTTTTTATTTCTTTTAGTTCTTCTTCGTTCTTATAGTAAGACCTTTATATAGGAAGTAGCATTTTCTGACACCTGAAGACTAAATTTGCTGCTTCTGTGGTTGCAGAATCAGACAGCGGGTGTCCTAAAATACGACACCCGCTGTCTTAAAATAAGACACCTAGGTGAGGCAAAGTCGGACATCCCATTCTGGTTCAGCTTAAAGTACGATGGAGGAAGGGTTTGCAGGCCAAACCAATATGGCTTATGCTGTGGGCATAGGCGCCGTGCTGTGTAAAACAATAAACGCTGGCTCGCCTATCGACCCAATACTAAAGGACTACCGAGACGCAGAAAGACCTATTTTACTTTAGGTCGGTGTTTTGGAAATGAGTTAGATTTCTTTGCGTAAACGGCTATTTTTAGTTGATTAGCTTAATATGTGATGATAAACGCCAAACTTAGGGGACACCATGGAAGCAATACATTCGGAATGGCAAATTAACCAGAAAGGTCATTTGTTTTGTTCTTATAAATTTAAAAACTTTGCACAGGCGTTAGCGTTCGCTATCAAGGTAGGGGACTGTGCTGAATCTATGAACCACCATCCACGCATTGTTGTTGAGTGGGGGCATTGCTCCATTGAGTTATGGACGCACGAAGCGAATGATGTAACAGATAAAGACCGGGCCTTGGCTAAGTTGATTGATCAGATCCAATAACATGTTACGCAAAGAAAAAGTCTATACCAGTTTGTGTGCGCTGTTGGCGGTCGTTATGGTCGCTGAAAACTTGGTGTACCAGAAGTTTGTGGATGTTTCTGTCTTCGGGCTACTGCAAGTACAGCTGTCCGTTGGCGCGATCATTTATCCGGTTACCTTCATGATATCGGATGTGACCACAGAGCTGTTTGGTGCAGACTATGCGCGTTATGGTATGCGTCAAGCTATGTGCTTGACCATATTTACCTCGTTATTGGTGATGCTGATGGCTATTTTGCCGGCCACGTCTTGGTCCAGAGTCGATCAAGAAACCTTTATTCGGGTGTTTGGCCTGAGCGGTGTTGGTATTTTTGCTTCGGTGGTGGCCGGCTATATTGCCCAATCTGTAGACATTGCCATATATAGTCGTATGAAGGCAGTAACGAGTGACCGTTATTTATGGCTACGTAGTAACGTTAGTATGTTAACGTCACTTTTGGTTGATACAGCCTGTGTGCTGGGCATCTTGTGTGCCTTTGGCGTGTTCCCTATGGACCAGTGGTTCAATCTGGTTAAAGGTAGTTTTTCCTATAAAGCCGTTTTTGCGGTATGTTCAACGCCACTGTTTTATTTAGTGATTCGTAGTTTAAAAAAGCTCATCTAATATTTTGTTTTAGGCTTATTGCCTATATTTTTATTCCCACAGTGTTTCAGGTGCCCCATGTCAAAGTTAGTCCAAGTTGTGCTTAAAAAAGGTAAAGAGAAGGCACTGAAGAATCGTCATCCTTGGATTTTCAGTGGCGCTGTATCGCGTGGCCCCTGGGATGCCGGTGTGCTGCCTGTGGTAGAAGTGCTGGATCAGGACGGCCAATTCTTGGCGTTAGGCTATTGGAATCCAAAATCACAAATCTGTGTGCGTGCGTTTAGCTTTAAACACACGGATATTGATGAAGCATTTTGGGCGAATCGTGTGGCAGCCGCTATTCAGCGTCGTATACCACTGGGTATTGCACAGCATGCCAATGCCTGCCGTCTGATTGCTTCAGAAGCAGATGAAATACCTGGGCTGATTGTGGATCAATACGACCGTTGGTTGGTCGTACAGTTTTTGACGGCAGGCATAGAATGCCACCGCGATGCCATTTTGAAGGCATTGATTGAGCAGTTGAAGCCTGAAGGCATATTGTCGCGTAGTGATGACAATACGCGTATTAAAGAAGGCTTGGTGCAAGATGTGTCGTTATTGTATGGCACTGTACCAGATGAAATTTTGATCAAAGAACATGGTTACATGCTTTCTGTACACCCTTGGACTGGGCATAAGACTGGTTTTTATTTAGACCAGCGTGATGCACGTGGTCGGATGAAGTCTTATGCGTCTGGTAAACATGTCTTGAACACGTTTGCCTATACGGGTGGTTTTTCATTGGCGGCCCACTTGGGTGGCGCAGCTTCTATTGATAGCGTCGACATATCGGCAGATGCGATGGCTCAATTGCAGTTGAATGTGGCACGTAACCATCAAGACGATGGTAAGCACCACTATCACACAGCAGATGTGTTTGATGCCTTGCGACGCTATGAAAAAGAAGGGAAGCAGTGGGATATTATTGTGTTAGATCCGCCAAAATTTGTGCATGGCGCTGCTTCACTAGAAAAAGCTTGCCGCGGTTATAAAGACATTAACCGTCTTGCGTTTAATCTATTACGCGATGGCGGCTATCTCTTTACCTTTTCCTGCTCAGGCTTGATGAGTGCAGATCTGTTCCAAAAGGTGGTATTTTCTGCGGCGGTGGATAGTAACGTAGACGGACAAATCATAGAGCGCTTCCAACAAGCACCCGACCACCCCATGACACTTTGTTTTCCAGAGTCCTGGTACCTAAAGGGTTTGTTGGTACAAGTGCGACGCTAAAGAGGTATATATGGCCATCATGCTCTCGAAATTATATACAGTGGCAAGGCGAATCCTAACAGTAGTAGGACTGATGAGCATGTTCGCTGCGGAGCTTGCTCATGCTGAAACCTTGAATAAGGGTGACTATGTCGTGTTGTTGCATGGTATTGGCAGTGATGCTCGCTTTATGCGGAGTATGGAAAAATATTTACAAGCGAATGGTTTTGAAACGATTAATGTTGATTATCCCTCTCGAAAATATCCGATAGAAAGTCTGGTAGAGTTGGTGCAGGCTCATGTTAAAGTGCACGTGACAGATCCAACGAAAAAAGTGCATTTTGTTGGCCACTCTATGGGTAATTTGGTGATTAGGGGATTAATTGCGCGCTATCGACCTATTAACTTAGGTCGTGTTGTGATGTTGGGGCCACCTAATCAAGGAAGTGAAGTAGCAGACAAACTCAAGAACTACTGGATATATCGACGATTCTTTGGGCCCGCAGGACAACAGTTAACCACCGATCAGGAGATTGTGAGACAACTGTTGCACCATGAAATTGATTATGACATTGGTGTTATTGCCGGTAGCTTCACTTTTGATCCCATTTCTTCGAATTTTATATTATCCGGTCCAAATGATGGAAAAGTGACGGTTGAGCGTACCAAGCTTGTCGGCATGAAAGAGCATGTAGTTGTACGCGTTAGTCATACGTTTATGCCATGGAACAAAGACGTCATGAAAAAGACACTCAACTTTTTGAGTACCGGTCACTTTTCGCCTTAAGTGTATGGTCAGCAACAATTTCCTCAAGTACCCGTTTAGCGTTTTCGGCTTCTAATGGATTTGCTCCAGGCAGCCCTGCATACACAATAAGTGCTTTCCATAGTGCCCAGCCGCATCCACGCGCCCAAGTGGCATCATCGAGTGGCAGTGCTGTGCGAAAAGCATCGCGGCTTTCACCTGAGAAAAAGGTCCAAGCAATGACTAGGTCACACGCAGGGTCGCCAATGGCCAGTGTGCCGAAATCAATCACAGCGCTGAGTTTTCCCTCTATCACCAATAGATTCCCAACGGCGATATCACCATGCACTCAGACGGACGCTTTTTCCCAAGTAGAGGCAAGCGCTGCATTCCAAATGGCATTAACAATATCGTTATCGATTTTATCGCCAAGCATTGCAATTGCTTGCCGTGCTTCAGCGTCGTAAGTATGCAACGAGCCGCCGCGATAGAATTTGTGTTGTCCCGCTACGGGACCAGCAGTCGTGTCGATTTGGTGCAAAGCATGCAGAAACTTTGCCAAATCGACAGCGAATTGGCGCAGGTTAGGGATTCGTTCGCGTGATGCAGTATGTCCTTCAAGCCACTGATACACAGACCAATGCCAAGGGTATCCGCGAGCTGGCACACCCATTGCTAAGGGCGTAGAGATTTTTAGGGGAAGAAGGGGTGCTAATTTGGGTAACCAGTATTGTTCTTTTTCTACTTGTGCAGCATACTGTGCGCCGCTTGGCATGCGGACAGACATGTGTTCACCAAGATAGAAGGTTCGGTTATCCCAACCGCTGTGTTCGATAGGTTGGATAGGAAGATTGGCCCACTGCGGGAACTGTGTGCAGATGAGTGCGCGTACGAGTTCGGCGTCGATCGTTACTGCGTTTGTGTGTGGCATGGCTGATTTTCTGCAGCATTTGGTGTTATTTTAATGAATTGTACGATATATAAGAAAAAACACAATTTTGTATTTACTTTGATAAAGGCTATGGCAGAATAACTTTAAGTAGAACACGTTTTTAGCGTGTGCACTGCAGTGGTGTGTAAGAATTAGAGAAAGGTGGGTTTTATGCAAGGTCCTCAAAAAGAAATATTGCCAGACAACGTTGACTGGCTCAAGAAAGAAATTAAGAGGATAGCTGCAGATTTAAAGTCTAAAAGGACAGAGTTAACTTTAGAGCTGTGGACATACGAATTGAATGTTTCGAAGCGAGGTGGCGCAGCACAAGCTGATGCTAAAAATACCATTTTGTCCGATGAAATTGTGAAAGCAACGTTGTTTGATGATTTGAACACAACGGACACCTCGGTTGATTTAATGCAGCAGGCAGTTATCGCATTGCGGGCTCGTTATGATGCAGTTAAGGGGCAGACATTTAGTGATATCCTGAAGAGCGCTTCTGCCAGTAATCAAAAAGAAGACTCAGACAATATGGAAAATTTGCCCGTTACGCCTTCTACACCCTCTAGTGAATTTGATGGTTTTATTGAAAGACAAGTGGCGTTGGTAAGATTTTGCAGTCTCTCTCGTACTTCCAGTCAATCTCCAACCCAAAGTCCAGTTGCGAGCGGTAATGGTCCAGTTCTTAAAATAGGGTTTGTTGTGCCAGGTAATAGTGAAGCCGGAAAAGAAAAAGTTAAACCAACCTAACGAAAAATTCTTAGCGTCACAATTGATTGAATACATTGTATTTGAAAAGTTGTGGCGAAAAAGCAATTAACTATTCGTTCTCAGCACTGCGTTCTGGCTGAAGCAAAGTTTGAATCAACGTGTCACTATTATTAAACGCATGCCAGTTTTCTCGGAATGTTGCCATGTCACCCTGATACCGTTCGATATTTGATAAGATTGCATCTATCTTTTCTGGGAAATCCGTTATCGAGTCAGCAACTTCTCCAATTTTTAGCCCTTTAAGTTTTGCTTTTTCAATTAAGCTGGCCATCCAAGTATCTTTTGGTACCACTGAAGGGATGGCGAAGTGAATACCTTCCATAAAAATCCCAGAAGAACTGAATTGGTATTTTCGCGACGTATAGGGCATCAGTAAAATGTCAGTATTGGCCAACCAAGAAAAATATAGCTCGGTAGGGGCGGGGCCTTTCAAAAGTTCAAGTGGATATCGTTGTTGCCGATTGTCTGCTTTGATATCTTGAATGGATTGGACTGCTTTTTGTACGGCGCCATCAGACGATTTTGCATCTACTTGTACACACAGAACCATGCGGTTGTGATGGTAACATTGGTTCATATCGTGTATCAGCTGAATAGTCTCTTCAAGACCTTTTTCAAGTCTTGGGGTGCCTAAAATAGATAGTCGAAGCTTTCTATTGTTTGCATCTTCAGGTGATTTTTTTATCGGTGGTATGTTTGCGCTCATTAGCGCAGGGAATAGATTGAATTGGTTCTTGGCACCAGTAATCGACTGATAGTGATTGCATAACAACTGAGTGTCAGCCAGCAATGAAACATGAATGTTTTTTGCCTGTATTAGCAGCCTCAGATCGGACTCAAGCTGATGGAATTCAGATGAAGTGCCACAAAAAAAATCCTTTTCTTCTCGAATGATAAGGTGAATGTAAATTTTCTGATGAAATTCATGGTTAAAAGTATGGATTAGCCTGCGAATTGCCATGATATCAGAGGCCTTGCAGTGCTGTATTAATATATGAATGCTTTGATTGGTGGGTTTTAAGTGTTCTTTCAATATTTTTTTTATGGAAAAGTATAGGTCTAGGCTTTGAATTTTCTTGCCAACGGTGATTAAGGTAGAGGGCACCTCTTCTAAAATTGTGTCATTCATTTTCTTGCGTTTTTTTTCTTTCTTGAGCAGGCTTAGAGGGTAAAACAGTTGATTGACCAATGGCTTGATTTTTTTTATAGCAAAGTTGTTCAAAACGGCTTTGACGCACACGCCATCTTGCTGTTCGGGTTTCTGATGAAAGTTCCTGTCTGCATATATGGTTACTTGATCAAAATGACTTTTGGCCATATTGGCAATGGAA
>JAZKAM010000151.1:10757-16695 GCA_040389145.1 Pseudomonadota bacterium
AAGTCCAGGTTGTATGAGTGGCCTTCATAGGATGCCAACGTAGGGTCGATAATTAACAATATGCGGTTGTGTGTTTGTTGGGTTTTCATGGTCGCCTCGAATTATGAGATCACGGTTTGTTCATTTTGTTGGACTTGATCCTTGTTCTTTTGTGCGGTGTTAAGCAGCCGATGATATAAGGCTGCATAACTGCCTACCATTTGTTTTGCGGTGAACTGCTGTTCATAGCGCTGATAGGCTGCTTTACCAAAAGATTGGGCTTGTTCTTCATTTGTCCAAAGATGCTGCATAGCCTGACGTAATGCTTGGGGTTGTTCAGGAGGGATCACAAGACCCGTTTGCATGTGCTGGTTAATGTAGCTGGTGCCTGT
The DNA here is from genome assembly GCA_040389145.1 of Pseudomonadota bacterium. Classification (GTDB taxonomy): domain Bacteria; phylum Pseudomonadota; class Gammaproteobacteria; order Berkiellales; family Berkiellaceae; genus JAZKAM01. The sequence continues at coordinate 11,129 of JAZKAM010000151.1, forward strand.
GCCAATGTCACTAGAAATCATGGGTTTACCGAACATGGCGCCTTCAAGCAGTGATAACCCAAATGCTTCTGTTCGGAGATGTGAGGGGAAGACTACCGCATGACAAAGCTGAAGCAAGATGATCTTATCTTCTTCACCTAAAGCGCCAAGGAACTGTACCTTTTCCAGGTTAAGCTCAGTCTTTTTGCGCTGTAATTCTGCCTTCATTGGGCCGTCACCGACAATGATAATGGGGAAGGTGGTTCCCTTGGCTGCTTCTAATAAGGTATGTAGACCTTTGTAATAGCGCAATACGCCCACAAATAGGAAGAACTTGGTACCAAGACGTTTATGCCAGTAGGCTTGTTTTTTTTGACTGGGCGTTAGGTAAGATTGTTTATCCAGCCCTAAAGGGATGACGCTGGTTTTTTCTTTAAAATGCTGAAGAACAGGGCTGCTTTCTAAATAGTTAGGTGATGTGGCTACAATATGGTTAACATTGGATAAAAAACGCCACATCAATGGCTGGTACAGTAAGTAAAGATATTTTTGTCGCAAAATGTCTGAGTGGTATGTAACCACAGTAGGGCATTTAGGTCGTGCATAGAAATGTACTAGGTCCATAAAGGGCCAAGGAAAATGGTAGTGAATAATGTCTGCTGATTGCGCTAAGTTAGAAAACCGTCGAAAGGCTGACAACGAAAAGCGTGTGGAAGCCAAAGACAGGTGTATTTTTACGCGGTGCACTTGATGGTTGTCGTAGACCAGGTCATCGGTCTGTTTGCTGAGCGTAAGTACGGAGCTGGTAATGCCATAGGCGGAGCTACCTGAGCATAGGCTACCGATGACCTGCTCTACGCCACCAAAGGATTCAGTCTTATAAGTTTGATAAAAGTGTAAGACACGCATATAGGCAACTCCATTTAGCCAAAAAGCGACCGGAACCAGACAGCATAAGGCTGAGCAAGCCACCATTTAATAGGAACACGGCCGTAATATTGTTTTACTATGCTCATGGCCTCTGCGTAGTGCGCCTTCCGATTGCGACGTGTTTTGGTGTGTTCGTGTTCTCTGTTGATGGCAATGTCATCGTCTACAAAGGCAAGGGGCCCAAAATTTCGATATAAGCGCCACCATAAGTCGTAATCCATTGCAAAGGATAAATCGGTGTTGAGGCCGCCAAGCGCTTCCCAGGCTATTCTGCGAATTAATGTAGCGGGTTGGCAGATGATACAGCGCGTGGCTAACCTACGTTCACTAAAAGGTTCTACCCAGACAGGGCGTGGCGTTGAGGTTTCTTGATGATAATGCCAGGCACGACCGTATGCCGCAGGGGCGGTAGGTTGCTCGGTCAATGCTTGAACCAAGGTCATTAGCTTATTAGGCAGTAAGCAATCATCACTATTCAGCCAAGCCACATAAGGCGCTGTGCCATAAGCAATACATTCGTTAATGGCTGCTGCCTGCCCCTTATCTGGGTGGCTACGCCACCCAGATAAACGGTCAGACCATTCTTCAATCACAGACAATGTGTTATCCGTTGAGCCAGCATCTGCCAAAAATACTTCAATGGGCAAATTTTGCTCAAATATTGAACGCAAGGCTTGCTCGAGAAAAGCACCTTGATTGAAAGATGGCACCGCAAGGGTGATGAGTGGGTTTGATGTCATAATTCTACGAGGTGATGAGTGCATACCGTTCTAAAAAGTCAGCATAGCTTCGTTTAATGCCTTCTTCTAGGCTATAGCGTGCCTTCCAACCCAATGCACTCATTTTACTGATATCCAAAAGCTTTCGAGGGGTCCCGTCCGGTTTGCTGGCATCAAAGACAATTTCACCGGTAAAACCGATAACCTTACTGATGGTATCCGCAAGCGCTTGAATGGTCATGTCTTGTCCAGAGCCAATATTGATGATGTTGCCTGCGTAGTTATGGTCCATGAGAAAAGTACAAGCATCGGCAAAGTCATCAATGTATAAGAATTCGCGTTTAGGTGTTCCGGTACCCCAAACAACGAGACGCTTTTGGCCAGAAACCTTGGCTTCATGTGCTTTGCGCAGCAGGGCGGGCAATACATGTGAATGGTTCATGTGGTAATTGTCATTAGGGCCAAATAGATTAGGTGGCATAACAGAAAAGTACTGACGGCCATATTGCGCATTGTAGGCTTCACACAACTTGAGGCCAGCAATTTTAGCTACAGCATAGGGTTCATTGGTTGGCTCAAGCAAACCAGTCAGCAAGTATTCTTCCTTGATTGGCTGAGGGCAGATGCGTGGGTAAATGCAATTAGACCCTAAAAAGCAAAGCCTTTGCACGCCGCTCAAGTGCGCGGCGTGAATCAAATTACACTCGATCATAAGGTTATTGTAAATAAACTCTGCACGTAGTTGGTCATTGGCCAAAATGCCTCCAACCTTAGCAGCAGCAATGAAAATGTAGTCTGGCTTGTGCTGTTCAAGAAATCGATGCGTATCCGCTTGATTGCGTAAATCAAGCTCAGCATGTGTAGCGGTGATAATGTTCTTGTAGCCTTTGGCTTGCAAGCTACGAACAATAGCAGAGCCTGCCATGCCGCGGTGGCCAGCTACATATATCTTTTGAGAGGTTTTATCGGGACTATCCATGTGTTGTCTTCCTTTAGGGGGGCCAAGATAGGGAACTTTAACTTAGGTTGAGTTATGTTCTTGAGAAAGAATTTTTCATTGCTTATTGTTATATTTCATGCAAACGTACAGCACTGTCGTCATAAAGCTGGTGAATAGAAGAGATACAAACAATCCGCCAATAACGCCGACAGGCCGATCCGCGACAGGAGTTATCAGGCTTTGCAGAGTCAGCCAAAGGATACACAAGCTGTACAAACGAATGAAATATGAGCGGAATGATAGAGCCCCGGTTTCCGCTTTATGTCCAAAATACAGCATAACCATGACAAGGGTAGTGGTAATCGCACCTGAAATGGCTGATGTGTACATAGTGTTTTCCACTTACAATATGGGTGTGTTATCTGATTCTAAACGGATCTTGTATTTAATATAAAAGTGCATGAAAGCTGTCACGATAGAGGAAAAAATCAATGAGGCAAGTACAATGGAAGCAGGGCCAAGTGGGCGGCGCTCGACCGGTATGCGCCAGATTGTAAAAGCAAAATAGAGAGTGAATAGAATGAAGAATCCAATGAAAAACCATTTTAAGGACAATTTCCCATCCTCTACTTTGTTGCCTAGCTTGCAAGCGAGCGTCGTGAACAAAATATACATAAAAGCATTATAAAAAAACATATTTTTTTCTCTCTTGCCGAAAGCTGTCTTCATAGGTCTTTCTTGTTGTTTCGAAATATGAAAAAATGAAAAACAAAAGCGGAAAAACTAGCAAATGAAAAGGAAAGCAGTAGCCCATATCTGACGCCTTTGATGTGGGGGCCATGGAACACCAATATATCCATTAAGATTGTATTAAGTGCCATTAAAACAAAAAACCAAACAAAGACTTTTTTAATCGATGCTGGGTTTTTTCGAAAATGCTCGGTTAGCTGACCTATAAAATAGCAGAATATGCCACTAATAATTATCGCACCAGTTTGAATTCTAGCCTCCTAGTATCTCCGAGCAGTACTAATAAAAAATTCAATTTGTAACACAGTTTAATTTGTTTGTGGTGTAATGTTGAGACAGCTTATGGCCGATTTTCCCCATAGCCGATGCTCGTTGTGCTCAAAGCGTAGCTACAATGGCTATGGACGGCGGTTGCGGTAGCTATTGACCTAAAAGCCCTCACAACACAACACGAGTTATAGCGCCAGGGCATCGCCATAGTTGCTCCAGTAGGTGTCATTCTACCATTTTACTTGATTCAGCTGCTGATTTTTTAATATGTATTTCTTTGAGTGCTTTATATCTAATGGTCAGATAATAAACGAAAGACATGAAGGTGGCCGCCAGAAACGACAGCTTAACTCCGTATATGAATTCCTGAGCAGTTGTGCCATGGAACACAAAGAGATATACAGCAATTACTCCAAGCTCCATAAGAGTAAAAAAAGCGATAAAGAACGAAAAAATAGATAATTTATTTTTTTCGGAATATCTGGTGAGTATGCCTGAAAAAAAAGAAACCATTTCAGAAATTATGATGGGTAACATTAGTTACCCTCAGGTTTATCTTCTGAATAGTTAGCTGCGATAGCTTGTCCAATCGAATTTGCAGCCATAATCTTAGGTCTCCAGATCAGATTGCCAATAATGCCGCCACCGCATGCTGTGATGCCAAAGCTGCCAAATCCACTGGTGACTGCGCCAAATGCCATAGCAGTAATAGCGCCTGATAAAGTAGCCGCTTTATCGTGTCTGTAATTGTAGACCCCATATTGGACCAACCCAGCCGCAGCGCCACCAATAAAATTCCAAACGCCACCACTTACTTGATGCAGTTCTTCTTTATTCAAAACCCTCACAATCGCTCCATCTTTCCATTTGCACTGGCCATATAGCCGAATTTCCTAATGCACCTTTCTTAGGCGCATTACTAAACATCTGCACAATGCAGCAAATGCTTGTGCTGCATTGTACAAAAACTGTGGAACAAGATCAATGCGACGCAAATGCCTGGTGCACATGGAAAGCGGAAGGTTTGAAGAGTATTGGGCTAGAGTTATGCTGAGTTGCTTACTACTGTAACACTTCGGTTACAAAGCAAACGCTGCACTTAACGCATCTTGATAGAACATTTTTACGGTATCTAAAGAGTAGGTCTCAAGGTTGTAGCCCAGCATCGAAAGCTTTTTAATGATGTCTGGTGTTACGGTGATGATTTGGCAGCCAATCTGGTGTGCTTGGATAATGTTGAGAAGTTCACGTGGGCTGGCCCAAATTAATTCAGCCTTTGGGTTTATTTGAAGCATTTGAACCGCAGCATGCATGAGTGGCACAGGGTCAATGCCGGTATCTGCAATACGACCGGCAAATACAGAAACATAACTGGGCACGTCAGGATTTAACGCGTATAGCGTGTCACGTACTTGGTTTAGTGTCATGAGTGCGGTGACGTTTACTTTCACGCCAACACTGGTAAGACGTTGGATCAAGCCATAGCTTGGTTTCTTTTGCGTATTCATAACGGGGATTTTGACGTAAACATTGCTACCCCAAGCAGCGATTTCTAAAGCTTGTCGTTCCATTTCAACAAAGTCATCGGAAAACACTTCAAAGGAAATAGATTTGTCTTTGATTTCAGACAAGATATCTTTTGCGAAAGCTCGGTAATCTGTGATGCCTGCTCTTTTCATTAGTGTTGGATTTGTGGTTAAGCCCTTAATGTGGGGTAGTTGATACATCTCCAGCATGCTTTTTTTGTCGGCGCCATCGGCGAATATTTTGACATTCAGTTCAGTAATTGATTTCATTTTTACTCCTTGAGAATAATGTTAGAAACTTCCTGTAGTGATGTTACGCGAAAATCACAGTCGGTTGGTTGTTGCTCGTCATAGCCATAGTCGATAAAGAATGTTGTGCAGCCGGCTGCTTTTCCGGCAGTGATATCTCGCCACCGGTCGCCAACCATGTAGCAACTACTTAGGTCGAGCCCG
>JAZKAM010000151.1:16705-26923 GCA_040389145.1 Pseudomonadota bacterium
CGAGCCCGTAGGTGGCGGCAGCCTCATGCAGAAAACCGGGTTTCGGTTTTCTACATGCACACCCGTCTGCGTCGTCGTGGTAGCAACAGTACACGGCATCTAAGGGCAGGGTGTTTTTTAAATGCGTGTGGATTTCTTCAATATCAGCCTTTTCAACTTTACCGCGCGCTACGTCTGGCTGGTTGGTGACGACGATGAGCTGAAAGCCTGCGGATTTCAGCTCATCGAGGGCGTTGGCTACATAGGGCAGTAGGATCACGTCAGCAAGCCGCGTTGGCGCATAGGGTTTACCGTCACGCACGATGGCTTGGTTGATTACTCCATCTCTGTCGAGGAACACTGCTCGGTGGCTTGCTTGACGGATGATTCCCATTTGGTTTGGTTCTCCTTGAGTTTGGGATGGGAGACGAGTAGGTGCCAGACGATGCCTTGGAACGCTTCAGCATGCGGTGTAATGTTGTCGGGGTTAACCGTAGGGATGATGACGCATGCGTTTGCGACTTGCGCGGTGTATCCGCCATCCCGTCCGACAATACCGACAATGCTTGCACCAACGGACTTACCAAACTTAAGCGCTTCAACTAGATTTGGGCTGATATTTTTTTCGGCATTACCGCCGCCAACAGATAAAATGAACAGCATATCGTTCTTATTGAGTCTGCTGGTCTTCAGCCAATTAACAAATATGGTTGACCAACCTTCGTCATTGGTGCGCGCAGTAAGTTCGGAAACGTTATCCGTTGGCGCATAGGCTTCAATGCCTACAATCTTTCTAAAATCATTTACTGCATGTGAGCAATTGGCTGCGCTACCGCCAACTCCGAGGAAAAACAACCTGCCGCCACGCGCTTTAAGCTCGGCAAGTAACGTAGCCATCGATTCAATAGCGGTGGAATCAATTTGGCGAATAATTTCGATGGATTCAACGAGATGTTTTTGTGTATAACTCATGATCAGTCCCTTAACCTTGTGATGAAAAATACGCTTCAGTTTCCTTAAGTCCTTGGAACGATCCAATTTCGTAAAATCGTTCAAATACTTCGTAGCCAGTAAGTTGATTGTCTAAAGACAGCTGATGATAGAGCTCAGCCAAATCGAAAGAGGTGTTTTCTGGATAGTTGTTTAACGACGAGGCAGATAATAGTCCTAAGCCATAATCGATATAAGCCATATCAGAGGATGGGTTATGCTTGTCATATAGAATGACGCGATTATCGTGATAACGAACGTTACTTTTGTCCCATTGGTTGCCATTTTTTAATACGGTCATCAAGGCGAGTTTTTTGTGTTTGAAAAAACTCGCCTCAATCTTATCCAAAGGGCAGCGTAAAAAGGAATCGCCATACAGTACGAAGAAGTGTTCACCCAAGTGCGGCAATGCGTTTTTAACGCAACCACCAGTGCCAAGTAGCGTTTTTCCATCTGGCACATACGTGATGTTTAATCCAAATTGATTGCCACTGCCTAGCGCATTTTCAAGTTGTTCTGATAGATATCCCGTACAGAGGACTACTTTTTGAATACCTTGTTTGGCTAGATCGAGCAGTTGCCATTCGATGAAAGGACGACCGGCAACAGAGAGCAATGCTTTGGGTGTAGACAGTGTGAGGGGGCGCATGCGTGTTGCAAGCCCGCCCGCAAGGATAACAACAGGTAATGCCATGGCGCGCTCTCTTATAAAACGACCTTAGTACCTTCAAAATCGAAGGAGAAACGTACTTCTTCTAAACCAGCATTGGCCATGGCATGCCTTAGTTTGTTTCGGTCGTCGGCATAGAACATCAGGAAGCCGCCGCCACCTGCACCGACCAGTTTTCCACCAACGGCACCATTTTTCATGCCTAGTGTGTACCATTCATCGATTTTAGGGTTGCTCATTCCGCCAGAACGACGTTTCTTGTGTTCCCAATTCTCATGCATCAGCAACCCAAACGCGCGGACATCACCAGATTCCAAGGCATCTTTACTGCGATAGCCTAATTCTTTGACGTAATGTAAGTTGTTGAGCATATCGGACTCATTGCTTTGTGTGCGCGTGTGTTGGTCTTTTAAGATGCCGCTGGCACTTCGAGAATAGCCCGTGAAAAACAGCAGAATGTTGTCTTCTAAATCAAACATGGTTTCCATGCTGATGTTCAGGGGGCTGGCAAGTACTTCACCATTCTTTTGAAAGGTGAAGCAGGTAATGCCGCCGTAGGCGGCAATATATTGGTCTTGCTTGCCAATGGGTTCTTTGAGCAAATCAATTTCAATATGGCAAGCAAGCTCCGCCAGCTCTTTAGGGTGAATCAGTTGACGCCGATGTGCGTATAACGCTTTAAGCAGCCCGGTTGTGAAGCTGCCAGAGGAGCCCAAGCCGGTGCCAGCAGGGATATCTGCTAAAGTTGTGATTTCTATTTGTGGTGTGCGTAGGTTCAGCAAGCGTAACGCTTCTCGAATGATGCGATGACGTACTTCTTCAACCGTTTGGACATGCTCTAATTCAGAATACTTTAGGTAGATCCCTTCCGTGAATGGACGCATGACGGTGACATAAACATATTTGTTAATGGCAGCGGCAATGAGAAAGCCTTCATGATCGCGGTAGTAGGATGCTAAGTCAGTGCCACCGCCACCAAGTGTGATGCGCAATGGGCTGCGTGTGATGATCATAAATACCCAGACTCCTTATAAACAATCTCAATAATGCGTAAAGCTTCGAGTGCGTCCTGAAGGCCCGCTTCAGGCGTTCGATTTAATCGAATGTCGTCATAAAATTCTGCCAGTTCGAATGACCATGAATCGTCTGCCATGGGGTATTCCCAGCTGGTGGTATCTGGAGGCCCCATTTCTGGTCGCATATGGTAGTGGGTAAGGCGTTCAATGCCATAACTGCCACCCAGCCCGGAAATATCCAGCTTTCCTTGTTTGCCGTAGATTTCCAGTGAAAATAGATTCTTCCATTCGGTGCAACTGGCGTGCAAAAACGCTACTTGTTGGTCTTTCGTTTTAAGTAGCATGAATCCATTGTCATCTACTGGCATATCCCAGTAGTAGGTATGTGCAAACCCTTGAACGTCGGTAAATTCGCCTAAAAAGTAGCGTGACAAGTCGATTAAATGAGGGCCCTGGTCGATGAGTTCGCCGCCACCAGAGCGTGCAGGATCTGCCCGCCATTCTTTGTTGTATCCTAAGCGTCCGCCATGCCCATAGCGCGCGCGTAAAAACATGAGTGGGCCTAAAGCACCGGATTGGACAATCTCGCGCGCTTTGCGCATGGCCCGGTGGTAGCGGTGGTTAAAGCCAACACGGATTTTTACAGGTAATGCTTTTGTTTCGTTGATGGTGGCGATGAGTTCTTGGGTATTACGTCCGGCAGGCTTTTCGACAAAAACATGTTTACCCGCTTTTGCCGCGGCAATACAAATTTCGCTTAACGCATCGTGTAAGGTTGCGACAATCACGATTTGGACCTCGGGCAATGCCAGAAGTTGGTGCCAATCTGTGAAGGTTTGCACGGTGGGTGTAATCAGCGGGTGTTTGAGCCTAGCCGCGTTCAAATCGGCAATGGCCACCAATTGGCCTGTACCTAGAGACTGTGCGCGCTTTTGGCCTATTAGTCCAAAGCCAATGATTCCGATGCCAAACGACATGATTATTTATCTCCCCAAGCGAGTTGGCGGTCTTTGCCTACGATGCGACGTAAGGTATAGGCATCACTGCGGTTAAGTTCATCGAGATGATGCGGCCACGTTGCCCAATTATCCCAAACGGCGCTGATGAGTTTACCGGTAATGCCAGACGATGCTGGTGATGCGAGAAACAAACATAATTCTGCGACCCGAAGCAGAGTGTCTTCAGCTTGAGTTGCTGCATTGAGTGCCACCCGCACCTCCTTTTCACCAGCCAGCGACGCGCCCGCTTGTGCAACAGATTGCAGCATTGCAGTATTCATGACGCCAGGGGCCACGCAATTGACGCGTATGTGATTGGCGCGCACTTCCTCAGCCAATGTTTCACTGAATCGGACTAACCCCGCCTTGGCGGTTGCATAGGCGCTAAAATGCGGGCGCGGTCCAGTGGCACCACCACCGGATAGGTTAATGATGCTGCCGTGTGTAACAGTACGTTCCATCCAAGTAACGACATGTTGGCAAAGACGCACAGGTGCCATCAGGTTGACCTGAAGTGTTTGGTGCCAAGCCAGCCAATCGTTTTGGCTGGCTTGGCCAATAGGGCCTTGAATGGCAGCGTTATTGATGAGTGCATGGATATTCGGTACGCGTTGTTGTGCTTGAATAATAAGTTGTTCCACCGCGTCTGGGTTTGCTAAGTCTGCAGCCAAACAATGGACGTGCTGATCCGCTCGTGTTTCAAAGCCCGCAACGGTTTGCTCCAAATCTTGCACAGAGCGGCTGGTTAGAATTAGGCTCCAACCTGAAACCCAAAACTGCTGTGCCAGAACTTGGCCTAGACCCCGGGATGCACCGGTAATGAAACAGGTGCGCGGTGTATTTGAATTAGGACCGGACATGAAATAGCCACTCATTTTGCTGTAAGTATTGGACGGTTTTAATGATGCCTTCACGTATGGTCAACTTGGGTGTCCACCCTAAGGAACGAATCTTTTGTGACTCTAAGAAAATAAAAGGATTATCACCAATCCAGCCGCGGTTGCCGGAGCCTAACTGAATGTCGGGCGTGACACCAAGCGTTTCACAAATCCAGCCAATAGAATCCGTAACTTGACAGTAGTGGTCGGCGCCCAAGTTAAAGATTTGCACCGGCGCGGTTGAGGACTGTAACGCAATAAATATGGCATCTAGGCAGTCTTGCACGTAAAGATAGGATTTTTTTTGTGTGCCATTTCCTAATACTGTTAAGCGGCTACTGTCTTGCATCAGCTGCTTATAGAAATCGAAAATGTGACCATGAGAATAGCGTTCGCCCAAAATGGATACGAAGCGAAAAATCCATGCTTTTAGCTGGAAGGTTTCGCAGTAGGCGGCAATTAAGCCCTCACAAGCTAATTTAGACGCACCGTATAGTGATGTTTGAATAGGAAAGGGCGCATCCTCAGGAGTAGGAATAACGGCCGCTTCGCCATACACAGAGCCTGTTGAAGAAAATGCAATCTGGCGTACGCCATTTTTACGCATTGCTTCAAGAATATTGTACGTAACGATGGTATTTTGCTCTAAGTCTTTCCGGGGGTGATCTGCCCCAAAACGTACGTCTGCGTTAGCAGACAAGTGGAATACAGTATCTACAGATGCAAAGTGGTGCTCAAAGCTGCCTTGTTCAAGCAAATCGCATTCAACGTACGTGAACAACGGATTGGCGAGCGCCAGGGTCATGAATTTCTTCTGTCCGGTGCATAAATTATCAAAACCGACGACCTGATGGCCCTGGCCAAGCAACTTGTCCACTAGGTTGCTTCCAATAAACCCGGCACAGCCGGTTACTGCATATTTTTTGCTCATATATATTTGCCTATTGTGTATGGTTTTAGGTGAATGTGTTCCGGGGTTTTATGCTTTATATACCCAGTTTTTAGAAAGTACATACCCCAGTAGCATGGTGGCAGGAACAGCAGCTGCCATGCCTAAGTAAGGGGATAAATGAGCTGTTTCAACGGTCAGGTAAATGATACACATTGTGGTTACATAATTAACCATCAGTAGTGCAACATAGCGACGATATGCTTGTAGGGTACGCTGATTGTCTTGTTGAAAGGTGTAGTACTTGTTCACGAAAAATTGAAACGTCGTTGCAGGGAGATAGGCGATTGCTGTTGAAATAAAATAGTCCAAAGACAACCACTCAATCAATACCATGGTACAGAAAAAGTATATTCCTGCAGTCAGTCCGCCGATCAATGAAAACTTTAAGAATCGAAAACAATACGTATACAGTGCTACTGTCCATGATAAAAGGGTGTGCATTTGCTGGTCCTGGTATTATTTGGGCGAGAATGTTGCGCCGATACAGAGGTTGCAGAACTGCAAGTGGACAGGAAAGGGGAAGTACCGTGCGTGGGTTAGGGTGAAATAGGGTTTAAGTTCCTCAAATATTTCATTAGGAAGGTTGATGTGTTCTCGCTCAATAAACCAGCGGTACGATTGGTTGTAGCGTTGTTCAAAAATACGCTGTGCAGAGATTTTTCTTGCCAATGTGTAGGCTGCGCTACCTTCGCAAGGGATTACGATAGACAATACCCCAGTCCCTTTCTTGCACAGGCGATGCATTTCACGGACTGCAAGAGGCAAGTTAGGTAAATGCTCTAGAATGTGGATGGCGACTACGCGGTCAAAGTATCCATCGGCAAAGTCCATGGGCTTTTGGCAGTCAGCAACCATGGCTGTAATGTTGGGGAATCGGTTTTTAAGCTCGTCAATCATATTTTGACGGATATCTGTGGCTACATAGTTCTTTTCTTGTCTTGGCGTTAGCTTTTCATAAAGCAAATGCTCGCCGATCCCAGCGCCAATTTCTAAAGTAGTGACAAAGTTTTTGGGCGCATGAATGACCGGATATTCGTGGTTAAATTTGTCGACAATGCCATATTTGTTGGGCAAAACGGTATGCCAGTATTTCATAAAATCGTCGCTGATTTGCGCTTGTTGTTCGGTTAGTGCGTCGAATGTTTTTGGCCATTTACTGGTTTTTACTTCAGACATGATGCATTCCTTTCTCAGCCGATTTGTTCGATTTAAAAATTAATTTTCTTATCAACGATGTACATAGGGCGTCGTTTGACCTCGTCATAGATTCGTCCAACGTACTCACCGAGTATGCCTAGTGCAAATAATTGAACGCCTGAAAAGAAGGTAACCATCAAAACAGTGGTGGGCAGGCCGGGTGTTAATTTAACGCCGACCAAGTGCTGGAGTACATACCAAGCGCCCACTAAAAAACTAAGTCCTGCCAACAGTACGCCTGCAACAGACATCATTTGTAAGGGTCGGCTGCTGAAGCCAATCAATCCGTTAAGGCCAATTTTAAGAGAGCCGGTTAGTCGGCTATAGTTTCCGATACCGCTTAAACGTTCATCACGGTCATATTCGATGCTGCTTTGTTTAAAACCAACATAAGCCACTAAACCACGCAAGAAACCATGGGATTCATTTAAGTTGCGTAACTCTTCAATGACTCTGCGTGTGAGGATGCGGAAATCACCGGTGTTTCGCGGGATTTTAATGTCACTAAATCGGTTAATGGTGGCGTAACCAAGGTATGCAATTAAGCGTTTTGGCCAAGTTTCACCTTTACGTGACCGCCGTGTCGCATAAACAACGTCATAGCCTTCTTTCATCTTGGTATAGAGTGATTCAATAAGTTCAGGCTGGTCTTGTAAATCGACGTCTATGATGACGCAGGAGTTACCTTTACAGCTCAGAATGCCTGCCATTGTTGCGGCAGGTTGGCCAAATCTGCGTGAGAATACCAACAGTTTTATCCGTGGATTTCTCTGAATTTCCTCTAAGATGACCTGTTCGGTATTGTCTCTGCACGGATCTAGAGAAAAAACGATTTCATAGCGAACGCCCATATTGTTTAAGGTATCTTCGGCCCTTTTTAAAAAGGGCCGAATGTTCTTTTCTTCATTGTATACGGGGACAATGATTGAAATATCTGGATGTTCAATGTGTTGCATGATAGGGCTCACTCAAAAAACCAATAAACTCTACTCTTGCACTAACGGTACGCCCGTCAATTCCGCCAAATTTTTGCGGATTATCAAACGCCAGCGTCACTTTTTTCCGTCCCTCCGACCCGTCAGTTGGAATTTTAAGCTCAAATCGTCCAATAGGTAATTCATGGGTTGATTTTTTGCCTTCGCCTATATCCACGGTTAGGGTTGTTTTGTAGTTGTAGTCATCTGTTAATGGAATGACACCTTTAAACACAAGGAACTGAGTATCTTTATGCTGCTGCAAGGTGAAAAAGCAAGACTCGGATAGCCAACCATCTTCATAAACCCCAGAGTATTCTAGGCTACGTTGTGCCAAATCGTTAGGGAATTGTATCAAGTGGGTTGGTGCTTCTAAGGCTTGATATTCTTCTTCACTGACCAAAGATAGATCGCGGCTAAAGGATGTTAAGAAACGATAGTCGGCAGGAATATGCGTGCCATATAGTTTCATCAAACCCTTAGGGTGGTGGGGGAACTGCGCACTGTCACGACCAATATCAACGGTGACAAATGCCAGATCATGGTCGTAAGTAAGATCTAACGGCGGACTAAACACACGACCACTTCCACGACCAACAAAAGGTACTTTGTGGCCTTGAACGGTAGGCTGTGGCAATACATGGTCGAACTGTTTTAGTACCGTGGTTGTGAGCTCTAATACCATGCGCGGCTTCTTTGTCGGCTTGAACGTTAAGAAAACCATGTAACGACCGATGGCTGAGAATTCACGGCCGTCAAACAGAGGATCTTTCTCAATTTGATAGAAGGAAATGCGTCTTCGATTTGCCGAATAGTAGCTACCACCGATGGTGGAGTTAAGGAAAATCATATGATTTTCTGGATAGACCAGGCTGGCATTGCGGTTTGCTATCGATGTTAGGTAATGAAAACGATTGAATACCGACTGATCGCTACCTGAATAGATGAACATGCGTGCATCCAGGTCTAGGTTTTGGCAGGCGGCCAAATTGAAGTATGTCTGGCGTTCGCCAATGTTCATATAAAAGTCGCAGTCGCCTTTAAGTTCCGTTGGTTTTTCCGATATCTTTGTTTCGTAAAAGTGGGTCACGAAGTTCCAAGAGGGGAAGGTAACATTAAGTCCTTGCGTATAGAGCATTTGAAACTTAGCCAAGGCAATGTTGGTTGTATCAATCACCAGCCCGTTGTTTGCTAAGGGTCTGAGGTTGTAAACAAGCTTGTTAAAGTTCCTGTTTACCTGCTGGCTAGACACATGTGGAATCTCAAGTAGGGCGCCAATAAATTCACCAGTACTTTTCACCACATAATGCTGTTGAGAAAGAAACTGAGAAATGAATACGTACGCCAGCGTAAGTTTTTGGCCCAGGTGTCTGGTTTTAAGTTCACGTTCGGTTAACCAGATGGCAATAACCCCAATCATAAATGGTTGAACGTACATCGCCATTTTGAATAAAGGGAATTCTGATTGTCTGTAAAAGAACATGGTCCAAAGCACAATCATCACAACAGGTATGGCGGTTTGTGCAGGATAGGAACGTAATTTTCTAAAGGTGTATTGCACCAGCCAAAACGTGAGTAGCAGTGCAATAAAGATAACCGGTGAAATGACGCGGCCGTCTAGACGAACAGGAATAGACAAGAAACCCCATAGCGCAGGAATGCCACTTGGAACCAAGTAGAACGGGAACATGATGTCTATAGGATCGGTAATAACCCGAGCGCCAGCGGCTTGATTGAGTAAAAAGTGGAAAAATGAAAGGAAGTATTTGCCTAAAAAGCAAATAACACCAATGCCTGCAAGTATTGCCGGTAAAACAATTGCCTTGAGTTGTTGTACTGAACGGGTTTGGATTGCTGTCATGGCAACATAAATTAACCAACCGCAGCCTAAGAATGGAACGCCTTCAGGGTACCAAATAAGCAGAGTAGCTAAGACGAAGCACAGAATGATGAATTGTTGAATTTTTTGCAATACGTTGATGGTTGATTGGGGGCGAAACAGCAATACTGAGCTCGCGCAGACCAATGCTAAGCCACCTACTTGTGCAATCAACTGATATAAAACGCCCAACGTTGATAGAGGGGATATGGCCATTAGGCCGGCAGCAATAATGGGTGCCTTTTTATTATGCGTTAAGCCAGCAACCATGGCCGCGCTACAGGAAACCAAGGTGAGATGTAAGCTAATGATAGTAGGCATGTAGATTTCATGGCCATTATGCTTTGAAAATGCCCAAATGCCGGCCAGAAGTAGCTCACTACCACTACGCACATGGTGGACCACGTGCATGCCGTAATAGGCTAAGGAATAGTTTTTGCCGTTTACGTACGTTTCAGGATCTGGAACGTCAAAGTAGCCATTTTGTAGGAAGCGTTGTGCTGCAAGGACATAATTTGCCATATCGTCATTGCAATAGCTGGACCAGTCGAAGCTGTAGATCAGCATTGGCCATGCATTAAGCACCAGAGCGGCAGCAAAAATGCATCCATAAATTTTTACCGTGGTGGCTGAGTAGTGGCTCAAAAGCTTATGGCGCCTTTGGTATAGAAGAACCAAGGATACC
>JAZKAM010000151.1:26933-27695 GCA_040389145.1 Pseudomonadota bacterium
GCCTCTCCAAACTGACTTACGGGAAATCCAGCTCGGTTAAGCCAAAATATAGGCACCAATGTCAATGACAACCCTATTGCAGGCGCAATCAGGTTTTCTTGCGTTGGTTTTAGGCCTGTTGGACACAGCGATACCGCTGCAAGTCCAACAACTGAGTAATATGAGAACAATAGGATTGTCAGAAGAAATGCGTCCATGTTTCCACCAAGTTAATTTAAGTATGAAAATTACGTGTGTAGCTTCGTTACTATCAGACGATAGAGTTACAACTAATCGTGTAGCCCTATCGTTTCCTTAATACGCCAGGTCCAGTCGACAATTTTATGTCGCATGAGATAAGGGGCGGTAGCCTTGTAGATAGAGATGATGGATGGTTCGTACTTGTGTTCACGCACACGTAGCCGTCGCATCTCTTCTGTACCAACGCGAGCAATGTGTTGGTTGGTTTTTTGTTCGTCATGTACTCTAAAGCAGCCTAGGAATCGAGGCACATGCGCGAACCGTGCACCGGCATTCTTAAAGCGAATCAGTAAATCCCAGTCCATAGCAAAGTGGAATGTTTCGTCAATCCCACCGCCAGCAGCATCCCAAATTTTTCGGCGCCAGAACAACGTTTCCTGTGGCACATAGTCTACCCACGACAAAATGTGGTTGGTGTGCTTTGGTAATATCCATTCACCAATAACTTGGTCTTGACTGTCAATTAGAATTCTATTGCCATAGACGACATCAATGTCCGGATGTTGCGTAAAATAGTCCGCT
>JAZKAM010000151.1:27705-34040 GCA_040389145.1 Pseudomonadota bacterium
ACCCAGGCAATAGAATGTCATCTGAGTTCAGCCAAGCCATAATGTCGCCGGTTGTTCTTTGAAAGCCGAGATTGATTGCATTGGATTGGCCGCCATCCTTTTCAGATACCCAGCCGGATAATTTGTCTGCACAGCCCTGAAGTATATCTATGGTGCCATCCTTAGACCCTCCATCCTGAACAAAGTATTCTAAGTTCGGATAGTTTTGGTTCAGAACACTGTCGAGCGTACGCTTGATAAAGGATGCTGTGCCGAATGACGGCGTGACAATCGATATTTTAGGTAAAGGGTTATTACTGCTTAACTTATTATTGCTCTCGTAATGCTTTGGCACAACCAAGGGTTTGGGCTTGTGCTGGTAAAGCTTGCCAATTCTTGGTTTAAGCGCGGATGCGATCAATTGATAGAGTTGTTTTGTGACTGAATTAACAAACAGCGGCTTTATCACCCTTTTTACTGGTCGTAGGAGGGCTTTGAATTTTGTGATGACTTTATCTTTGTAATGTAGGCTGAAACGTATGAGGGAAATTATCTTAAGTTTTTTCAACAGCTTGTAGGGGAAGCTGTCGCGTATTGTTTTAAACATCTTGTCTTTGATGCGTTTTTTAAGCCGAGATGCATTTAACTTTTGGTACGCATAGTGTTTCTTCAATGCTTCAAGATAACTTTTAGATTCCTTGAGTACCGTGATGACGCGTTCTTTTTCAACCAATGCTTCGTGAGACTCATCTAGATCCACGGCGATTATGTCATTAATCGCTTTGTAGCATTCGGCTTTTTGTGAGGGCAACTTGGTTTGTTCGCTCAAATACCGAATAGCAGCCTCAGGGTTTTCTACAAAAGATATGAGACCAAAATTTTCGACATACAAGTAATCCAGGCCTGATACAAAGAATGCACGCAGGGCATCGTCAATTGACTCGACAATGGGTTCTTCATGGATATTAAATGAGGTATTGATGAGTGCAGGCAGTCCCGTGCATTCGCGGTAACAGGTTAAAATTTGGTGCAGGAAGGGATTTGTCTCTTTGTGTACCAACTGTGGCCGTGCTGTACCGTCTTTATGCACCACAGCAGGGCAGCTTTGTTGCATAAATTCTGTACAGTTGACGGTTACCGTCATAAACTCAGCGGCGTGGCGCACAGCATCGATGTTGATGTAACAGAGCTCTGCGTCTTCATCGCGCGTAATAGGCGCAAAGGGCATGAACTCTGTACGGTTAAGCCGTGTATTCAGTGATGTGTTGATATCATGTACGGTTGCTTGTCCAATAATAGAGCGGTTACCGAGTGCGCGCGGACCAAATTCAGATCTACCTTGAAACAGCGCGACGATCGCGCCTTCTGAAAGCAGTTTAACTATATGGCCTATAGAGGAATCACGGTGTACACGGATATTTGCCTTTTTTAAGGTAGCCTGAGTATTGAATATGGGGTATACCGGGCCGAGATACATTGAATGTAATTCTTTTCGTTTGAAGGTCGGCAACTTTGACGCGACGTACCAGGCTGCGCCTAGTGATGTCCCTTCATCGGTCATGGGGGGCGCAACAAACACGGACTTGAAGCCTGCTTCTGCAATACGCTGATTCAGCTTCACATTTGCAAATAAGCCACCGGCCAAGCAAATATTTGGGTGCCCCCAACGAGCGGAATGTGCCTTTTTGATGATATTCAAAACATGCTGCTCGGTATAGTCTTGAAGACTGGCTGCCAACTCTGCGGGTGTAATATCGGCCAGCTCTTCCTTGAATCGGGTTAAGCGCCGCAAATTGGGGAACAAAATGGCAGAGACGTCTGATTGATAGCTAAAAAACCAACGCATGGTTTCTTCCATCTCAAAGTAGTCTTGTTCGAACCACTTATTGAGTAGTTTTAGCGCACGAAAGCTAGGACTGCCATACGCAGCAAGCCCGGTAATCTTGCCTTCATGTTTATTAGGCGTGAACCCTAATAGTGCAGTGACCATGCTGTATAAACTGGTGATTTTTGCATAGTGGTTGGCATTGAACCGTTCTATTGGTTGAATGCCGCGCGCCTCATGACAAATAAACAGCCCGCCAAACCAAGGGCTGTTGCACATGCCGCCATCATAGGTAAGGCAAATGCTTTCAGAAAATTGGCTACCCCAAAACGCAGAGGCGGCATGTGCCATTTGGTGGCATACGTACATCTTTTTACCCGGCAATGCATCCACAAATTCCTGGAAAGCAGGGGCATGTTCTAAACCATATACACGTGGTTTAGGTAATTTTGTAGAAAGAATAGAGCTTTCTATATAGACGGGCGTGTAGCTGTGTTGGTCTGTGGTTATCGCAATTGTATCAATATGCGTCCAAGGCAACGACGCCAGCAGTTCGTGTGGTGGACGCCCGTCTTGCTTAACACGAGACAACCGCTCCAGTGAAACACAAAAGAGTGGGGTGCCTGTTGGACTAACCAGACTGATGGCCGTATCGTGCATGCCGCTGTAATTAATGCCCAAAATGCAGTTTCTGGGTAAATCAACGGGTAAAAGATTTTTAATGGCCATTAAGCGCAGCTCCAAGTCTAACTCGTTTGTGTTGTGCCTTCTGGTACACGACCATAGGCATCTTCAAAGCGGATAATGTCGTCTTCACCAAGATAGTCGCCACTTTGTACTTCAATCATCACCAGATTAATCACACCAGGATTTTCAAGCCGGTGCACATTACCGGCAGGAATATAGGTGGATTCATTGGTATTGATAAAAAACTCTTTAGTGCCATTGACTACCTTGGCCATGCCACTGACGACAATCCAATGTTCGCTGCGGTGGTGGTGCATTTGTAGCGACAGAGAGGCGCCTGGCTTGACGACAATGCGTTTAATTTTGAACCGGTCTTCTTCTTCCAATACAGAGTATGTTCCCCAAGGGCGATGTACTTCCGTATGTACTTTGTGGCTGGGGTGGTTCATTTTTTTTAGTTTTTGAACCAAGTTCTTAACGTTTTGTGTCTCACTTCGATTGGCTACCAATAATGCATCGGGTGTATCAATGATAATGAGATCGTCTAAGCCTACGCCGCCTACCATACGGTGTGTGCTTTGCACGTAACAGTTATTGGTGTTTTGGAGTAAGGCATTCCCCACGACGCAATTTCCTTGCGCATCGGTTGGGTATAACTGGCTAAGTGCATGCCAACTGCCGATATCGTGCCAACCAATATCACAGGGGACAACAGCAATTTTGTCTGACTTTTCCATTAAAGCATAGTCAATGGAGATATCGGGCAGCTGGCCAAAGGATTCCGGACTTAACGTGCGTACACTAAACTGCTTGTTGGGCGTGTAACGAGAAGCGCTCAAACATAGCTCAGCGGCATCATACAGTTCAGGTGCTACGCGCTTTAGTTCGGACAGCACGGTACGTGCCGTAAAGCAAAACATTCCTGAGTTCCATAAGTGCTTACCGGATTGTGCATAAACCAGAGCCTTGTCCAGTGACGGCTTTTCAATAAACTGAGTAACTGTATGGCCCTCAGCCTCAATGTATCCATACCCTGTTTCTGGGTGGGTAGGGCGTATGCCAAAGGTAATCAATTTTCCTTGCCGTGCTAAAAGTACAGCTTTGGCAACCGCTTCGTGAAACGATTGGGTATTGGTGACCAAATGGTCTGCAGGTAGTACCAACAATATTGCGTCAGGATTGCTGGCCGCAATTTGTAATGCGGCCAGCGCAATGGCAGGGGCTGTGTTTCGCCCAAAAGGTTCAAGTAAGAAAGAAACTGCCAGCTGGTTGAGCGCTAATGACTTGAACTCATCCTCAATTTTGAAGAGTAATTCCTTATTTGTGACAATCATCAGTTCCGATACACTGGGTAGCTCTGCACCACGAATTATGGCGCTTTGCAGCAAGCTTTTTCCATTGGGTAAATGAATGAATGGTTTAGGGTGTTGTTCGCGTGAAACCGGCCAAAGTCGGGTTCCTGAACCACCGCAAAGAATGATGGGTATTAGGGTCACAGTATTCTTCCTTGAAAGCGTGCCTTTCGGTGAAACAATATCACTACTTGGTGATTTCGCTTAGGGTGCCGTGTTCTAAGCGAAAAATGCGGTTACAATGCTGTTCGATAAGCTGTGTCGAGTGGGAAGATAAAACGAAAATTTTGGCTTTATGCAGCAGCTCTTTCATTCGGCGTTCAGATTTTGTTTGAAATGCGGCATCGCCTGTCCCCCAAATCTCATCTACCACCAGAATTTCTGGCTGAATAGAAGTACTGACGGCAAACATCAGGCGCATGAGCATACCGCTGGAGTAGGTGCTTACTGGTAATTTGAGAAAATCACCTAACTCGGTAAAGGATTCAATCTCAGGTATTGATGCGTCAATGCTTTTGCGGTCAGCCCCCAACAGCAAGGCCATGCGGACAATGTTTTCATAACCAGATAGTTCAGGATCGAAGCCGGCACCCAATTCGAGTAAGGCAGAAATTTTACCTTGTCGCGTAATCTGGCCACTTGCAGGGCTATAAATATCGCTGATGGTACGTAGTAATGTGGTTTTGCCAGACCCATTGTGTCCTATTACGCCGATTGCATCACCATCTCGTAGCTCGAAGCTGGCATTTTTTAATGCGGTCACTGTGACGACTTCACGGCTTTCTTGTGCAATAAGGCCGCCCGTGCTCAATCGGATCAACTGATGGCGCAAAGACAAGTTGCGCGCATGATAAATCGGGTATTGGACGGTCACATTGTTGAAAATGACGGAAGCCATGTGACGGTATTGATTAGACAATAGACCCAACGTTAGCCCTAGTCCGCTCACTAAAAGCCCACTGGCCACCGCATAAATAAACAGTGGCGGACAAATGCCCTGCAGTGGGTCGCGTATCAACGTAATCAAATAACTAAAAGGGTTTAGCCAGACCATCAGTGTGTTTAGGGGCAATTGGTTTGGGCGATAAATAACTGGACTTATAAAAAACAGAATAGGCATGATAGAAGCAATAAAGGGTTCTAAATCTCGAAACCGAATGCCTAAGAAGCTCAATAAACTCGTCATCCAAAATAGATTGCCAATGACTAAAAACAGACCGGGGATCGCCAAGAGTTGGATGGCGCTGAGTGGCGGTGGGAAGATCAGCAGTGCCAAAAGAATAATACACAGGTTGTGGGCGAAATTAATAAGTTGGCGGCATAGCAGCAGGCAGCTTTCTGTTAAGCATCCGGCAATCAATTGCCAAATGACCAGCCCAATGGTGAGTGAAGGGATAAAGACGCGCAGCTCTAGATGAAGTAGGGTGCTCCACAGAAACCCCAATCCCAAAACGCCAAAAGCAGTACCCAGCGTTAGCCAGAAGGGGCCCAAAACACTCCGGCGGTAGCGTGCCTTAGTATCACTCCAGGCAAAGTAGCTGACCATAGGTAACTTTCGGTATGTGGTCAGTAAATCTTGAAGGGCTGCATTCATCGAAAAATTCGCTTATGGTGATTTTGGGCACGCTACCGCCATGCCAGCGTACATTTGTACACAGCACAAGTTGAATCACCAAAGACCTAAACGTATAGGTTTAGGTCTTTGGCAGAAAAAGTCACAAGCGTCTCTTTACCCAATAATTGCATGAGTACCATGACGCGGTCTTTCGAGCAACGTGATACTAAGCCTTCCAAGCCCATAAACGGGCCTGAAGTCGCTCGGATGCGCGTACCTGGTTGAAATGGATGTAAAGATTCGGCGCTACTTTGGTGCTGATGTTGCTCGAAGCGGTAAATACGCAAAAGCGACCCGTGACTCATCGTGGCAGGTGTATCGCCAAAGCGCACGATGTTGGCAATACCTACAGTAGAACGCACTGGGCCAATGGATTGCTCGGCATGGCTGGTTTGAAAGAATATGTATCTTGGGAATAAAGATTCGAATTGAACGCCATGATTGTCGTGTGGCTGCTTCACCGTCTTCAGTTTTGGTAAATACACACGGTAATTCTGCTGCGCCAACTGCGCTTGTGCAACGGCTTCTTGGCGGGGTTTTGTGTAGGCCACATACCAGAATGGGGATGCTTCAGGGAAGCAATCACATGAAGCAGAATTGTGGGCAGCAAACGATGTGCCCAAACTATGGGTGCGCATTACTGATGCAGAAGTAGTAGTTGTAGCGTCGTCGCTATCCTTTGCCAACACAACCTCATCCTGAGTGGTCGTTCTAAATTCGAAACCAGAATACCATGGTCACTTGCAAAAAAATACCGGGGAAAGTGTGATGCGTCTTGAAAATGAAGCGAATCAGTTTGGTTTCTTTATGAATGAGATGCGCGGAAAGGTGTTATCTAAGTCAGCAGATGTTCTTTTTAATTAAGGTTTGGGACAAG
>JAZKAM010000152.1:0-1475 GCA_040389145.1 Pseudomonadota bacterium
CCAATAGTTCCTGACGGGCCTTTTCCACTTCAGACAAGGTACCACGTTGGATTCGGTGCATCAGCGTATACCAATCACGTTCCACACGAAAAATCATCAAACGGCTTCGCGCGCGCGCAACAGGGTAAACCGGCATCAGTGGTGGGTGTGGGAAGCGTTCATCAAGATATTCAACGATAATACCCGCTTTATACACAACCAAATCGCGGTCCAATAAAGTTGGGACGCTCATATAAGGGTTGAGTTCTCGAAGCTCTTGCTGATGAATGGGCGTTTCTGCATCGCTCACTTCATAGGTAACGCCTTTTGCTGCCAATACAATCCTAACCCATTGAGAATACGGATCCGTCGCATTCGAATAAACAACGATAATCGACCGTTTGTTGGCCAAAATAGACATAAAAGCCCCTCTTTAGTGAACGTCCTTCCAATACTCGCGCTTTAGAAGCCAAGCAAACAGTAAGAATACCACCAGGAATAAGAGAATCCAAACGCCCATGCGCTGTCTTTCCAACTTAATTGGCTCGCCCATGTAGTCCAGAAAGTTCACTAAATCAAGAACCACACGATCAAACGCTTCAGGACTTAAAGAACCTGGTTTTGCTAGCTCGAGATGATCCACCACTTCTTTCGATTCGATGGTGCCATCTGATAACTTAATGTGGACCGTACGCATGACTGGTTTTTGTTCCCCTTGCAGTTCTACCAACACGTTTGGCATACCTACATCAGGAAAAACGATGTTATTCACACCCAATGGTCGTTTTGAATCTAAGTAAAAACCTTTCAGGTAGCTGTACAACCAATCATTACCGCGTACCCGTGCAACCAAGGTTAAATCCGGTGGGGCTACGCCAAAGAATTTTTCACCGTCTTTTGCTTGTAATGCAGAGCGTATCGGGTCATTAACGCGGTCGCTGACCAAATTTAAATGTGTTTGGACCAGTGATTCATAGACTTCACCTTTGTCATTATGGATCCCAATACCAGCCGCCGTTGATTTATAACGTGCGTACTGAAGAGAATGGCACCCTAAACAGTAATTCATATAAGTTGCGGCGCCCCGCTGCAACGATGCTTCATCGGACAAGTCCGTTTTAGCATGTTGCAAGGGCGCTGCATGGTCTTCTGCTAACGCTGTCCCAGACCATAAGGCAATGATGCCAAAACATACAAAGCCTGCAATCTGATGTTTAATCGTCTGTTTCGCGCTCATGTAACCCTCTCTGGTACAGCTGTAGTCCGTTCGAATCGTGTGTAAATTGGCATCAAAATGAAGAAAGCAAAGTATAGTGTAGAGAACAACTGTGCAGCCAAGGTACGCCCAGCGGTCGGTACGTGCGCCCCCAAGTATCCTAAACAAACAAAGCTCACCACAAAAATAGCCAGCCACACTTTATAAACAAGCCCACGGTAACGTATAGACCGTACTGGGCAGCGATCGAGCCAAGGCAATACAAATAAGAAGGCAATCG
>JAZKAM010000152.1:1485-3433 GCA_040389145.1 Pseudomonadota bacterium
ACCCATAGCGACTACACCGCCAAGCTTGTCAGGTACCGCACGCAAAATCGCATAAAACGGCGTCATGTACCACACTGGCGCAATGTGTTCAGGCGTTTTCAAAGCATCTGCCGGCAAAAAGTTGGGAGACTCTAGGAAGTAGCCACCCATATCTGGTGCAAAAAATATAATGGTACAAAACACCAACAGAAACACCGCCACGCCAAACAAGTCTTTGACTGTATAGTATGGGTGGAACGGAATGCCGTCTAACGGTATGCCGGCTTCGTTCTTTTTAGCCTTAATCTCAATACCATCAGGGTTGTTGGAGCCCACTTCATGCAAAGCAGATAAGTGGAGAATGACCAGCCCAACAAACGCCAAGGGAACAGCAATGACATGGAATGCGAAAAATCGGTTTAGCGTCACATCAGAAATCGTGAAATCACCACGAATCCACTCTGCTAAGCCAGCGCCAACCCATGGAATTGCCTCAAACAGAGAAGTAATTACCTTAGCGCCCCAAAAAGACATTTGCCCCCAGGGGAGTAAATAGCCGAAAAAGGCTTCCGCCATCAGTAAGAGGAAAATCCCCATACCGATTAGCCATAACAGTTCACGTGGTTTTTTGTAGGAGCCGTAGAGCATGGCACGAAACATATGCAAATAGACCACAATAAAAAACGCCGAAGCGCCTGTGGAGTGCATGTAACGTAACAACCAGCCATAAGGTACATCACGCATGATGTATTCAACTGAGGCAAACGCTTCGGCGGCAGATGGCTTGTAGTTCATGGTCAACCAAATACCCGTCACCAATTGGTTGACGAGCACCAACAACGCAAGTGAACCGAAGTAATACCAAATGTTAAAGTTTTTTGGCGCATAATAATGCGTCAAATGGTGTTGAAAAAATTTGGACACAGGCAACCGCTCGTCTACCCATGCCAATAAAGCTCCTGAATAGCGCTTCATCTAAACGGCTCCTTCGTCTACGCCTATAATAATCACCTGGTCTTTCTCATAACGATGTGGGGGAACCACCAAGTTAGAGGGCGCCGGTACGCCGGTGTACACACGACCGGACAAATCGTACTTTGATCCATGGCATGGGCAATAAAACCCGCCTGGCCACTCTGCATCAATGCCACCAATATCAGGACGATAGGTTGGCACACAGCCTAAGTGTGTACAAATACCGACCAAAACCAGAAAGTCTGGTTTGATAGAACGGTGCCAATTTTTGGCATAAGCAGGCTGTTGGGGTACATCGGAATCTGGATCGCGCAAGTTACTGAGCGGATGATGCTCTAGCGCCTCTAACATTTTTTTGGTGCGCCGAACAATCCAAATGGGTTGGCCACGCCAAGAAACCGTCAATTGTGCGCCTTCATCTAATTTACTCAAATCTACTTCAACCGGCGCACCCAATGCTTGCGCTTTTGCGCTAGGCATCATCGATTTAATAAACGGCGCTGCAACACATGCGACACCAATACCACCGACAATGGTGGTCGCTGTGGTCAAAAACCTACGTCTGCCCAAATCAACTTTATCGTCACTCATCCCCGTCCACCCTTAACACTCCATTGGTATTATCAGTTCGCAATAATACCGCCAATGCTACCACAGTGTGGCGCGCAATTGGATAATCATGCTCCTACGCTTACAGTGTTGTTGTTCATAGTTGACGCACATATACTAGGCCACAGCTGGTGCAGCAATGCCCAGACCATCCGTTTTGGGCTAGGAGTGATCGTGAACGTCATTTTTTACTGTTTTATTTTATTTTCATTTTTGATGTCAGGCGCACATCAGTTGGGTTTGTTTTCTGCCAGCCAACCTGAAGCCATGACACACCTTAGCCACGCTATGCTTGACTCAGCAAGTCAGGCGGTAACCTTAAGTATTTCATTGATGGGCGGTATGTGCTTATTTTTGGGATTGATGAAAGTTGCTGAGGCTGGCG
>JAZKAM010000152.1:3443-4657 GCA_040389145.1 Pseudomonadota bacterium
ATTGCGTATGATGGCCAGGCTATTGGCACCCGCGATGCGACGCTTGTTTCCTGAAATCCCTACAGAACACCCTGCCATGGGCGCGATGATCATGAACATCTCTGCCAACATGTTGGGCTTAGGTAACGCAGCCACACCATTTGGTGTACGGGCGATGGAAGCATTGGCCACATTAACACCCACCACTGGCATTGCCACCCGCTCGATGATCATGTTTTTGGCCATTAACACCTCTTGCATCACCTTATTCCCAACGGGTGTCATTGCCCTACGCATGGCTGTAGGCTCCCATCATGCCGCAGCCATTATGCACACGACGCTCGTTGCCAGTGGCTGTGCGATGGTTACTGCGATTGTCTCTGTGTTCTTGTTACAACGTTGGTACCAAGCATCTGAGCCCGAAATTATCACACCACAAGATTATCAAAGTGATACAGCACCACAAGAACAACACGCAGCATACCCGGCCTGGGGCGTTATTTTATTCCTCATATCTTTTGCAGCCCTTCTGATTGTTCTAACCCAAGGTGGGCCTAGCGCTTCTGCTTGGGTAGTCCCTTGTATGACGATGGGCTTTTTAACGTTTGGTTGTTTACGAAAAGTTGCGATTTACGAACAATTCGTAGAAGGTGCTAAAGAAGGCGTACAAGTAGCATTACGGATTATCCCCTACTTAGTCACCATGTTGGTGTGTATTGGCATGTTACGTGCCAGCGGTGCATTGTTTGTGATTGCGCAGTTTCTTTCCCCAGTGACAAACTGGATTGGCTTACCAGCTGAAGCCCTACCCTTGGCATTAATGCGACCATTATCTGGCTCTGGATCATACGGTTTACTGGCAGGCCTATTAAATGACCCTAATATCGGGCCAGACAGCTACATCGGCTACTTGGTTTCCACCCTCCAGGGGTCCACCGAGACCACGTTTTATGTCATGGCAGTGTATTTTGGCGCAGTAAAAATTACCAAGCTCCGTTACGCTATTTTGGCGGGGTTGCTCGCAGATTTGGGAGGAATTCTTGGATCAGTTCTGGCGGTACGTTGGTTACTCAGCTAAAGAAAATTTGATGAATAAGAGAAAAAATATATAAGAGAAGAAAGATAACAGAGGTCCTGCTTAGAGCAGGACCTCTGTTATTCACTAGGCAGGAACCGGAGCTGTCTTTCCAGCAGCTGCGACAGGTACTTCAGCTGGCGTTGGACTTTTCTCAGGG
>JAZKAM010000153.1:0-2453 GCA_040389145.1 Pseudomonadota bacterium
CGACTAGGAAGCCACCGCCATTTTCTTTGGCAAACACACCATTAAAGCCCCATTGGCTATCATCGAAAGTTCCCACGTCGAGAATATCCACTACCATTAAATCACCGGCCTCTGCACCCTTAACGCCAATGGGGCCGCTGAGATAATGCACCTGAGTCAAATCAACATCGCGCACGTCATTGGCGCTATCGTTATTGCCGATCTGACCACCTGTCCAATCGATACACTCCACGCGAAACTCATCTCCTGGCTCGACCATGGCAATCATCGGTAAGTCAGGATGCCAGCGATTGTGTATCTGCCCTTCCTGTTCCCATGGTTTCTTATCACGATCCAACTTAACTAGGGTTTTCATCGCACTCCTCCTAAACTTATCCGATTAAGATCACATCATCTGAGTAGTTGTCAGCAGGGCAGATCACACAGTGAAGCCCTGCTTTGCAGTAATGTCTTAATACTGGAATTGCATCGACACTTTAAAAGTATTGAAATCAGCCAGTGCAGTTGTTTCATTCTTGGAGTAAGTGCCGCCAATTTGCGCGTTGTAGGCTTCAATGATGTAATTCACGCCCAGGTCGTATCGCTTGGTATTTACATTGGTGTCGGCATCAAATTTTTGATAGCGCACATAGGGTTGGAGTTTTCCAATGCCCTCTTTTTCGTTAAAAATATATCCTCCTGCCGCGGAGTAGGCAGTGCCTTGCTCGCTCAGAAATACATCATCGGTGTTGTAATCGTAATATGCGGCCTCCAGTGAAACTGCACCTGAGCCTTCAATTCTCTTTTCCATCAGAAAATCGACACTGTTAGAGGAGTAATCGCCCTTTGCTGTTGCAGATACAGCACCGTCCCCTTGCATCCTGCCCGCTATACCAATGGCCAGAATATCTTTTGCACCCAGGTAATTTCCTGTGCCGTAATAACCAGGCTCAGCGTCCCAGAAGTCATATTGAACTCTTGCGGCATACATCAGATCATCAGCAGGTTTTAAAGCGACGTAAGATGCACTGCCTATGGCTGGATTACCAAGACCGCTATAGGTCCAGGTTGTGTTCCCTTCGAATGCACCGGCCGAGTAAGAGAGTTTTCCACCCAGCGCTGTACCCACAGCAGCAACGCCGTTATCACGACCGATGACCCCGCCATTCCAGCCATAGCGTGAGGCGATATTGGCCCAATAGCCGCCGCCGAGTGAATAGTAGGGGCCAGCCAGATTGGCGCGATCACTGGGTGAGATAAAACGCCCGGCCCAGATGCTCAGCTCAGGCGTTACCTCAAACTGAACATTGGCATCAATCATCTGGAACGTATCGTTACCCCCCGATTTTTCGGTGTTGAACATTCCCTTGATGTGCTTGTTTAATGAGCCACCCACATATAAACGTGCGCTATCCAGTGTAAAGTCGTTAGAGCGGCCACCATCAGGTGCCGCATCTTCAACACTGCTGTAACTGGCACGCATTCCAAACCCTAGGCTGATCGATTTGTCCTCGCCAAAGTTGATAGTGGCGCCGGCCTCAGCCCCCATGGCAGTCAACAGACAGGCAGCGCTAACAGCGGTCACTATGCTGCGCCGTTGCAGCGAGCGGATAGTGGATTGTTTTTCCATGGCAGAAACTCCCGTGATTAAAAGTAAGGTGCAAAATGAATGACGGGTTCAGAGTAGGGTTGGGGAACTTTTCCCGCAATACGTCAGATTGCGTATAGCGGGGGAGGGTGGGGGGTGAGATTTTTGGTGAGTATCAGGTGGGTAGTGACAAGGGTCGTGCAGGAGATAAGAGTGGAATAGAGCCTAATGCCAAGCTACATACGGCTGGGCCTACTTTGTTTGGAGAGGTTGTGATTTACATGGTAGCCCTGTTGATTACTCACCGTGAGCACAATCTATGTCACACGCTTCGTAAAACAGCTGGCTTTTGCACTCATTGCAATAATAATATTCAGGTGCCTTGCCCTGCACATGAAGTGTCCCTCTTCTTGAACGGTCAACTTTCCAATCACCACTAACACCACTGTTGGAAATGAAAGTTCCGCTGGCAAAGCAGTTTGATGCCGTCAGATCATGTTCATACTCTCTTGAAGTTGCCGAGCGCGCCGTTGTAAAAAAATTTAATACGTCTGCTTTATCTAAAACAAAGCTTTTGCACATTTCAGGCGTTTCATCAGAGCTAATGTAGTTTGAGAATTCACCGTTATGCTCTATTTTTATAGACTCAATGCTTAATACATTTCCAGGCGATTTTTGTTTGGTTGTTGTTTCATGATCACTTGATGAGCATCCAGATAGAATCAAAGCAGAAGTAATAAACAATAGCTTTACCATGACGCATTCCCCGCCTCTGTTTTGTTCTTATAAGAGACCGTAGGATGCCGAAAAATTTCTGTCAAAGGCACTTTAAGGGATGCTCTTAGCTCCTGAACAAGCCACTTTAACTGTTCGCTTTGCTCTTTGG
>JAZKAM010000153.1:2463-5636 GCA_040389145.1 Pseudomonadota bacterium
CCTGGCCTACAATTTCGATGCCTATACTATCTTGGTTCGAAGGGTATCGATCGGGAACGCTCTTTCCTGTTTCTCTACGATGTGTCCGAGTAGGATCGAACTTTTTAAGTAAACTGAGTTCTGTTGCTGTGCATGTCATCTCTGCCAGACACCGAGACCTTAACTTGCCAACATGCCATGTCTGTTTTATAACTGAGGCAGTTTGATAAATTGTTCCATCTTTATCGATAAGGAAATGAGCGCCCGCGCCACCCACTTTATAACTATTGAATGCGGACTCGGCGGTTGATCCTCCCGTTTGATGTATTATTATTCCTCTGACTTTTGCCATTGAGTTTTTCTCAATCGAATGGGTTATTTTTAATTTGATTTTTTTGTCAACAACCTTTCCGTCTTTGTCAATAACGATCATGACGTTTCCTTTTGATTGGTTAGAGCAGTATTTATGAAAGTGCCGTGGTCTATCCTCTGTTGCCATTATTCATTGTTTTTTGTTAGAAAATTTTTTTCATTTTCGTTTTTCATGTGATTAGCTAACCAAGACAAAAACATGCTGTAAAGTATTGACCCAAGTGCCGCGATAATTACATATTCTTTTGTGTTTGCTTTTCTTAGCGCTTCTTGAACCTCTGATGATGCACCTTCTTTTATAAAAGGGATAAGTTCCTGTTGGGCTGAAGAAACGCCAACATCATGAAATATAGCGGCAAATAAAATCCCCAATGAAATAAAAAATATTTTTTGAGAAAACTCTTTTTCAAAGAACTCTGGATGTTTGTAGGCTATAAATGTAATTCCAGATATTGCTGCTCCAGCCATCGTTATTAAAAAATTTTCCATTGCATCCCTATCTTGTATGGCTAACGGTTAATAGACCCTAAGCGGGGTGTTAATATTCCCCACCTTGGGATTTTTTCTGCTTTTGAATTTATACTCGGTTCCCGTGTGAATAACAAAAAAACATGGCTTCATCATCCTAAGTGAAACGTCCTGTGCGGAGCCGCACGCAGGGTGTTGTGGGGGCTGAGGGTTAGAGACCCCCGGTTACCCGATTAGGGCATGGTTGCAGCGGCCCATATTTGCTCATAATTAGCTAATTTAGCCGACACGATATCAGGTGGCGCCTCGACCAGGTAAGTGGGTTTTGCCTTGGCTGCATCCTTGACTGATTGCCCAAGTAACCAGCAAACGTAGCCATCAACAAAGATTACTCTGTCGTGAATAGATGTGCTTTTTCGCAGCTCTACTATTTGACCATATTGAGAATTATATTTTTGCACAGCTGGTATAAGAGATTTTGCATTATTATTTGTGAGAAGCCTTACAGTTACACCGTTTTGTCTTGAATTTAAGTAATGATCAAAAACGCTATTATCTAAATATGGATCTATTATGAATAGTGTCTTTTCTGCAGATGTTATTACTTTATTTAACGCTTTGAAAAAATCATAAACATCACCTGCACCAAAATTAACCTGTTCTTCAGCTGGAACATCTAACTCTAAGTCAGCAATAGCTCTGTGTACTGTTCCAAGTATTCGGCCTACATTACTGTCTCGCATAAGTTCACTATCAAGAAATGTAGAGCTGGATTTAATTGAAATTGCTTCTATTCTGTTCCATCTTGAAATTAGAGCATGAGCTTGAGCCAGCCATACTTGATGTTCCCTTGATGTTGAATTGTATTCATCAAAGTTTGGCGCTCTCTCTAAGAGAGATCTTAATTGAGCTAATATTATTTTTGGTTCCATTTATTTGTATCCATAACAGTTAATGGACCCCAAAAATGGGGCAATCAAATACCCGGCTTTTGGGTTTTCCCTGCTTTGGAATTTATACTCGGTTCCTGTATGAATGACAAAACAAAAAAGCATGGCTACATATAATTAGTTGGCATGACAATAGGGTGCATTTTTAATATTGATGCGTCATCTTCATGAGGTTCCCTAATTGCTCAAGCAGGCATTTCTTTATGTAAGGGGATACTTTTCAAATGACGTAGAGAATTTAATGCCCTTGCTATAACAACAGCGCTGCGATCTTGGCCTTAACCTCCTGTAGCTCAAATCCCGAGGCTTTACCTTTGCGGGTTGCTTTACTTGCCCGCCAATCCAGACTTTTTATCTGGTCGGCCAGCGCCGCGCCTTTACTATCATTACCAATGACAACTTCGAATGGGTAGCCTTTGATTTTGCTGGTCATGGGGCAGCAGACCATAAGACCTGTCTTGCCATTGTAGGATGCGGGACTGATGACTAATGCCGGTCGATGGCCCGCCTGTTCATGACCTGCCTGGGGGTCGAACTGTAGCCAAACAATATCGCCTGAGTCAGGTACATAGTGTTTTGGCATTAGAGCAGTTCCTTTCCAGCAGGCGCTCCGAAATCAACTTCTGTGTGCATGTTGTCAGCGATGATGCCATCCAGAAGCAGGGAAAGATCATATAAAGCTGGGCGAACGGGTTCTATAACAATTCGACCATCTTCTTCTCGGACCTCGACATCCTCATCCAACTGTAGGTGGGCGGCTTGCATTACCGATGCAGGTATCCGAACGGCTGCACTGTTGCCCCACTTTTTAATTGTTACGCGCATATTGAATCTCCTTGCGTATCGTTAATGTAGATACTGTAGGCCGGCGAAAGCGATGTTGCAATATTGTTGATACAAATTAGGTTGGCATGCCGGTGCGAAATTTTTCCATAGCCATCGCCACTGCGGCGGTGCGTGTCTCTACGCCGAGTTTGGTAAAGATGTGTTCCAGGTGTTTGTTGACGGTGCGTGGGCTGCTGGAGATATGCCAGAGTCGAAGCCTTGAGTCCAGGCGGTGGCCAATTTTTTACGTGTTGCGTTCGGAACGTCTCTCCTTAATGCGTCAGTAAAGACTCGTCGCCTGTCTGGAGTCTGTTGGTGGTGAGGTGCGTGGTATATTGATGCGAGTGAACGTCGATGGCTGAATGTAAGGTCATTCAGGATGAAAAAGAAAATAGATGCCAAATCCAGCTGAAATTGACAGCATTGATATAAATAAGAAGATCTCCATATAAACAATTGCCTTGGAAACCTTTCGATACCAGACGGGGGCCAGTTTGTATGCTTCCGTTAACCCTCTCATTTTTCCACTGTCCGGGAAACCCAGTACTCGCATAAACATCACTGTTCGCATTGGTGCAT
>JAZKAM010000154.1:0-1035 GCA_040389145.1 Pseudomonadota bacterium
GCGACCAAAAGCTTCTCAAAAAGAGTTGATGTGGATCAGCCGCTTTGCCTTATTCTTCATCTCGGGTATCGCTATGTACCTAGCATGGTGGTCAGGAAAGGGCGTGTTGTCACTGGTCAGCTTTTCCTGGGCGGGGTTATCGGCCACGTTCGCAGCGCCGGTGGTCTTATCCTTGTTTTGGCGTGACATGACACGAAATGGCGCAGTATTGGGGATGACTGTTGGTGCGCTCGTGGCGTTACTGTGCGCTTGGCAACCAAATATATTCTTTGGTGTCTATCAAATTGTACCAGGCATGCTCTTTTCTGCGCTTGCTGTAGTCGTAGGTAGTCACATCGGACCCAAGCCTACCTTGTCGCAAAAACTGTTATTTGATGCGGTTTGGAAACGAGTAAAACTAAGTAGACGAAGCTAACTTTCATGTCAGCGATGTGCAGTATGCGTACTGCACATCCGCAGTTAATAAGGATATTTCTATGTCAAACCATCTCAGTGCTGCTAAAAACCCCCTTTATGATGCAATTATTCAACGTACCCGAAAAGACGAAACGCAAATGGTTCAGGAATTGCTGGCATCTGCTGAGGTGCCGGTTAAGGCGCACGATCTGGCCTATCGTCTTGTTGTCGCAGTTCGTCAGGGGCGCTTGGGGCAGGGTGGTTTGGATGCATTTTTATTCCAATACAATCTATCCAGTGAAGAAGGCATTGCGCTTATGTGCTTGGCAGAAGCATTGCTGCGCATTCCGGACAAACAAACCGTAGATAAACTGATTCGCGATAAGTTGAGTAGTGCAGATTGGGATGCACACCTAAGCAAAAGCAAGTCTTTGTTTGTGAATGCAGCCACATGGGCACTGATGCTAACGGGAAAAATTGTTAGCCAAGATACCTCTCCTGACCATCACATGTCCGGTATTTTTAAACGCTTTGTTGCACGAACAGGTGAGCCTATTGTGCGACAAGCCATTATGCAGGCAATGCGTATTCTCGGTCGACAATTTGTGATGGGGCGTACGATTGAAGAAGGTTTAAAGC
>JAZKAM010000154.1:1045-3403 GCA_040389145.1 Pseudomonadota bacterium
GTGCGACCACTTTAGAGGCGGTAGGTTATCGCTACTCTTACGATATGCTGGGCGAAATGGCGCATACTTCTGCAGATGCACTTCGCTACTTTCAGGCGTATGAAATGGCAATCCGTGAAGTGGCTAAAGCCAATGGTGGTCGCGGCCCCATTGATGGACCCGGCATTTCCGTTAAACTGTCTGCCTTGCACCCACGTTACCATGAATTAAAAGCAGAACGTGTGATGACTGAGCTTTTGCCTCGGCTAAAATCTTTAGCGCGACAAGCAAAAGAAGCCAATATTGGTTTTACCATTGATGCCGAAGAAGTGCATCGTCTGATGATATCGTTGGATTTAATTGAAGATATTCTTTTTGATCCAGAATTTTCAGAGTGGACTGGCATTGGTTTGGCTGTTCAGGCGTATCAAAAACGAGCGACAGCTGTTGTGGATTGGCTGATTGATCTAGCGCGTCGCCGTGGAACACCATTTACAGTCCGCTTGGTAAAAGGTGCTTATTGGGATACGGAAATTAAAGACAGCCAAGTCAATGGATATGACTACCCTGTGTTTACTCGGAAAATTACCACCGACGTAAGTTATTTGGTGTGCGCCAAAAAATTACTGGCCGCACGTTCGATGCTATATCCACAGTTTGCTACGCATAATGCGCATACGGTTGCAACGGTATTTAGTTTGGCTGGTGACAACCAAGGCTATGAATTTCAGTGCTTGCATGGCATGGGAGAGGCTTTATACCAACAAGTGGTTGGCGCCAATGCACTGAATGTGCCTTGCCGTATTTATGCACCCATTGGCAGTCATGAAGACCTTTTACCCTATTTGGTTCGTCGCCTGCTAGAAAATGGCGCAAATTCATCTTTTGTAAATCGTATTGTCGATGAACGTTTACCCATCGAAGAAATTATTGCCGACCCTGTGGCGAAGCTGCAACGTATCGCAAAGAAACCGCATCCACTTCTTCAGCATCCACGTTTTCTGTTTGGTGAAGACAGGCTGAACTCGGCTGGGCTTGATGTGCCCGATCGCTTGGTGCGCCACGATATTTTGGCTTCACGCGCCAAATATGATGATCAAGTGTTTCAAGCACACGCGACGCTCATGCCAGAAGACGCTGAGTGGAAAAAGCGCACATTATATAGTCCTGCACAAACCGGCCAAATGATTGGCGAAGTAACCATGACGGACGCTGATTTTGTGTCTCATGCGGTTCAGGCAGCGCGACAGGCGCAGGGTGCATGGATGCTAAAATCCGTTATAGAGCGTGCGGCCTGTTTAGATAAATTGGCGGAACTGTTGGAAGAGCACCGTCCATTACTGCTGTCGCTATTGGCGCGGGAAGGCGGAAAAACTCTAGCGGATGCGTTATCTGAAGTCCGAGAAGCTGTCGACTTTTGTCGATATTACGCCGCTTTAGCACGTAAACAATGCGTGCCAACACCCCTAGTCGGCCCTACCGGCGAAACCAACCATCTGACCTTGTTGGGTCGCGGCGTTTTTGTATGCATTAGTCCTTGGAATTTCCCCTTGGCTATTTTTACAGGTCAAGTTGTTGCTGCGCTTGTCACAGGTAATGCTGTGTTGGCGAAACCTGCCGATCAAACCCCACTTATTGCAGCACAGGTGATGCACCTTATCCATGAGGCGGGGGTCCCTAAAGATGTCGCGCAATTGATGCCTGGCTCTGGCTCCACAGTCGGACAGGCTATGATTGCACACCCTCAAATTGATGGTGTCATGTTTACGGGCTCAACCGCTATTGCAAACCATATCAATACAACGCTTGCGGCAAAAAATGGCACTATTGTGCCCTTTATTGCCGAAACAGGTGGCCAGAATGCCATGATTGTGGATTCTTCTGCTTTGGCAGAGCAGGTTGTTGTAGATGCTATGCAATCCGCTTTCTATAGTGCGGGCCAACGCTGCTCTGCACTGCGTGTGCTGTATGTGCAAGAAGAAATTGCTGATAAAGTCTGGCATATGATGACCGGATGCATGGCAGAGCTACAATTAGGCAATCCGCTAGACATCATTACAGATATTGGACCGGTTATTGATGCTAAGGCAAAACAGTCCTTCGAGGCGCATATCCAACAGTTACGACCAAAAGCAAAAAACTTTTATCAAATTTCTCTGAAAACAGCGCATCAAGCGGGACATTTTTTTGCACCTACTGTATTAGAAATTGATTCTATTCATGAATTATCACAAGAGGTATTTGGTCCGGTACTTCACATGATTCGTTACAGTAGTAATAACCTGGACGGTGTGGTAGAAGACATCAATGGTACAGGCTATGGTTTAACTTTTGGTATTCATAGCCGGATTCAAGAAACCATTCGTTACCTATGTGATC
>JAZKAM010000154.1:3413-5457 GCA_040389145.1 Pseudomonadota bacterium
AAGCCGGCAATATTTATGTGAATCGGAATATGGTTGGGGCTGTCGTTGGCGTTCAACCTTTTGGTGGTCGTGGCCTGTCGGGTACGGGTCCCAAAGCTGGTGGACCACACTATCTGGCTCGATTGTGTGTTGAACGCACCATTACGGTGAATACGACTGCTGCCGGAGGTAATACAACGCTTATGTCCCTAGCAGAGAGCATGTCCTGATTTGGATTGAAAATGAATAATTAATGTAAGATCACCTGTTTCTCAATAGAGCCCTAGACCAGAGAAACAGGTGATGACATACACTATTTAACTACTATATTGTCGATTGTCAGTTTGAAACCTGATAGAATGAGGCCCTAGTTCTATAATCTAAAAAAATAAATAAAATAGACCGCTATATTCGTATAAAAAGGAGCCAATTTCATGGTGTTTGACCGTTTTTTTTCTGAAGACTCTGCACCCACTAAATTTTTCGGGTTGGTTGCTTTAGCGATTACTGGAAAGTATATGTATGGTTTGCTTTCAGACTTTATTTCAGGTGGTGTTCAATATCCAGAAATAAGAGCTTCGCAAGAAACAACCCCTGCTATGTTTCAATTGATAGCGGATGCTGCACCTATAAATGGTAATCAAGAGGAGCATCCTATCTCTAAAGCGCCGAACGGATCATGGTGTAATATAATAAATGCTCAGCCACAACTAATGGCAGATGGTAGTAAGCCAAAGGGAATCTTAGTGAATGGTATGCGGCCGAGAAATTATAAGAAAAAATTCAGGTTTGCTGATGATACGAAACTGGAAGTATCCCCGTATAACAAGAATGCTCGTCCATCATAAACTAAATTGTATTCGTGTTAGGTCGCATATGATCATTGTTTCGGTAATAGAGGATTGAATGATCCTCTATTATTTTCCATTGGTGTACTCTCGGAGTGCTTCCTTGCCTGTCAAAACCTTTTGTGGTTTTAGTTGACCGTCTCTTCCAAAAAATACATGCTGGTTGCTGATCTTGTCAGCAGCATCTCCGATCTTCCGCTTTAGAACGGCCGACTCTCGTCCTTTATCTATTTCTTGTATTGCCGCAATGATAAGTAAATTAATGATTTTCTTGGGATATAGGTTCAAATCTAGGCAGGACTCTGGGTTGTTTGCAATCGTGGTCAAATGGTTAAACAACTGTGGCTGAGCAAGTACGGTAGCGATAGAGTTCTGCAGATCGGATAAATCCCCAACTGTAGGTAATTCATGTCTATGTTCCATACATTCTTTCATAAAATTCTTGATATGACGATCCATTTCTAGCTCACGCCACTGCCGAATGCTGAAAGACAAGTTTTTAATGACAGTATAGGATAAATCACTTTGATTGATTGGTGTCTTTTCTTTTTGTGTACCTAAAGTGTCCAATGAAAATTGCGTCCAGAATTTGTCAATCTCAGATTGTAACGCAAGTTTAGAACGCACTAAGTCTCTAGGTAAGTTTTTGTCTACTGCGGAGACCAGTTCTTTTGCATGAGGGAGTAGGTTGGTTTCGATCAGCTTATGGTATTCGTCCATTAAATGCTCAGCCGAAGTTTTACTATGTGGGTTGCCTGTTGCCGTGAACAATAGGCCAAAGGCAAAAAATGGTCCGTAGAAAATATAAGTAATGAATTCGGATACGAAAAACCCCATGGCTTTTAAGGATAAAAATTTGGCTTTATATAGACGTTGTGTTTTCTTCTTTTTCTGCCACGCTTCATGAATCAAATAAGGGCTAATGACAATTAAAATGGGGTAACAAATGGGTGTCATTGCAATGCTCATGAATAGAAAAGCTGTTTTTTTAAGCAATGAATGCGATTTTAAAGTAATGCCATCTGTGACGGGTGACTGGTTAGGGTTGCTGTTCGTCATATGTCATATCCCTATATAGCTTAATGAATGAAGGAAAGTGTGAGTCAATCGACTTATCTTCATTTTTTAGTGTAGTGCGCTTTTACCGGATTGTCGATAATCGGGCTTTTGCTCAGCAGCAAGGCAATAAATTTATTTTTAGCAGAATAGCTAATAAT
>JAZKAM010000154.1:5467-7504 GCA_040389145.1 Pseudomonadota bacterium
GTTCGTGCATCTATGAAAGAACTCGTCGAAAAATTCGTTGGCTGTTTTGTTGTGTCGGTTTTTTAGATTACTGTGGTCCGTAAAATGCCCATTCTCATCATAGCGCTCTGTTGACATTTTTCTGGAATGGCATTGGTGTTTAAAAGCGTCTTTTTTATGACTGTTAAGAAATTTTTTTCGTTTATTTCGATGATGTTTGAGCGCAAAGTGTAACGAAGCCTTATGTGGGATGTTAGAATCGTCTCTTGGTGGCGTATGTGCGCCAGTCTGAGTGGCATCAGCTTCACTCTCAGGCTTTCTGTTTTTAGGCGACTTGACCACCATATATTCTTTGTGCGGGTCATGTAAAGTTAAATAGGCAGAGATAACATTTAGCTCTATACCAACAACGGTCAAAATAAACCGGGCGACTGGTTTTAAAATGGCTATAGCGATTTTTCCAACAGTGGTTTGATTCTCTTTTTGGTCTTCTGGAAATAATTTCGCCATACCTTGCTTAGATAGAGAAGAAAACGAACGATCATGAAATAGGTTGATATTTTGATTGTTCTTGTGGAAATGACTTGCGACCAGTGTTGCAAAGGCAGCGCCATAAGAATAGCCTTTTAATACAATGTGCTCAGGTTGTACGCCGATATCTAATAATCGTTGTACTTGAGCAATACCATCGATGACAAAGTCATGCGTAGAAGTAGCTTGCTTTGTGCTTGAGCCAACATTTCGATAGTTAAACCCAATTACACACGTCGACAATCGTTCTGCATCTTTTTCTAAGGATGCATAGCTACCTTCAAAGCTTTTGTCGTTCCCACCAAAAAAAATAATATATTTTTGGTCTGCTATGTTTGATTTTTCATGGTAAGGATTTATTTCTAATGTATCTAGAGTGGCGCCATCGTGCGTTTCTACCCGTATTAATCGGGTTTTAACATTTCTCGTTGGCGGTAAACTGCAGGCACTGATGCTACCCTGAGCGTAAAAGAATTTTTGAACGAACGATTTTCCAAATAATTTACCGCCAATGTATTTAACTAAATCCCACAACAGGATAGGTAGGAATAAAAGGCGGAGCAGGACAATCTTAAGCCACGATTTTTTTGGTTTTGGGGCAATGTAAACGATGGGTTGTGATTCTGATTCGGCTGTTTGCTTGTCCATGGTTCCCTTTGTTTATTTTTTGAGGGCTTAAACTGAGGCGATAAAGCAAACGCCCATGGGATCAGGATAATCCATGGGCTCGAAAAAGTAAAGCTAACTAACTAATATTTTTGCTATTACACGCTTTTTGCGTGTTAGCATTCAGGGTGGTTGACAGCAAGGCCACCTAAAGACGTTTCCCGGTAAATCGATAGCATGTCTTTACCCACTTGGGCCATGGTAATGATGACTTTATCGAGTGAAATTTTGTGTTGACCATCTTCCATTAGGGCGAGCATCACAATGTTAAGCACGCGTACGGCGGCCATGGCATTACGTTCGATACAAGGAATTTGCACCAGACCGTCGACCGGATCGCAAATTAAACCTAAGTGATGTTCCATGCCGACTTCAGCTGCGTTTTCCACTTGCCAAATGTTGGCGCCCATAACCTCTGCTAAAGCGGCGCATGCCATGGAGCATGCGACGCCAACTTCCCCTTGGCAGCCGACTTCTGCACCAGAAATTGAGGCACGTTGTTTATAGAGCAAGCCAATTGCGCCTGCCGTTATCAGGAAGCGGCGGACATCTGAAGGTTTGGCGTCGGGGTTAAATTTCATGTGGTAATAGAGTACGGCTGGAATAACACCGGCGGCACCATTGGTTGGGGCGGTCACTACACGACCGCCCGCCGCATTTTCTTCATTGACGGCCATGGCAAAAGCACTTAGGTAAGCCATAGAGCGAATGTCATGAAAACTGTGCGTTTTACCTTGCTCGTTGATGAGTTGTTGATACAAGCCAGCTGCGCGACGACGAACCTGGAGTCGACCAGGTAGCGTACCTTCTGTTTTAAGGCCACGTTCAATACAGGCTTGCATGGCTGTCCAGATTTTATCG
>JAZKAM010000155.1:0-2985 GCA_040389145.1 Pseudomonadota bacterium
CTCATGGAGCAAATGGAACAAAAAATTTCTAAAGCAGATGCAGAGCGGCTGGCAAAAAAAGTGCAGTCTGGAGAGGGGCTAAATTTAGAAGAATTTCGAAACCAACTCCTACAGATGCAAGGCATTGGTCTTGGTAGTATGATGGGCATGCTGCCGGGCATGGGTGCCATCGCGCAGAAAATGGGCGGCGAAGCCGTGATCCAACAAACCGCAGAGAAAAAATTCGGTAAGATGTTGGCCATTCTAAATTCCATGACCCTACGGGAGCGAAAATACCCACACATTCTGAACGGCAGCAGAAAGCAACGAATTGCCTTGGGATCGGGCACCAATCTGGTGGCAGTCAATGAAATGCTTCGCGAAATCGAAAAATTGCAGAAAATGATGAAAAAATTCGGCAGTAAACGGGGAATTGCACAAATGGGCCAATTAATGCAGCAATTTTCCGGTCCTGGCGGGTTTTCGGGCCCCAGATAAGGGTGTAGGACATAAATAAGCACCTCTTTGCGTGCTTTAGCGTCTTAGCTTAGTTTCCAAGTGGTTAAGTTTGGCGTACAATAGGGCGCTTTGGCTTAGCCAATGAATCGTTTTTAATTTTTCTTCACTTTAGAGAAAGGACTGAGAGGATATGGTTGTAATTCGTTTAGCTCGTTGGGGCGCCCGTAAAAAGCCCTTTTACCATGTGGTCGTGACCGATAGCCGGTCTGCACGTGATGGCCGTCATCTTGAGCGTGTTGGCTATTTTAACCCGATGGCACGTGGTCAAGCCAAACCATTTGAGTTAAAGCTCGACAGAATCGCTTATTGGGTATCTGAAGGTGCATCCGTGAGTGATCGCGTATCTACCCTATTGAAGAAGATTTCTGCTGCGCCCGCTACTGAATCCGTTGCGTAAGCAAAGGTCAAACCTCCTATGTGGGTAACGCTCGGCAAAGTAGGCGCTCCATTTGGGGTATCAGGATGGGCGCATGTCTACCCTGTTACCGTGGAACAAGAA
This sequence comes from Pseudomonadota bacterium, assembly GCA_040389145.1. Classification (GTDB taxonomy): domain Bacteria; phylum Pseudomonadota; class Gammaproteobacteria; order Berkiellales; family Berkiellaceae; genus JAZKAM01. Next base: position 998 of record JAZKAM010000155.1, read on the forward strand.
GCCTTGCTGTCTTTTAAAACATGGCGTTTAAAACACCCATCTGGTGCTGCGTGTATGGTCTCCTATGAAGATGGACGCAAGCACCAAAAGGCCTTGGTAGCAAAATTATCTGAATTTGACAGCCCGGAAACGTTGCGTCCTTGGGTCGGAGCAGATATCGAGATACTTCGAGAAGACTTACCTCCGATTGAGGATGATGACTTTTACTGGATAGATCTGATTGGATTGGCTGTTTATAACGCCGATCAAGATCATTTAGGTTTGGTAAGTGAAATCTATGATAACGGCGCACATGGCGTCATGGTTTGCAGTGTGGGTGCAGAAAGTCATGCCATTCCACTCGCCATGGGTGATGTCATTTTAAAAGTGGACCAGAACGCCAAAACTATCCTGGTGGATTGGCCCAATTTACTAAATGGGCCGCCTGCGCAGCCTGATGATGACGTCTAGCCTATGTGGTGGGGTGTTGTTACCTTATTTCCAGAGATGTTTGATGCCATAAAACTACATGGGATCACCGGTAGGGCCATCCGTTCTGGGCAAATTGTGGTAGAATGCTTCAACCCACGGGACTATGCCCCATTGCCGTGGCGTCGGGTTGATGATCGGCCCTATGGCGGCGGACCGGGTATGGTGCTTAAACCAGAGCCGTTAGCCGCAGCAATAGAAGCAGCCAAAGCGGCTGCGCCAGGTCCAGCACGTGTGGTGTATTTGTCACCCCAGGGCCAAGTTTTGACTCAGGGTGCATTGCCAAAGCTATTAGAGGCCCAGCAAATCATCTACGTTGCAGGCCGCTATGAAGGTGTGGACCAACGCATTATCGACACTTTAGTCGATGAAGAGTGGTCTATTGGCGATTACATACTGACCGGTGGTGAACTAGCCGCTATGGTCATGATTGATGCGTTGGCACGTTTAATCCCAGGCGTTTTGGGAGATGACAGTTCAGCAACACAAGAAAGTTTTTCTGAGGGTTTGTTAGAATACCCTCAATATACGCGGCCTCCTATGTTTAGGGAGATCCCCGTACCAGAAGTACTGCAGTCTGGGGACCACCAAGCCATTGAGGCTTGGCGTAAAGACCAAGCGCTGCAGCAGACCGTGAAGAAGCGACCAGATTTGGTAGCGCGCATGATAAATCAAAGCTCTGATGGCCTAAGCGCCTCAGGCGTGGAAGCAGAGGAATAGGTACAAATTATGATGAAACATCCAATCATTCAAGCAATTGAAGCGGAACAAATGCGGTCCGATCTTCCGAATTACACCCCAGGTGACACTATTGTCGTTCATGTTAAGTTCATGGAAGGCACACGTGAGCGCGTACAACCTTTTGAAGGCATTGTATTGGCTGTAAAAAACCGCGGCTTAAATTCCTCGGTCACCGTGCGCAAAATTTCCCAAGGCGAAGGCGTTGAACGTGTATTTTCCGTACACTCCCCTACCATTCAAAAAATCGAAATCAAACGTCGTGGTAAAGTTAACCGCGCGAAGATTTACTATATTCGTGAATTAAAAGGCCGTGCTGCGCGTATTGCTGAAGACTTGTCACAAGCACGCAAAGATCGCAAAAGCAAAGAAGCAGAAAAGTCCGCATCAAAATAGTTGGATGCCCTTTGCTCTAATAAATCTGTCCGCGTAAGCGGACAAGCGCCATAATGGCGTATCGTTTTTTAGGCCCGAAGCGCCATTTGCCTCGGGCCTTTTTTTTCTAGCACACGCTACTGCAGTGGAACATACTCTACCGCTCCTCCCGACTGCCCGAATGCACTCCCAATAACATTCAGCTCAATTGTCATGCCAGGCGTACTCACTAAATTGCTTGTCGGTGTGATAAAACTATTTGCGGCACTATCCCAAAGTTGATATTGATTGGTATTAGGGTTCAATTTAATGTACGTGACGATACCTGTGCTATTGGTGTATTGGTAAACACCGGACTGGCCTGCTACTGGTGTATAGCCTGCGGGAACAGCGCCGCCACCACCACC
>JAZKAM010000156.1:0-2774 GCA_040389145.1 Pseudomonadota bacterium
CTCAGGGGTATGATCACAAGAAAATGGGTATCACCGCACGCGGGGCTTGGGCATCCGTCCGCCGGCATTTTCAACAGCTGTCTATAGACCCGAATGCGGACACGTTTACCGTGGTTGGTATTGGTGATATGAGCGGTGACGTATTTGGTAATGGGATGTTACTATCTTCCACCATGCAGATGATTGCCGCATTTAACCATGTGCATATTTTCTGCGATCCTAATCCAGACCCTAAAATCAGTTATGCGGAGCGTAAGCGCTTATTTGATCTGCCACGCTCACAATGGACAGACTATGATGTTAAGAAAATTTCTCAAGGTGGCGGCATATACTTAAGAAGCGCGAAGACGATTACCATTAGCCCAGAAATGCAAATGGCGTTGTCTTGCACGCGGGTTACCATGAGTCCTAATGAATTGATTCAAGCGATTTTGCGCGCAAAAGTTGATTTACTATGGAATGGTGGTATCGGGACCTACTTTAAGAGTCGAGAAGAGCAGAATACTGCAGTGGGTGATCGCACCAACGACGCGTTGCGTATTAACGCCGCTGAATTGCGGTGTCGCGTGGTCGCTGAGGGCGGCAACTTAGGCTTCACCCAGTTAGCGCGTATCGAGTACGATTTAGCGGGCGGTTTGATTAACACCGATGCGATTGATAACTCGGCAGGTGTTGACTGTTCTGACCATGAAGTGAACATCAAAATCTTAATCAATGATGTGGTTGCTGCAGGTGATATGACCTTAAAGCAAAGAAGCCAACTACTCGCTGAGATGACTGAAGAGGTTTCTGCGTTAGTCCTGGCAAATAACCAGGCCCAAAACGAAGCAATCAATGTGGCCAGCTATAATGCAGCCGCCAACTTGAATATGCATCGTCGACTGATGGGCGATCTCGAGTTGCATGCACATTTAGACCGTGCATTGGAGTTTTTGCCTGATGAGGCTCATTTAGAGGAGCGTAAGCAAGCCAATAAGGGTTTAACGCGCCCCGAGATCTCCGTTTTGATGGCATATAGCAAAATTTGGTTGAAGCAGCAGCTTCTGGATTCAGAGTTAATGGAACACGAAAAGATGCGACCGTTTCTGGAATCCGAGTTTCCTAAAGTGCTTGCGACAAAGTTCCCGGAAGCCATGCAACGTCATCAGCTGAGACGAGATATCATTGCCACGCAGCTGGCGAATCTGATCGTCAATGAAATGGGCATTAATTTCGTGCACCGTTTACAGGATGAAACAGGCGATTCTCCTGTGGATATTGCGAAAAGCTACATTATTGCACGCGAAGTATTTGAAGTGCCTGAACTTTTGGCGCACATTCGTGCATTAGGCAGCCGAGTGCCAGGCCAAGTTACGGTTCGTTTGTGTTATGAATTGACTCGGTTGATTCGACGAGTGACCCGTTGGTTTTTACGTTTGGTTAAATCAGGCGCAGAGCTCAGTAGCATTGCTTTGACTTTTGCACCGATTGTGAAGCAAATCAAAGATATTTTGCCACACGCCATGGCTGCTACAGCAAAAGATATGATGGAGCAAAACTTCAAAGAGTTGACGGCTTTAGGGCTGCCTGATGAGTTGGCTTTGGAGTTTAGCGCATTTTCTGGACTATATTCCGCATTAGATATCGCCCAGGCCTGCTTTACGCATAAAATCCCCGTGGAACTTGCGGTCTATGTTTACTTTGGTGTTGGGAATACGTTGGGCTTTAGCTGGTTGCGTGAGCAGATCAAAGCGCACCCAGTTAATAGCCATTGGGTTGCTTTAGCTCGGGCGTCCTTTCGGGACACGTTGGATTTGAAGCAGTGCGATCTGATGGTCAGCATGGTGCAGGGTGCGACGCATGAAAAGCTGTCCGATGCGGCGTTAGAGCAGATGGTGCAATCATTGATCGATGTCTGGATGAGTAAATCGGGCAGCTTGCTGTCCCGTTGGCATCAGACCTTGCATGAGATTAAGTTGTCACCAACTCGGGACTACATCATGTTCTCAGTTGCTTTGCGAGAACTGTCCGATGCAATCCCAGATAGTCGCCAGATGCTTAATTAGAGCAGAAGAGAGAAACCGCTTGGTGCCATGGTTTAATGCGGTGATAGACCATGGTAACCACCGGTATGTTCAATAAGCCTAATCCTAGAATGATGTCTAGGGTATTCCCATTACCGGCCAAGAATAAAGAAATCACCACACTGGACGCGACCATAAAGCCAGCATTTAAGACATTGTTTGCTGCGATGATGCGCGAACAGTTTTCGCTTGGGCTGATGATTTGCATGACGGTGTAGAGTGGTACCACGAATAAGCCAGAGAATATCGAGATAGCAATGATGTCAATCATCAAACGCCAGTTATAAGGTGATTGAATGAACTGCAACACGGTGCTCAGGCTTTGCGTTGGTTGTGAAGGCAAAGAGGCTGCAGAGATATAAAAGTCGATCATGAACAAGGAAATTAGGGCGCCTAAGTAGGGCATATACTCTAAGGTAACCTTTTCCTTAAAGAACTTATGACAGAGGAATGACCCAATCCCTAAGCCAATTGAGAACAGCAAAAAGACTAAGACCACACAGCCTTCGGTTGCGTGTAGGTATTCACGCATCAATACGGGCAGTTGGGTAATGAAGCTGCAACCAATAACCCAAAACCAGGAAATCCCGATAATGGTCCAATAAACTAAAGGAATTTCTTTGGTTTTTTGTATGATCCCAACGGTTCCCCGGAACAGGTTGAAGCTAATCTTTAATTTTGGATCGCCTGCTGGCGCATTTGGGATGAATA
>JAZKAM010000157.1:0-4278 GCA_040389145.1 Pseudomonadota bacterium
CCCGTGAATTGTATTTGGGCGCCGTGGTTAACCGCGCACGTTCCAATACACCTGCTGGTCGTGACCAGTCCCGTCGCGTCACCATTATGGCGTCGACTGAAGGTGGTGTGGATATCGAACAAGTAGCGCACAATACCCCAGAAAAGATTCTAACCATGGGTGTTAACCCACTATTTGGTGTTATGCCATACCAATGCCGTGAAATCGCTTTCAAACTCGGTTTGAACGACGCACAAGCAAAAACTTTCCAAAAAATCGCGATTGGTTTGGGCCGTATGTTCATGGAAATGGATTTGGCTTTGGTTGAAATCAACCCGCTGATCGTAACCACAAATGGCGATTTGTTGTGCTTAGACGGTAAAGTAGTTGTTGATGACAACGCTATGTACCGCCAACCTGCGATGCGTGATGCTTGGGATCGTGCTCAAGTTGACCCACGTGAAATCATTGCAAAAGAATGGGAACTTAACTACGTTCCGCTCGATGGTAACATCGGTTGCATGGTAAACGGTGCGGGCTTAGCAATGGCTACCATGGACTTGATTCAGTTGCATGGTGGTAAACCAGCAAATTTCTTGGACGTTGGTGGTGGTGCTACTCAAGAACGCGTACGCGAAGCATTCAAAATCATTTTGTCTGACAAAAGTGTTAAGGCCGTTTTGGTCAACATTTTTGGTGGTATCGTTCGTTGTGATGATATCGCGCAAGGGATTATTAAAGCAGTCGAAGAAGTCGGAATTACCATTCCTGTCATCGTTCGTCTTGAAGGCAATCGCAAAGAAGAAGCGGCAGCAGTACTGGCAGCAAGTGGCTTAAATATCATCAGTGCTTCTGGATTAACCGACGCGGCGCAAAAAGCCGTACGTGCAGCAGGAGAGTAAATATGAGTATTATTATTAACGCAAACACCAAAGTTATTTGCCAAGGTATTACCGGCAAACAAGGTACATTTCATACCGAGCAAGCGATTGCTTACGGTACAAAAATGGTTGGTGGCGTTACCCCAGGTAAAGGCGGCGAAAAGCACTTAGGTCTACCAGTATTTAACACCGTATCTGATGCGGTTGCTGAAACCGGTGCTAATGCCTCTGTTATTTACGTACCAGCACCATTTTGTATGGATGCTATTTTGGAAGCAGCAAATGCATTCCAAATGCATGATGTTAAAGACGCATTGGTTGTTTGTATCACTGAAGGCGTGCCTGTCATCGACATGCAACGCGTTATGGAATACCTACAACACACCAATATCCGTTTGATCGGTCCTAACTGCCCAGGCGTTATTACCCCAGGCGCGTGTAAGATTGGTATCATGCCCGGTAGCATTCATTTGCCAGGTCGCATCGGTATCGTTTCACGTTCCGGTACCTTAACCTATGAAGCGGTTAAACAAACCACCGATTTAGGTTTAGGCCAAACCACTTGCGTCGGTATTGGTGGCGACCCAATTCCAGGTAGCACCTTTATTGATATTCTAGCGTTGTTCGAAAAAGATCCTGCAACCGAAGCCATCATCATGATTGGTGAAATTGGTGGATCCGCTGAAGAAGAAGCAGCAGAATACATCAAGCACCATGTGACCAAGAAAGTCATTTCCTACATCGCAGGCGTTACTGCACCAGAAGGCACCCGTATGGGCCATGCTGGCGCAATCATCTCCGGTGGTAAAGGTAGTGCCAACGAAAAGTTTGCCGCATTAGAAGCAGCTGGTGTTTACACCGTTCGCTCCCCAGCAGACTTGGGCGTTATGGTACAAAAAGCCTTGGCGGAAGAGAAGTAAACTGAATCGATTACCAGTTGTGCTGTTGTAAGACAGTGCGGTTGGGGAAAGATGAAGGTAATAGAAGGCCCGAACCGAAAGGTTCGGGCCTTTTTTTATTTTGGTCTGGGGAGATTTGGTCTAGGAAGATTTGGTTTAGGAAGAGGCGTAGGTCTGTAAGCAGGCGGCTTTTCATAAGCCGGAGGAGGTGCTTTTTGCGTTGTAGATTGAGGAGGTGTTTTAGGCGGTGGTGGGATCCACAGCCTTGGTTTCGCTGGGACTGGGGTAAGGGCAGCTGAAGTTGGAAGAGTAGTGCGCGGTCTTGGCTTTGGCGTAGGCGGAGTAGCAGTTGCAGGATTAACGACAGTAGGGCGCGCTCTAGGTGCTGCTATAGGCTGGGTAGTGGTTTTAGTGGTGGTCGGAGAAGCAACGTTAGTAGGCTTCGGCAGGATATTGCGTGCTGCAGGTGTCGGTCGAGTAGCAGGTTGAGTTGGACTGGGTGTAGCGGCAACGACAGTACGAGGCAGTCTAGGTCTGGGTGTAGGTGTTGTTGTCATTCTTCTCTCCTAAACTAACAATGGTTGCAGTCATATAAGAACTCTTTAATTAATGACACTGAGATATAGCGTGCGTAAATTAAGAAGGCAGCTAAGCCATTTTAGTGACTCCTTATTCTGATTAAGACCCTTATTGCTTCTGTCGTGGGTTAGAGTATGTGCGCTGGCCACTTGTTCCCTGCGGAAGCTTTGTCAGGTTAATTTCTCGTGCGTTAGTGGTAAATCCTCCGAGTATTTGCTTTGAGAAATTTGGTACACCCAGTTTAATTTCTCGAGCAGGCGTAATTGTGCACTGGTTCAGGTTTTTTTCAGGAGTATCTTGGAAGGAGGGCGCAGTCTGACTAAGATGAACTGGCAATAAGGTTTTAGTTTGAATGGTAGGTAATGCTCCATGGGCTACAGCGTCTTTTTGTTCTAAAGATTTAGAAATGCTTTGACATAACTCTATCACGATCGATTTTAAGGTTTCCTCTTTATAGGTTTGGATGCCTCTAGCTAATTCTAGACCTATATTAGCTCTTGCGGCATCAATAGAATCTTCATCCAAAAGCAGCATATCATCTTTACTAATAGGTTGAATTGATAATGAAAGACTTTTATTGATCTTATGAGTAAGTTCTTTTAAAGCTTGATGAACTGTGTCTCGATCAGGCTTTGATTGAACCAAATGTGCTTTAATATGATTTTCAAAATCAGTAACAGTATTTGATAACTTGCGTATTTCTGAATGCAACTTAACTATTTCTGAAGCAAGCTTGTTCGTCAGAATTTCCACTTCACTTTTTTCTCGGCCAGGTTTATTCTTTTTCAATTCATTGATTTGTTTTTCGCGAAGGACTATTCCTCCATATTTTAACTGTTGCGGTAATATTTCTTCTTACTGCATCTCCTTTGTTAATATAATCTATAGCACTTTTTATGTTGTCTATTTCGCCAAGTAAATTTTTGTTGTGCGAATTATTGGCGGCTCTTTCTAAAGAAGGGATGATCATGACGAGACTTTGATAAACATCATCAAGCGTTGTGGCTAGCATGACAGCAGGAATGGATTTAAGGAGATTGGCAAGTTGTTGGAGGGCAACTTCATAACCTGAGTCATCACTCGAGTGCTTGATTATTTTATTGATAACATGGTTGAACATATCTCGTGATTGTTGGCGTAGGGCGCTTTCGACACGGGAGTCTGGGGTTTGGTCAATTCGCTGGGCTATTGAGGATAAATACGCTGTCTCCCCTAAATGCTTTTCCATGGTTTCTATTTTAGCCTGTGCCAAACTTGCTTCTTTAGCTACTCGTTGTACTTCTAATTGCTCAGCAGAAGGCTGAGGTGTCGTTTCTTGGATGGGCTTTCTGCGAAATAGATTTAAAAATCTATCCAATCTGCTTGGAGCATTGTTTTTGTGTGATTTTTTATCTGATTCTGATTTTGACATGCTCGATTCCCCCTAAGACTTGCTCTATGGTTATCGGATGTTATGCGGAATACTTAAGCAAGTGGGATGTCGAATATGAGAGTAAAAGCGTATTTACAATTTTCTATTTTTTTGAGTATGAGGGTTGGTCTGGTAGTGTAACTGCCTAATGCTTAGGCAGTTACACTTAGCATCTTGTAAAACGCCAGTTCACAGCGGCTTTTTAATGACTATGCTGAGCGCATGAATATGGGTTTGCATTAATGTACCCAGAGCATGATATATTTTTTTATGGATGTCGATGCGGGAGCAGCCGGCAAACGCTTCAGACCAAATAGTGACGCAAAAATAACCCAAACCACTGGCTGCGGCAGCGTGACCATGATGCAGGTAGCCTTCATCTTCAATATCCAGGAAAGTAGGGCTCAGCGCTTGGACAAGAGCATTACGTACTAAATCGATGGTTGCTTCTGACATTAACATACACTCCAAATAAGAGTAGGGATTATACCGCAAACTCCATTACCTTTAATAATTTTATGGGCCCCTG
>JAZKAM010000158.1:0-2056 GCA_040389145.1 Pseudomonadota bacterium
ATGCTTACGAGTATTGGAGGAACCATCCCTCTCGTCAATCGATAGAGGAGACCCCACCTTTGCTGGATGACTATGCAACCATTAGGAAAGCCACTCCCTCACTAACGCTGAGCTAATCGATTAATCGAATTATGGCGCTCTGTCACTTGTCTGAATAACATATGCTGTAGAAACCAAACACACACGATTACGTCAAAGGGAATGACTCTGCATTCTGTGACTCGACTAAGTGCATGAATCGTTCACTTGAAACACGTACCCCCTCTATTGCTACCCGCCTCAGGTGAAGCTCCTGCGCAGGATGCAGTCTAGCGTTGCGGTGCTAGAACACTATGATTTTTTACCCATTATAGCGACCCTACATTGAAAAGGTATTGCCAATTGTATAAAGTTCATAAATTGATTTAGACAGACTATTGTTTTGAGCATGCTCAATCTGGGCTAAGATGCAACTTCAGTGATACTGAATCTGCATACTGCGTTTGAATTCAAGGATATTGGCAATAGGAAATGCAATGTTTAAGTGTATTCTAGATTATATTCGTTGTCGCTCATGTTTTGCTCAAGCTATTGAAGATGGCACACCAGAGGAACGCATTAGATTACTAGCCACATCTCAGCCACTATTACCTACAAGTGTTGCGCAGTCCAGCCGTGAACAACCTGAAATACAACAACCTGTTCGACCGAATGAAGACTCTGTTCAAGTCCCAGAGCATGTCTACAAGACACGCAGAATGGATCGCGGCGAAGCCAAACGAAGCGGAAAGCATGCATCTTTTTTTCAAATCGATGACATTCAAGATCAGCCGCGGACTTTTATTATTGATTATAGTCGAGGTGATCGGGGCTATATTGGTGCTGGCCGCGATGGACGTGTAAAATTTGTGCGTGACACAGACAGAAACGCCGTTTATGTCGTAAAAATACGTGAAATAGATAATTTAACGGGAAAATCAATCAGTAAGAAAACGAAGATGGATCGTGACCCACCTGCCGCTAAAAAAGAGGCTATGGCTTTATATCGCATGGGTCGGCTGATTGCTTTTGGCTTTCGACAAAAGGAACATTCAAAAAAATATTACCTCTTTCAGGCCTTCAGAGCAGGAGCTCACTTACGCACATTTAACCCAGCTTTGTTTTCTATAAAATCACCTCCAGACTCAACCACCGCATACATAGCTGTGGGAAACAATCTCGAGTCACTATACTTTTATTCTAATTTTCTATATTCCGCAATTGCTGGCTGTGTCACGCTAGCCCAAAAAAAGCTCTTTATCACAGACTTTGCAATCTGTAATTTTCTCATCCAAAACTCCGGCATAGTCGCATACATCGACTTTGCTGATTTTTATGATGACACGCCCAGGTCAAAAACGCATAGCCAGATATCATTTAAACGTCATTGGAATGCTGTCAGTTCATTGAGCACACATGTGATTGCATATGAATATTTAAGATTCCTCTCAGAACAAATTCTAATATCTCTTGAAGAACTCTCAAAACTATACGATAATATCCGTTTCTTTTTTAACGTGCTAGTGCTTGATGACCAGACCATATTCGAAATGGAATCATGCGCTGCAATTGTTTTGGCATACTTAGCCAGAGTCCTTGTGGCCATAGTGGACAAATGGACTCCAGATCAACAAAAGTTGAACTATAAACCCATCGATGCACAAACTTATGCGTATTGGAAACAGCCCTCACATGTCGTAATCGATCGAATCCAGAGCCTCCATCCACAGCGTATGGTAAGGTAGCTTGCCGCACAAATTGTTAAACACGCTGTCACTATACTTGTGCTTTACCGATTGCCCAAGCAACGTGTACAGTACTGCTTATCTCTGTACGTTAAGGAAGTGATATGCGCTCAGAAACTGGCCCTGCTTCATTGAATTGTTCATTTCAAATGCAGGCTGCATCCCATCCTCCTCGACAACCGGTATTGTTCCAGCATCGAGCTGAACCTACACCAGTAGTACCCGAAGGCTGTAGCTTCGTGCACATCACAAAAGTAGAGTCTGATTATATTGACGCTAACTCACCCGTATTT
>JAZKAM010000158.1:2066-3797 GCA_040389145.1 Pseudomonadota bacterium
TTGCCGATTTGTCGGGGAAACAATGCAGCTTTGTGGTCGAACAGCTCACCCATTCGAATCCATACCACTGTGCACGCAGCAGCTGCTTTGTTGAGTCCGGTTATGATCCAATTAGCCTTAGGCGAGCCATCCTTAAGACGTATTATGTACCCGATGCGCCCGAAATCGGTCAACGTTTGACGCCAAACAGCACACCTCTAGACAAATCTCCACATATGCGAGAAGCGATTGCACTCAAATCTACCAATCGACTAATAGCAACTGGGTCAAGAAAAGTGCGATACGCTACAGAGTACTACTGTTTCCAAAGTATGCTACCGGGTATGGCACTTGAAGACTTACCCGGTAGCATATGTGGACGGCAGGAGGTCACGCCAACCGCAAGCCTGTTTTCTAAGATACTCCTGCCAACTTCGCTTTATTTTTATACCCAAGCAATACTAAGCGCTGTAACCAACTATGCAGCGTTAGCGAAAAAAGGCGTTATTGTACCTATATATAGCCAAGAGCAACTGCGTATAGAGTGTTCTGGACAAGTGCACTATAGTGACTTGTCTCAAGCATCTGTAGTAGACACGAATGCATCATTCTTTTGTACGCCACTCACAAGCCCTTGGCATAGTTTAGCGGCCATTACTTCTTTAGACGCAGTGAATACTTACTTACAACGCTTAGAAGAGCAGCTGAAGATCGACCCAAGCCAAATAACAAACCTTAGGATCTTGATCGCATTCTTCTATTCTGCGCAGAGCAATATGACAAAAGACTTTCTAGAAACGCTCTTAGAAAAATCGCAACAAGTCGAACGCACCCTCACGCCAATCATGGTCACCCTAGCCAAAGAGTATTATGCCAGTAGCCTACTTTGGCTTGTTTCATTTATGGGACCTTTAAGCCATTATACTCACAGAGACTGGCAAACCTTAGCGCGCTGGCAAAATCATGTCGAACCGACTGAACGTGTTGAATCAAACCTTAAATTAAGGTAGTCTTCCGAAAAATTTGGCATCCAAGGCAATATAATAATGAACGCTCGGAGTTTATATGCATCGTTTTTCTAACAACCTTATGCCAACAGAATCTGAAACCGATCCACAACCTGACGAAGGAACTCAAGAACTTCTTTATGCCCCCTTCATATTGCAGAAATACGCCCAGCTAAATCACCTTAGCCAGTCAACCTTTGTTAGCCCTACAGAACAAACACCCGCATGTTGCGTACCCATATTAATTGAAAACCTGCACCTGTCCTTTTTAAGAAAAACCACCCTAAAAAATGCGAACCAATTCCCATCCCTATTTGTAGATATCATAAAAACCAATCGAAGAAAATCAGGGCACGAAGCTTCTAGTTACGAATTATCAGATGTCAACGGTGTGATCCAAACATATAAAATCTTGAATTCTGATCAATATCCTAAAGGCAACATTGGCCAAGGACGCGATGGGCGCGCCAAACTATGCACGGAGCTAAGCACTGGGGAAACTCTGGTAGTCAAAATCCGTGAAGTTTCCTTGGCACATGGTCGTGTTGTATTGAAAAGATATTGGCGGCGAATATATTCGCATATCGCTACAGGCATACACTCTGAAGCAGTAGCTTTAAACCTTTCAGGCAGGTTACGTGCAGCAGGCAGGATATTTAAAGAGAACACCGTAAAATATTACTATTTTCAAGAAAGAGTGGATGGCACTCCTTACTCCGAAATCCCAAGCACAGTGTATCAAATG
>JAZKAM010000159.1:0-2437 GCA_040389145.1 Pseudomonadota bacterium
CAGTCGAATAAAACACTGACTGGATTGCATGCATGTATATTTGTAATTTATGTGATTCACAGACATCATTTCTATTTCTGTAAAACCAATCCATAGCATCATTTTAATTGAAACGATGTCTATGAATCACACAATTAAATGCCGTTCAGAATGTACTAAACGGCACACTTGGTAGTTTGGATGTCTCTACAGGAATGATGTGTTGCGCAGAATTCTGTCACGTTTCCGTACACATCTTTTCGCACTTTTCTTTATCATCGAGTTTCTCCATACAACGTTTGTAGCATGCTTAAGAATACGAGCACATATTTTTTCATGTTTGTTTTCCTTGTTGAGTAAAAGCAATATTATTCCCAAATATTGCTTTTGGTATAGATGATGATTATTTTTTTAATTCAGTGTTGATCAATTTATCATACTCTTGTTCGTTGAAACCTACTAACAGCTTGTGTGCCGAAACGATAACGGGGACAGATTTTTCATTGAGTAGCTTGAAATTTGCTTCCGCCTCTTTTGATTTGTCCAGTATTTGATCATTGTAGGCAATTCCATTTTTTTTCAAATAAGCGCGTGCCGACTCACAATGAGGACAGGTCGTCGTGCCATATAAAGTCAGGCTTTGATTCTGATTTTTGATATGAGCCGAAAAATCGCCATTTTTGAATGGACCCTGCCATTTTTTATACAGTTGCGGTAGTTGACTACCGATGGCAACCGCTACTCCTGCGGTCGCAGCCATGAGTAAAGTATTGATTATAAATTTTTTGATACTTGTTTTCACGCAGTGATCCTTTCAAGTCGGGCAAAAAGCCGGTAAATTACAATTTGATCTGAAGCCGTACACTCAATCTGGTGTCCGTCGTGCTGGTTGTTTGCTGGCGCACCAGTTCTTCTGGGTTGATGTATTCGTCCACTCGTTGCGACTTGTGAGCGACCAAGTTATCGAGATTGATGAACAAACGAGTATCAGGATTAATAGTCCAACTCGCGCTGGCTCCCAGATTGAATGCTCTGTCTTGGAAAATACGTTGCGTTGCGTTGGTGCGCACCCAGCCACCAGGAGCCCAGTTAGCATCCATATCGAATTTCAGGGGTAGTCCCTTGACGGCATAACTGACCCCTAGCTTGGCACGCCAGGGTGTTTGTTTGTCAAGCCGATTGTCTGGCCCAAGTATACTGGATATCTGAGAACGGGCGAGGCCAACACTGCCTCGTACATCCAGTTTCGGTGCATTTGGCCATATGTCACGCGAGGCTAGCAGCATTTCCATATCAATACCTTGTACAGTCGCATTCCCCAGATTGGTTGGACGAGATACGTAGCGTGGCGCACTGGCCCACGGTACGTTTTCCAATGTGATATCGGTACCTATCTTACGGTCTATCTGGCGCGCATACAATTCCAATGTAAACTGACTATCAGTTCCAATACCGTGTTCATAAGAAATATTCAGACCATGGGAGCGTTCGGGTTGCAAATGCGGATTACCGGAACTGTCAGCCGTATCAATCGTGTTGGCGACACATAACGTATTTCCAGCACAAGGAGCAAAAGGATTGATTTGCGGGCGCAATGTCAATTGATCTGTCGTCGGTGGCTGATAGCTGCGGGCAAGGCTCACACGTAGTTGGCGTGAACTGTCACCATCAATTTTTTTGACCACAAGCGATAATTTGTCTGACCGCGATAGCCACCTTCTTCAAGATCAATCTTGCTGTCAATGCCGGATAATCCAAAGTTAAATGCAAGCGCATCATTCAATCGCCAGTCATCCTGCACGAACAGGCGGTATTCGTTTCCTCGAACTTTACGACGCATACCGAGAGCATCAAGGCTGGTGTCCGGGCTCCCATTGATCCAGTAAGCATATTCACCATTTTCCTGGCTACGGGAGAAGTGCCCACCTATTTTTAGGTCGTGACCACCTGACAGCCCCAATTTGTAATCTATTTTAAAAAAATCAGAATCCAGGTCACGGTCTTGTTTATTACGATAGAGAGTGGGTATTTGCCCGGAAATACTTTCTTCCCGATTAGTATCCGCTCGAAAACCAAAGTGCTTTGAAATCCAGGTCAGTTCCAGCCTGCTTCTTTCATCTGGGTTGAAGTTCCAGGTCAGTGAATGTGATGTGGCAGTGAAGGGTGTCTTGGATTGTTGACGTGCATCCAGAGTCTGTCCATTAATCCAATGTCGTTGATCGACACTTTCCCGCTGCATGTCTATATAACCTGCAGTCGGGGAAAAGCTGAGCTTATTACGATCATCTATTTTCCAGGCGATACTGCCACTGGCAGATAAATTCGAATTGTCAGTGTTAGCCGAGGCTTGCCCTTGCCACAAAGCCTGTTCTGCGCGGCCAGCAGGTGTTACAGTCTGTATGAGATCACTATAACTGGGTACTGTTTTTTTGCTGGCGGACAATTGCAGATTAAAACT
>JAZKAM010000160.1:0-5598 GCA_040389145.1 Pseudomonadota bacterium
CAGACTGTACGTGCCAACAGTGTGCTTATCGGTGCACTAGCCCCGCAGCTCGACAGTATTCGTGGTGGACACCTTTCTGCTAAAGCGCTGATAGGTTATGCAACCCATCGCGGCCATCGTAACGTGTTAACCAATACTACTCCAGGTTACGTAGATGTCACAGCAAGCTATCACAGTTTACTCGCTTTGGCTGGATTAGAGGGCAGATGGCAACACACCGTTAAAGCACATCTGATTGGAAAAGTAACGGCTGGTTTAGACCTATCTGCTGAACATTTCGCTTCATACTCAGAAAGCGCCTACTTCTCCTGGAACGAGCGAACATTAACTGAGCTTCTAGCGCGTATTGAAGGTACGATTACGCACCAAAAGCCTGGTAATAAGTCTTCACTGTGGGGTGGATTAGGCTTAATGCAGTACGCTGTACTGAGCGGTAAATCGGCAGACTACACAATCAACACCACGACAGTTAGCTTTTCAGGCGGCCATCACGAAGATCTGCAAGCGCGCCTGCAAGCAGGTATGCGTTATCAACTAATGCCGAACTCCGCACTGACCGCCAGTGTAGATTTGGCACGAAGCCGATATGACTTACACTCCGTGCAAGCGTATTTAGGCCTAGTGGTTCAAAGCTAAGTAATTAGCACTGCCTTCGAAACTAAAAAGAAGGGCGCATCAGCGCCCTTCTCATCTAAAGACAGCATATATCTTAGCTATACTAAGCACATATGAATTTAATTTCGCTAGAGGAATAATGCACAGTCAAGTGCACGTGATTCAATGGGCGACAGATTATCTTATTTCTTCTGACTCTATTATCAAAGACGCACCTAAAATACCGCTATCAACACCCTGGTCAATGTAAGTTTATGGCTATTGCAGCATGAACTTAATATTAAAGTCTGATATACAGGAAATCAGAAATTTTATCATGGGTTTCGGGATATCCATTGGAAAGAAGTATGCCGTTCATCATAAAGCGGACCATTTGTAGCGGATGCATTGCTGGAGTTGAAAATACGCCCGGCGATGTATCCGAGTCCGTACCAACTTTTTTTCTTTAACTCGTTTTAGAATGCCTGTCAAAGCTTATAACACAATGATTAACTGACGAGTTCCGATTGAACTTTTAGCACGCTGTCAATATTCGCTCATACTCCATTAATGTGCGTATCTAGACTGAGCAGATCACTAAAGGAAAATGCTGTCACTTTTTCGTTTAGAGCCCAAGTCACATCCTCAGAATGAATCACATACAGATGATCGAGCTCTAAATCAGAAAGCGCACTATGCGACGAACGCGTTAACCTAGGCTGCGCAGTTCTTTTGATCTCAAAACCAATTTTCTTGTTGCCTCTTAAAATCAACAAATCAAGCTCAGCACCTTCATTCGTTCTCCAAAAAAAACATTCATCCTGCTGCAAATCCAATGTCTTAATAATTTCTTCAATTACAAAGCCCTCAAAAGAACTTCCAAGTTTTGGATGCAAGGCCAAAGTATCAAGATCGTGAACATGTAACAAATAATGCAGCAAGCCAGAATCTCGTATATATACTTTTTGAGATTTAATTTGTCTTTTCTTAATATTCTCAAACCATGGAGCCAACTGCCTCAACATCAACATATCAGTAAGTAAATCGAGATAACGTTTTACCGACTGCGAAGAAAGATCTAGCGTTGCACCCATCTGACTTGCATTAAAAAGTTGGCCGTGGCAGTTAGCCATGAGCATCCAAAATCGGCGAAGATGGATGGCAGGTATTTTGAAACCTAAGTTTGGGATGTCTTGCTCAAGAATAGTCCGAATATAATCAGCCCGCCACAGAATACTATCCGCCTCATCATGGGCTAAATAGGAACGTGGGAATCCACCTCGGAGCCAGAGTTTTTCACGTTCATGAGTCTCGAAAAATCCAAATGGGCATATTTCCTTATAGTGTATTCGTCCAGTGAGCGTTTCAGAAGAATGCTGAATCAGTTGCTTTGAAGCGCTCCCGAGAAGAAGAAATTTCTTGTCATCGCAATCATCATAAAGTACACGAAGTACAGGAAAAATATCAGGCATTCTCTGTATTTCATCAATGACAATCAGCCCTTTAAGCGGTTTTAACGCACTATAGGGTTCAGCAAGACGCAGAAGATCGAAGGGGTTCTCCAAATCGAAATAATTCTGCCGAGGAGGCTGGACCGACAGGCTTTTCAGAAAGTCTTTGGCTAAAGTGGTTTTGCCACATTGCCTTGGTCCAAGCAGAGCAACCATCCTTCTTCTTTGAAAAAGTGTAGTTAAATCATTATTTAATTTTTCTCTTTTCATACTGCGCCAACGAAGCCTCTATATTCTCCAGTATAGAACACTTTTACCCTGCTAATCTACCATTGGCATATGAGATTAGCAGGGTAAAAGTGTTTTTTCTTAGTAAGAGCTATAAAAATTTAATAAGTTATATAACTCATCAATAGCTTTGAGGTAACTACACATTCTGGAAAATGTAGCATAACGCCTATCAGGTTACCCGAGTCAACTTAAAGAAATAGGAAAGTGATCCCTGAAAAATGTAAACTCATAGCTATTGCGACATGAACTCAATATTAAATTCAGACATACAGGAAACCATAAATTTCATCATAGGCTGCATATCATTGCTCGGATAAAAATCAATCATCAACTTATTAAACTCAGATTGGCGCTTTGCAGGCACATTAGTCGCCGGATATCCATTGGAAAGGAGTATCCCGTTCATCATAAAATGACCCATGCGTCTATTAACATTAAAGTAAAATTTGTTTCTAGACATTTGTAAAAAAACATAAATAGATTTTTCTACAATGCCTTCAATTTCTTCTGCCTGTGCTACCATAGAATTCCATGCCGTATCAAGTTCATTGGGAACGGGAGGTCTATAACCCGCTCCAGAAATTGTAACCATTCGAGAACGAAACACCCCCCATTCAAGCGCCTCGTTCTGTGCAGCAATAGCATGCAACTTGTTACAAAAATCTTTGTCAAGGATAAATTGCGCTTTCTCAACAGAATGCAATAGAAAGCGCCATGCATTTACCTGATTAACTGCAATGGTTACATCCAAAATTTTATGACCACCGATACTTATCCCTTCAAGAAGAGTCTGAACTTCTGGCAGGGATATCTTGATCCCCTCCAAATTAACTGCATCTGTTACTAATTCTGGCAATTGGCGTTTGGCTAGAAAAACAGCTTTTTTCACATTAGGGCAGATATCGTAGATATTCATAAAAACTCACACAATTATTTAATTTTAACAATTACACTTAATAATCCACACGCCAACAATTGACCGAGTAATGCACAAAAAGTCAATTGCAAAACTTTAAGCTTAAAAATAAACATCCCAATGAAGCTGACACCTTGGATTAAACAATGCACAGCATCTCGGACAACCGGATACGGACTGATACTCTGAAATGGAAATCAGTGCACTACATTTTCTACAAAGGATCGCATACCGATCATATTCCTCAGCTAACCAATTTTTAGGTGCATGATCAGCCAGAGCCTCGTGGCACTTAAAACACGCATAATATCTACCGCAACACTTAAACTGAATAGCGACAATATCTTTTGACGTATCATAGTGTGCACAGCCTTTGTCTGTACCCAAGTCGATTCCCAAAACCTCTATATTAATTCTGTCACCCCACCTTTATTTGATCGCCATACTACCAAATCCATTTAAGCACCACAATAAAATTTAGTACGCCTTCTTACATATATTAAATCGTGACTCCCTGACAGTTTCATGCAAAAATGCGGGTTGTTCATCTTTTAGGAGTCTCTTATGCGTAGCTCAGCTAAACTTAAGATTCGTAACCCTTGGGTTGTGGTTTTATCTGCCTCACTCTTCTTTGTTTTTGAATTTTTCCAATCCAATATGTTTAACGTACTTGAACCGCATATTATGCAAGAGTTCAATATTTCCAGTACCCACCTTAGCTTTTTAGCATCCTTTCATTTATGGGGTACCGTACTTTTTCTCTTGCCTGCAGGTTTACTGGTGGATCGCCTGTCGGTTCGTAAGCTGATTTTAGTGGCGATGGGCTCTTCTATCCTCTTTACCGTCGCATTCTCTCAAACCCATAGTTTCCAACTGGCCAGCTTGTTCCGCCTTTTAGTCGGTGTTTGTGCGGGTCCATTTTGTGTGGTCAGCGCAATGAAGCTGTCTTCCCAGTGGTTTCCACTTAATCGCCTATCCTTTGTAACCGGCTGCATTGTCTCTATGGGCATGCTAGGCGCTGTTTGTGCGCAAATCCCTATGCTATGGCTGGTAACACACTACGGATGGCGTTCAGCGATTTTGGTGGATGCAGGTATTGGCGCATTGCTTTGGGCAATCATCTACCTAAACGTTTATGACAAACCAGACCCTAAAGCAGCGCTAGATAGAACACCTCTCGCTATTCGGTTAAAACAGGTTGTTAGCTTGTTCGATAACTGGAAAGCTGTTTTATGCGCTTCTGCCATGAATTTGCCGATTCCCATTTTCGGTTCACTCTTTGCAAATCTGTTCCTCAATGAACGTTATGGCTTCTCGCGTGATGTTGCAGCCGGCATATCCTCTATGTTGTTTATTGGTATGATCGTAGGTTCGCCCCTGATGGGCTGGCTGTCTGGTCAATGGCAATCGCGCAAAAAGCCCATGATGTTGGGCGCAGTAACCAGCTTAGTTGTACTGTTAGGCGTTCTTTTGGGAGACCATTGCGCCAGCTGGGTTATGGCAACTGCATTTTTTGTTCTTGGTGTTGGCGTTAGCGGGCACACACTGGTATACCCATACCTGGCAGAAACCAATGCTCCTCAACTAACCGCAACGGCGATTGCTTTAGCAGGCGTGGCATTAATTGGCGGCGGCGCCATTGCGCAACCAGCAGTTGGCTACTTCATTGACGTCGTGCGCAGCGCAAGTATCTCGAGCGCAAATGACTTTGTAGTGCCCTTTGCGCTATTGCCGGCAGCTCAGTTACTCGCTGTGCTGATAATCTTTTTCATGAAGGAGAGCTTTGGCGGCCGTCGGTAGCCGATCAAAGTAGCAGTGAAAACACACTGCTCGATACACATCATCGCCCAGAACAATATCTGGGCTTTGATGGTCGTGAAGAGCATCAAGCTTGATATGTGTGCTGGCCTTACGGTTACAGTATTGACAGGTAGCTTTTAGTTCTTCGAGGTTATCCGCTAACTCGAACAAACGCTTTGAACCTGGAAACAAATTATTCCGATAACTACTTCTCAGCCCATAACAAATGACTGGAATGTTTTTATAGGTAGCAATGTGTCGCAACTGGTCAATAACCGACTCAGGTAAAAAATGGACTTCATCCACTAAAATACATGAAATATGCTGCCAGTTTTCAGACAAACCCACTAAATCGGTTTCTTCATTCAGTAGATGGTCTGCTTTTCGGGACAAACCTGCTCGCGAAGTTAGATTTCCGACCCCAAACCGAGAATCAAATGCCGGTGCAAGCAAAATAACCGACTTATTTTGTAACTCATAATTGTACGCTACTGTAATAATATGCAGAGTCTTGGCACAACCCATTGTGCCATAACGAAAATACAG
>JAZKAM010000160.1:5608-6873 GCA_040389145.1 Pseudomonadota bacterium
ATAAAAAGGTTATAGAATAATTTTGCCTGTAAGGTTTACACTTTTTAATCAGTTATCCAAGTTTTGTTCGACTTAGTGCGCCACTTTGATATCCATCATCGCTAGGATTTTGTTTGGCTCCTGAGGTGTCACCGGAACTGTTCGCCCACATCAAAGTATACATAGCGTTTTTCCTGGCTTTTTCTGCATACTCAGTATCAATCTTTTGTTTTTCTTCTGCAGATGGGAGTACGCCGGCAGCGATGCGCAAAAAATTACCAACGTTTTTTGCAGTAGCCCCAGCAACTCTGCTAGTTGCTCGAACAAAATCCTGCGTATTGGTCACAAAATGATTTCTCAACGTATCATAATGGTTCCCTGCAGCTGTACGCATGCCATTCGTGCTTCGAGGATGATCGATCCGCGCTTTCAACTCTTCTAAACACTCGTTTAATGATTTTGAGAGAGCACTGTTTGGAGAAATCTTTGCAAGAAATTTTTCCTTATTATTGTCTGGCTTTGTTTGAATCAAGTTAGCTATACAGTCCTTAGCAAGAGCACTATCTGGCGCAACCTGAATCACAGCTAAATCCATGTGAAAAATCAGATCAACCTTGCTGAAGATAGTCCTAACTGCACTGTGCAACCGCTCATTGCCTGTATATCTTCTGATTAAACTCCGGTACATCAAGAAAAAATCGCAGCTATCTGATTGCAAAACAATTTGAGCAAAGGCCTTCAGTTTGTTTTCCATGCTTTGATTCAAGAGTTCTGATCTTGCACTTTCATCATATTCAAAAACATAACCAGAATGAAACAGCTTGTACATAGTTACTATTCCTAATACAGGAACAGAATCAGCAATCATCATAAAGTAAGACGGCTCTGAAATCTTCCGATATGGGACCGAGTTTTGCAGTAAATTCTCCAAAATATGAGGGGCAGATTTGGCAAGTACAGTAAGTTTTTCTGCGCTTAATCCATAAACAAGCTGCAAACGATCGTTTGCAGCTTGTCCAATAGTCAAGTCTGGTACCGAAACTTGCTTTAGAAGCTCCGACATCACAGATGGCGCAAGCGCACGAACGTCATCAAGTGAGCTATACATTAGCGCATCCATTTTTCCTTGAAACAGATTCGCCACAGTCATTTTTTCAACACCGCCATTCATTTCATCACGCCAGAATCTGAATATCGTACTTGAATCAACCTCAACAGATCTTGTCGCCAGTTGATTGTTAACCATCACATTTAGACCGCCAAAAGTCAGCATTAACTGTGGCACT
>JAZKAM010000161.1:0-2529 GCA_040389145.1 Pseudomonadota bacterium
CTGCACCAAAGCTATTTCACCTCAATATCCTTTAATTGAACTCAGCAGTACCCTTTTGGCAGTGCTCTGCTTGCATACCTTTGGGCTATCGACTTTGGGGTTACTCGCTTATATATTTTGCAGTTATTTACTCATCCTAAGCGCCATCGATTTTGCCACCCAATGGTTACCGGATGAGCTCACGTTGTCCCTGCTTTGGATTGGGCTATTGTGTAGTACCCATTACCCGACACTTTTTTGTTCCACCACAGAAAGTATCTATGGGGCGGCTTTGGGCTACGGGACATTGTGGTTTACCTATCATGGCTACTATTTATGCACCGGAAAAGAAGGTTTAGGCTTTGGTGATTTGAAATTACTGGCAGCTATGGGTGCGTGGCTGGGCATGGCCAGTATTCCATGGATTTTACTCATCGGTGCCACGCTGGGTAGTGCTGTTGGGTTAACTGCCATGGCAGTTGGTAAGCGGTCACGACATGACGCCATCCCTTTTGGACCGTTTCTCAGCATGGGCGCACTCTTGGTGCTATTTTTACAAACATCGCACCGCACGCATAACATAGGTTTGTTCCATCATATTTTCGGATAATCGGAGGGATTATGTCTCTAAAAGTAGGATTGACCGGTGGCATTGGCAGTGGAAAAAGTGCAGCTGCCGCCATGTTTGCTGCCTTGGGTGCACATGTCATCGACAGTGACCACCTAGCACGGGCATTTACAGAAATTGGACAACCCGCCTATGCCGCCATCGTACAACATTTTGGTGCTGGCATTTGTTTGCCCGATGGCAATTTAGACCGTGCGCGCTTAAGACGGATTATTTTCGAAGATGCCGAGCAAAAGCGTTGGCTGGAGCATCTGTTACACCCCATGATTCGAGAAGAATTATTCAAACATTTAGAAGCGCCACGCAATGAATATATATTGTTGGTCATTCCTTTGCTGGTTGAACGTGGCTGGGGTGAATATTTAGACCGTGTATGCGTGATTGATGTACCAGAGTCGGTACAGATAATCCGTGCTTGCCACCGCGATAACATGACGCCTGCCTTAGCCGAACGGATCATTCAACAGCAAGTCTCGCGTTCAGAACGGTTGGCTGCTGCGGACGATATCATCGACAATACACAAGACCTCGACGCATTAAAAAAACGCGTCGAAGCCTTACATATCCAGTACAGCCAGCTCGCCCAAAATTACTGGCCGTAACAGTACTGGAGGCGCGGACTATATATTAGCGAGCCTCGCCAATACGCGCGCTTGACCGATCATGACCAAGGTCTGATCGATGGAAGGCGAGCTGGTATCACCCGTCAATGCGACGCGTAAGGGTTGAGCGATTTGCGGCAATTTTAACCCGCGCTCTGTCACAAAAGCTTTTAGGCAATTGTGAATGGCTTCTGCTTCCCATAGTACGGTTGCCAGTTGAGCACGCAGCTCCGTGAGTAGCGTGCGCGCAGTATCGGTCAAATGCTGTGCAACCGCTGCTGGGTTAAAGACTGGCTCTTCAAAACAAAAGCGACTTTTTTCTGCCATTTCGCTTAACGTTTGACAGCGCTCGCGTAAGGCTATCACTACCTGTTCAAGAGAAACATCCGCAGAGACAGCAATACCCAGACGTGTGTATTGTTCTTCCAATAAAGGTACTAAACGAGAAACAGGCACCGTTTTCAAATAATGTTGATTTAACCAACGCAATTTTTCCACATCGAACGCCGCAGGCGAACGTTGCAAATGTTCAAAATCAAAAAATTCGATCATCTCTTCACGAGAAAAAATTTCTTGATCGCCATGAGACCAACCTAAACGGACCAGGTAGTTCAGTAATGCTTCAGGTAATACGCCCTGATCTCTGTATTGCAGCACATGAACAGCGCCGTGACGCTTCGACAAACGTTTACCATCTTGACCCAAAATCATCGGAATGTGTGCATATTGTGGTGGCTTTGCGCCCAATGCCAACAGCATTTGTAATTGCTTAGGGGTGTTATTGAGATGATCGTCGCCACGAATGACATGAGACACCGCCATTTCCCAATCATCCACGATGACCGTGAAGTTATAGGTGGGTGTGCCGTCGGTGCGCGCCAAAATCAGATCGTCAAATTCTTGGTTTTGAAATACTACACGGCCATGTACGCCGTCATCCACCACAGTTTCACCATCTTGAGGAAAACGGAAACGCACCACATGGGGTGCGCGCACATCACCATCTGTGCGGTCACGGCAATGGCCGTCATAACGTGGTTTTTCTTGGTGGGCAACTTGATGTTCGCGAAGCGCGTTTAGGCGGTCTTGACTGCAATAACAGCGGTATGCTTTACCTTCTGTTAACCACGTATCCAACACTTCTTTATAACGGGGAAACCGTTGGGATTGATAGACGAGCGGGCCTGAAAAGTCCAAACCCAACCAAGCCAAACCCGCCACGATACCTTCGGCGGACGCTTCTGTAGAACGGGCTAGATCCGTGTCTTCAATACGTAAGCGAAATACGCCGCCCATTTTTTTGGCGTATAACCAGCTGTA
>JAZKAM010000162.1:0-2127 GCA_040389145.1 Pseudomonadota bacterium
TATATTGAATTTACCATTAGAGCCTGATCGGTTCTAATGGGAATGACTGGGGGAACCGAAATTGCACTTGGTTGTGAAGAACCGCGTTATAGTCCAGATTCCCCAGTCATTACTTGGTGCTTCGAACAGATGTCGTGAGGGATTAATCGCCTCGAATACAAGTACGAAGAAACCAACATCAGTATAAAGTGGGAGGACTGAAAATGGAACTATATGTGGGTGTTGATGTATCAAAACTCCATTTGGATGTGCATATTAATGATACAGTAGATGGGGTAATCAGGGTTGAAAACTCAAAGGATGGAATTGAAGGTTTAATTAAAACCTTAGAAGGGCAGCAACAAAATGGGAACATTATTTCTCTTGTTATTTGTGAAGCAACTGGAGGGTATGAGCAATTATTATTGTTACGTCTCTATTAGTATGATCTTGATGGTCTGGTTTTATCTCAAGCTAATTAAGATTTTTCCTGTTACACAAATCTCAGCAAATGCGGGACAAATACAGTAGCCCTCCGCTATCACATACAACATTTCTTAAATTTCTTACCGCTACCACAGGGACAAGGGTCATTACGTTGGGTGCGGTCTGTTTTTCGAATAGGCATTTGAGGCATCAGATGCTCAGGAAGTGCACGACTCAATTCTTGACGCCTTTGCGCATCCTTGGCATGCATCATAGCTCGCCAACTTAATTCTTCCTTATATTCAAGATTGGTCTCTAGTAGCTCTTTAAAAAAGAGGAGGAGCTGATCAACCAAGGGTGTCCTGAGAATGGTGGCCTGTAGTTTTGGATTGTCGTCAGACCAGGCGCCATCGAGTTTATAATCGAATGCTGCTAGCGATTCCTCAGTAAACGGCATATCGTTACGGGTTCTCTGTAATTGAACCACTTGTATGGTAATGGTTTGAGCAGCATCAACGTTAGGTGAATAATAATCAATGAGTGCATAATCACCTTCTGGCAAGGGATCGCCTGCTGACATCATGAGCTTGAGTGCTGATGGCAGCGGATAGTCTGGGAAAAAATCATAAGAATACTTCATAAATTGTATGTCCTTTTTATGGGAGGAGTTTGTAAATGATAATCATTCTACCGGGTATTGTAACCCTTCTCGAGTACGTCGCCCTTAAAAAAAAGATTTAAACACCTCTTGCCAGTGTCCCCATTGTCAAAAAATGGGTCTTGTGGGTCATGGCTACTATTACCGCAAAGCCGATCGGGACAGTGGTGAGCTCAATCCTGTTCGGATCCAGCGTTATTATTGCAGCCATTGTCATAGGACCTGTTCAGCACTACCAGAATGCATTCCACCGCATCGATGGTACCTGTGGGCCAAACAGGAAATTGCTCTTAAGCTTCATCTGGCGGGTGAGAGTCTCAATGCCAGTGCCAAGGCGATCGGCGTAGCCGCCCACACAGTCGCCCGCTGGGCCTCTCGCCTTAAAGAACAATTTCTACAACAGGCAAGCGTGCTGCGTGAGTACCAACCCACTTGGGGTCGGCTATCCACCTTTAAGGATTTTTGGCAAGGTGTTTTGCAAACGCTCTCTTTGGCACAAGCGATGCGGCTTTGTCATATTGCGGGTGTGCCTATCCCATAATGTTTAAGTGCAATGGAGGTTGAGATATGGGTTTTTAAAGCGTTTTAAGACACCCACACAGTTTGTCTCTGGGGCTTGGGCTCAAAAATATGCTTCACTGATTTTGCATTTTTTTAACAAAGTGGAGAATCAAAATGAACAAACCTATCCATCTGTTGGCACTGTTTCGTTTAGCGGTGCTGGGGCCTTTAGCGTCTCGTGGAGAACTGCTGCATGGTGAATTAAAAACACTGACTCGTGAATTAGCAGCCAAGGCTTATAACATTCCTGGAACTAAACGCACCCATTTAAGCGCACAAACGATCCGACGTTGGTATTATGATTGGCAACGACTAGGGATTGAAGGCTTGAATCCAGAAATCCGTAAAGACAAAGGTCAAAGCCATCTAAAGCCAGAAGTACAAGCCGCTTTGATTGCAGCCAAAGAAGACAATCCCGCACGTTCCATGAACACAGTCATGGGGCTTCTACAATCTCAGGGCGTTGTGGCGAAGGATGAGCTCTCCCGTGCCACCGTTCATCG
>JAZKAM010000163.1:0-1572 GCA_040389145.1 Pseudomonadota bacterium
TACTGATTGCTCAAGGGAACGCACGAATTATCCATACAATCTCTATTCCTTCGTACCGTGGCATCATCTTTGACCGCCGTGAAGAGCCCCTAGCAGTCTCAACACCTACTGAATCCGCTTGGATCGACCCCCGTCACTTTAATCCGACTAAGGAAGAGTTTCAGAAGATAACCCAGTTGTTTGGCTTAAACAAGCGAGAGCTTAAAGAAAAAATTGCCCAAAATAAGCAACGTGCCTTCTTGTATCTCAAGCGAGATGTGCCCGATGATATCGTTGCCACAGTTCGTGCCATGCGCATGCACGGCTTATACTTTCGGCGAGAATACCGTCGGTTCTATCCTTCTGGCCCAGATGCCGCGCAACTTATTGGTTTTACCAATATTGACGATCAAGGACAAGCCGGTCTAGAGTTATACTTCGATGACATCCTCAAACCTATTTCTGGCAAGAAAAGAGTACTAGAAGATCGCTCCGGTAAATGGATTCAAGATTTAGAAAATATTCAAGCACCACATTCAGGTCAAGATATCATCCTGAGTATCGACACCCGTATTCAATCACATATCTTACGGGTGCTGTCTGAGCTATTGACACGAACACAGGCTAAATCTGCCACATGCGTCATGATCGACATCACCACAGGTGAAATATTGGCCATGTTGACGGCACCCTCGTTCAATGCCAACAATCGACAAGAACGTCAGGGCCCGGCGATACGCTTACGCGCTATTACCGATCCGGTTGAGCCAGGTTCAACCGTAAAAGCATTCACGATAGCCGCGGGTTTGGAAGAAAAAATCATCAAAGAGAATTCACTCATTGATACCAGTCCAGGCACCATCCGTTTAGGACCTTATGTGATTCATGATGACCGTAACTGGGGTGTTTTACGCGTGTATGAAATACTCAGCCGCTCGAGTAACGTTGGGATCTGCAAAATAGCATTAGAGTTACCGCCCAATTATATGGCTCAGTTTTTTGACCGTTTTGGTTTTGGAAGAGAGACTGGGTTGAAATTGCCAGGGGAAAGCAAGGGTAGCCTACCGGAAGGCCCACAATCGCTCAATATTCAAGCGTCACTAGGTTTTGGTTATGGACTATCGGTGACGCCGCTACAACTGGCACATGCTTATGCAACATTGGGGGCAAAAGGGATCTACCGGCCATTATCGATTACAAGGCTGGATACTGCACCCGCGGGCACGCGGATTTTGTCTGAAGAGGTCTCTACGACCATTTTGTCCATGTTGGCTGAAGTAACGCGTAAAGATGGCACAGGTCGGCGCGCAAATATATCTGGATACCCGACCGCAGGAAAAACGGGTACGGTGCGTGTTATAGGCGAACAGGGTTATGACGTCAACAGACATTTTTCATTATTTGCCGGTGTAACGCCATTACATAACCCACGTTTGGCTACATTGGTATTGATAGAAGAGCCGCAAAAGGCTTACATGGGGGGCGCAGTTGCTGCTCCAACCTATGCAAAAATCGTCCAATATGCGCTGTATATGCTGAACATACCGCCTGAAAGCGACTATGCTAGCAAGCCGCTTCAGTAAGTACATAAGG
>JAZKAM010000164.1:0-4906 GCA_040389145.1 Pseudomonadota bacterium
ACCGTTACTGGTTTGATGGCAAGCGTACGGAACGCTTAACGTTTGATGGCACTTTTAATTTACGTGCACAACTAACTCCAGATGCAAAGACCTTAGTTTTCTTATCACGTGGTGAAGATGGTAAGGAGCATGTTGCCAAGCAAGTATTAGGCGAGGGTTTTAGAAGCTTATTAAGCACGCCTACAGGCGTTTCGGACGAATCACCCAGCGTGTCACCTAATGGCGAATGGATTGTAACCGCCAATCAAAGCAACGCTGCCCAGAGCAAGGTGGTGATGGTTTCAATGGATGGGCAACATCGGGTACACTTGTCTGCGCGAGATGGATGGATACAAGATCCTACTTGGTCTCCGTACCTATCCCGATAATATACCCTTGGAGGAGTGAAAATGAAAAAAATAGTTGCCGCAGCTGCGGTGTTGTTATTGGTAGCAGGTTGTGGTTCTGACAAAAGCAAAGCCGGTGTAACGGTAAATGCGACTGTAGATACAAATCGCTCTGCCGCTATGGGCGACACACTAGCATTTATGCCACAAGACGTGTATGAACAGGCAGATGGCGTCTCGATTAACGCAAAGCGTGTTTTGTACTTTGGTTTTGACCAAGCAACGGTTTCTAAAGATGATCTAGAAACCTTAGAAGTACATGCTGATTATCTGAAGTCTCACCCAAACCTTAAATTGCGTATTGAAGGCCACACAGACGAACGCGGTAGCCCAGAATACAATATCGGCTTAGGCGAACGTCGCGCTAAAGCAGTTACATACGCACTGCACACCATGGGCGTTCCTTATGCGCAAATGGAAGTAGTAAGCTATGGCAAACAAAAGTTGGCCGATGCGCGTGATGTAGAAGATGCGCATGCGAAGAATCGCCGTGTTGTCATGATCTACGAAAACGAAACTGCTGTGAACTCATCACTGTACGACGTGGAGTAAAAACTGTGTCCCGGAACATGTGTGCGTTATATTGCGCGCTAGGGCTGTCGTTAGGCAGCCCATCCTGGGCTTATGCTCGAGATGTTGAGGTGGTTCAAGGCCGCCCGGTCTATGTACAACATTCGAGTACTCATGCACAGGAAGTGCCCTCTCGACGGATCATCGAGCTGCAAGAGCAAGTCGATGGATTACAACAAGAGCTTCAAGTGATGCGTGGCCAATTGGAAGAGCAAAATTGGCACCTCAAACAGTTACAAGAGCAAAACAAGCGCTTGTATCAAAATATAGAACAACGGTTGGCGGAAAAATCCGCGCAGCCTGAGTTAGAATCCCCCCAAACTACAGCTTCAGACGATACCAGCCCAGCGATAACCAAGGTTGCGCTCACTACACCAGTACAAACGCTTGTGTCTGAACAGGAAGCCTATCAGGCTGCGTATGAACGGTTACAAGCACGGGATTACCCTGGTGCGTTGGTCGCTTTTCGTGCCTTTGTGGGTGGTTTTCCAAAGAGTGAATACACAGCCAATGCGCATTACTGGTTGGGAGAGGTGTATCTACTTACAGGCGATTTAGAATCAGCAGATGCTGAGTTTACACAAGTCGCCCTGAATAACACCCACCAAAAGGCTTCTGATGCGTTATTAAAGCGCGGTTATGTGCAATACACGAAGAAAAACTGGTCTGGCGCCTCTGCGTACTTCAACGATGTGCGCACACGCTTTCCAGGTAGTGCAGCTGCCCGTTTGGCAGAGGCGCGCCTACAACATATGCGAGAAGAAGGTCGCGTATAGCGTGTACTATGCCTTGATCTACATGGGGAAATACGGTAAATTAGCTAACTAAGTAAGTTGGCTATTCCTACCGTAATACACCCATAAAAATCAGGGGGCTAAATGCAAAACCAAAATACGCAGCCAGACGGATATTCTACCTCAACAGGCGCACGCATATGGCGTGGCGTTAAGCGTGTGTTTTTCGTTGGCACACGAACCGTTGTTGGTGGCGTGGCGGGTATTACAGCGGGCCTGTTTGCTGTCTCTATGTTCGCATTCCTTCATAACGTGCTGGGTTTTGGCATGTTGGGTATGAGTCTTACCTCAACGTTCCTGTTTCTGTTGGTAGCGGGTGGCGGTATTGCTCAAGCCCCTAGTAAAGCGATGGGTGTCCTTGGTGTTTCCTTAGCGATTGTTGGTACCTGTTTGGTTACCTGTGCGCTGTTGCTGGCCCAAGTCTCAGTATTCCCCATTTTTTACGCGCTTATTGGTATTAGTGCTGGTATTACCACGTTGTATTATGGGTACAGAGCATTTCGAGCAAAACCATTTTTATCGGAGGCTTGTTTAAAAGACGCAGAAAAGAAGCATGAACATTTAATATCCAATCAACGGCCTGTCATTGAAGGGCAAGTCTTCACTCCAGAAAGCTTAAACAGCCGCGATGTTAAAGATGCACAGAACAACGATGTGCATGAAGCAGGCTTGTTAGAAAAACAAAAAAACTATTATGACGAATTACTAAAAACCTACCATTGTTTGCGGTCTCGCCAATCCAGTGGTGGTCCAAAGAAAGAATGTCCAAATAGCGCGGCAGTAGAAGCTCTTTTATTGGAACATACCCCCCCCGGTGCGCCAAAGCACGAAATAGGGTGGTTGGATGGGAAGCTCACTGCATTTTATAGCGAAGTGCGCAAAGCCATTGTGGAATACCCGAAACCCAATGCAGCCTTGTTGGAAACATTTGCTGATTCTATGCCTCAAGGTAAAGGTAGAAATGCAGATGGCACCGTTGCAGAAATGGCCTACTACCGTTTGGGTGATTTAATACACCCTGCCTTGGCCCCTCCGGCACCACAGCCAGATAACCCTACACCAGCTGATCGTCAAACAGCTTTAGCCGCTGCTGATGTTAAAGCAGCATGGGCAGCGGTGTGTGAGCGCGTGGCACAAAAAGAACGGAGCTTCGAGTGGGATGCGCCACAACAAGGGCCGGGCCATGTTACAGGTCCAGCAGCAGCGGCAGGGCCACAAGCAGCACCGGCTGCAGGTCCAGCTGCAGGTCCAGCACCAACGCCCTCACCTGTTCAAACGGGTGGAGGTAATGCGCCAACACCATTGCCACGAAGGCAACCAGTGCCAGTTGCAGCACCTGTAGCAGCGCCAGCAATGCCGTCGCCTCAGGGGTCGCCAGTTGGCGGTGCTAGCCCTGCGACGCCTGCTGCTGGATTCCATACGGCGGTACAGACACCAGTACAGACACCTCCAGCACCAGTGCGTTTTGCTAGCGCTGGACCAGGGGCAGCGCCTAGGGCGTTTCAGCGAGTTCCACCACGCCCCGCATCGGCCACTGCTGCTGTTGCTCCCGCTGCAGCACAGGCACCAGCGTTAATACCTGTGCCAACGCCACCGCCGGCAGCAGCACCACAAGTTAATGCTGTTCCTGCGGCCGTGCCGCCAGCTGTAGCAGCGCCAGTAATTCCGGCGCCAGTAACCCCAGCGCCAGCAACACCTGCTGCAACGCCATCACCTAGAAGTGGGGGTTCATCGACAGGACCTGCGTCTCGCTCTGCTTAGTTTGGTTACTTAAATAATTCAGGCCCTATACCCATATGCGCGAACATGTTTATGGGTATAGGGCCTTGTTATTTTTATCCAATCCGGTATGATGGTCCGCAATGTCGGTTTCTCGACATGCGGGGGCTATAGCTCAATGGTAGAGCAGCGGCCTTTTAAGCCGTTGGTTGAAGGTTCGAGCCCTTCTGGCCCCACCAATATCCCGTTTTCGTGTATATTAAAAGCGCTTTGTGTTTGCCCGCTCTAAAGCGTTGGCTTTTCCGGACGATATATTATTGTCCACATTTTATGCGCATGGGGTCTACATTCATGACACATTCTACTTCCTCGTCCCCCTTCTTATTCAAATTTTTGACGACAGAATCCCAATCGCTTCTCACTGCTGAAATTTTCTTTCAAGACCAGCTATTGGGTACATTGAACTGTCATGGTGTGCATGCTTATGTGCGTCTTACACCGAGCGCTGCGGAATACCGCGTACAGGATTTGATTGCTGCCTTAGAAACAGAATTACGGCAACATCCTATACGTGATGTTCAGGTGACATTAGAAGCGCGTGACGCGGTGTGGTCCTTGCAAGGGTATCAGGAGGTCAGCAAAAACACGTGGTATAAGTTGTTGCTGAACCAGGCAGATATTCGATTAGAAGCGTTGCATGCTGGGCATTTTGACCAAATCTTGGCGTGGTTTCGAACAGACCATGTTAAACGCTTTTATTCTGTACACAGCTACACACAAGAAGAAACCTTAGAGCGCTATCGCTATCAACTCGAGTTACCCCATATTCAAGGCTTTATTGTATATTATCAAGAACGCCCCGTAGGTTACGTCCAGGTATCCCCTTTACGCAGCCACCCATGGCCAGGGCAGGACTTTCCAGCCCATATGGTTCAAGATGCTGGTAGCTTGGAAATGTTCATTGGTGATGAAGCAGCATTGGCTCAGGGTATTGGTACGCTGATGCTCAATGTCTTTTTAGAGCAAGCAGTTTGGCCTAAATATGCGTATGCAGCATTAGATCCCTGGCTTTATAACGAACGCGCCATTAAGTTTTATGAACGTAATGGTTTTATGCGTCATAAAATCATCTGGTCCATCTTCACCGGCCGTGACAGCGTCCCTGTACAACTCATGTACTTAAAGCGTCCTTTAGAGGCCACCGCATTTCAAAGCAAATATTTTCATTGGGCGCCACTTGCTTTGGGTCATTTGAATGCTTTTCAAGAATTATTAGACAGCAAAACCTTATGGGAAACCGGACGAACTATTCACCGTCCATTGCCCCCTGGTCTTGCAAAGACCTTACTGAATGAATGGCTCATTGAACATCAATCACAACGTGCTTTTAGCTACTTGTTGCGCAGTGAAAAGAAAGATTTGTTGGGTTGTGTGCGT
>JAZKAM010000164.1:4916-7191 GCA_040389145.1 Pseudomonadota bacterium
ATGATCAAAAAAATGCATTGGAAGATATTGCCAACACGGTGCTGAGTCTAAAACATCAGTTCGGCGTACAGCACATGGTGGTTAACATCGCGACCTTCAGCCCAGAAACCCATGACTGCGATTGGCTCAAAAAAATGGGGTACATCCCGGTGGCTGCACTACCATGCGCTGAGCTTAAACAGGGGTTAATTGTCCATCAATTGCGCTTTATGCGATAAGCATGGTCTTAAGAACGCTGAAAAAATAACAACGATATACTAGTAATAATGATAAAAGCAGAATGCCGATGTACTTTAGTCATCGGCATTCTGCTTTGATGCTTTAAATGCTCTCGCAATAAGCTCTGTTGTCTATTTTAATTTCTATTTCATTCTGGTTATTGATATTTTCGGATGAAGAACCTTCGGCTTTAGAGCAATTTTTTAGTTGGCTAGCGGTAAGGGGCGCTTTGTACGATGGGCAAAGCGCCTTAGCTACTAACAACAATATCTTGCGTCATCATTCGCCGGGTTTGTAGATTATGCGTGAAGTCGATGGTGCACTATTTGGAGCGCCTGGCCTGTGCGTGTCTCTTAAAGCTGAGTTGACCACAGTTGATGCGGGAGTTGAGTGGGTAACCGGCGTAGCGGATTGTGGTATGATCGAAGAACTTTTTTTCGCATCGTGCTCACCAGCGCCCGCATGCTGTTTGTTCTGCATTATTTTTGCGCGAATCAATAAATAGGGCATAACAAAAACACCCAGCAGTAACGCAGACATCATCAGTAATAGAGTATCAAAGACCTTTAGAAGCATCGAACTGGGTAGGGATGGCATGGACTTGGCTGGAAACATACGCACGTAAGCGCTACCAATCATGGGTAAAGCTACGATTTGCTCACGTAGCAAAGCGCGAAAGGATGAAACCTTGGGTTGAGCATTATGGTCCGATCGACGCAAGGGTTGCCGTCCCGCAACAGCAGCGGCCGCTCTTTCGAAGTAGGCAGCTAACAGGACATCAGCTGGCGGCTGTACGAAGTCTATATCCTCCATGTCACCGTAGAGTGCCAAAAATACATTTCCAGCGCGCTCTAAATCTTCCGAAATGACTTTAGGAGGGAGGTAAGCAGCTTTCTCCTCTTCATATCCGCGCGTTTCGAAAATTACCTTTCTAGTACTTTCAATTTGACGAATACGTTGATAACTCGCATAATTATGACCGAACGCAAGAATCAATCTCTGAAGGTTAAATACAAATGCATCTTTAGGGTACCCTGCAGTGAAAATCACATCTAAATTTTCACTTAAGGCCACCGAAGCCAAGCCGAATAAGCAATTTAAACGGGCCTTCACACCAAAATTTTCTTCCTTTAACCAAGCTGTTTTTTCTGGGGATAGGGGAAGTTTGTTATACCTGAAAAAGTGAACAACTTTATCAATAATGTCGTTAATTCTTTCGAGCAACGTATCTTCTTGATCGGAGTATACTGTTTCACTATCACCTTCTTTAGCCACGCCATAGGAAATGGGGCTTAATAGGGCAATCGCAAAATGTCGCAGTGCATCTTTGTCCGTACAAGTGAAATATGTCTGTTCCGAAGCTTCGTCGGGCTTTGAATCCGCTCCAAGAACTATGGGTGTTTTTTTTAAGATAGATAAGACTGTTTGGTCAAACGCTTTCAAATCAGAAAATACCGATTTGACCAGGGGTTCGATTACTTCAGGTTTATTTTCGTTAGACATGAATTCTTGGGTGCTTTTAAGTTTAGACACGGATTTATTAATGTCAGTGATATGCTTAATGACAGAAGTGCTCAAAGTATCTACGGCTGGTTTATCTATGTAAACGTAACGCACCACGCTTTCGGGCATTCCTTTACTTTTTGCACGATCAAATTGTTTTTTATAGAACGCCTCTTTTTCTGGCTGCTTTGCATCAGTAAAATCATAGTATGATGGAACTGCTTCAAAGTGTTCTTTAACAGAGGAGGGTAAACTTTCAAAAAAATCTGCAGAATATTCTCTGTCGGTAATCGTCTCAGAGCAATTCAGTTTACGGCTAATCTCGTGATAATGAAAGATTGTACGTTCTAAGCAGTTGCGTTTGTTTGGCATTTTCGAATAGGACAATAAATCAGGATTTTCGGCTAAAGCGTAAGCAGATAATGCAATTAAAACGAGGATCTTATTTGTTAATGTTTTGTCGAAATCGCCCAGAGATTTTCTGGTTAATTCCATAAGGATACACTGTAATGAATTGCTATCATTTTCATGGCCCTTTAAAAGGGAGCAAAAA
>JAZKAM010000165.1:0-6865 GCA_040389145.1 Pseudomonadota bacterium
TTGTTGAGGTGGGGCATTTTGTGCCACAACCGCTACGGGCTGCTCCGCTACGCCAGCTGCAGGGGTTGCAGTATGTGCTGCAGCCTTTCTGGCAAGCGTCTTATATCGCGGCGGAGCTTTCGGTGCCGGTGTATCTAATGCAGCTGCAGATGCTTCGCTTGCTGTTGAAGGTGCGACAACGGCTACGTTGTTTGCATTAACATCACTTGGCGCTGTTGATTGCTTCACATCCGTCACGAATGCAACACCTTTTTTAGTGGCATCTTGTGCTTCTTTTTCAGCAATAGATGGCTCCGTGGCTGCTGTTCCAGCAACCACGGGTTGAATTTCTACTGCAGGACACTTAGCTATTACAATTTTCTCAGCAGGCACAACTGCAGCAGGCGCAGGGGCCACTTCTTTTGAAGCAGGTTTGGCTGCAGCTACGGCCGGGGCCGCCGCTGGTTTGCCCCAACTGAATGTCAGGGCTTTTGATGGGGGTAATGAGCCCAGAGCAGGATTATTTACGCGCTCAGCGACCGTTCCTAAGGTTACTTTACCCTGTGCTGCCTGTTTTGGAGGCTGTGCTACTTGCACCGGAGACGAAACAATCGGTTTCCCACCACGACGCACCTGAGAGGCTGCTGCTGCGGGCTTAGAATCCTTTGTACCCCTACCCTTCACGGTCTTGAATGATTCCCCATCATCCGCAAGTCCAGCTTCGTTCCCCGCTCCATGCTCCACTTTAAGTGGTTGCGGTTCACTTTGAGTAACTGTTAACGTCTCAGGCGCCACAGTGTCTACTTGAGCAGCCGCTTTTGGAGCAGTCGCATTTTGAACTACTAGCGGAGCAACTTTTGCACGTTCACGGACAATAGCTTCCCAACGCTGGGTTATCATCGTCTGCAAGTCCCGCATATCAAAAATAGCTGCGCTGGTTAAACCATCAAACCATACACCGTACGCACAAAATTCTTCTTGCTGAAATGGAAATGTGCGACTAAATTTCTTCATAATATCAATTAAGGCCTTAGGAACACCTAAAGCCTGCAATTGACGAATGCTTTCCTTTTCACTGCCATTAGCACCAACCATCTCATAGAGGAAATATGTTCTAACTGACTGTACCGCCACACAAAACCCTTGCTTCATTTCCTCTGTAAAGGTAGAGCGAATTTTTCGGCTAAAGCTGTTTTTTAATAGCTCTGAAAAAGATGCAACGTCTTGAATTTTCCCGTCTACTTTCATGGTTTTCACAAACTCGATCACCATCGATTTAGAAACTTCTAGAAGCGGTTGGAAAACGCTCGCCTCAAAATAGTGCTGCACATCTACATCAACTTTAGCAGACATACTGAGTTGCTCATAGATATGCGCCCATTTCTCTTGGGTACTTTTTCTTTTAATCGCAGAGGCTTCATTGATAGCTTTTATCAATTCATCGGGAACAAACTGGCCATTTGGCGATCTCGTCGGTTCATATTCAAACCGTTTGGCAGAAATTGTAACCCTCATCCCTTCAGGCAATAATTCAGCTACTGAAAATCTAAGTGAAACAGCGCCCGGCACTGCCTGAAGAGGCCGTGCATACGGTGACGTATCTGGCAGAACACTTGGGTTTTCAAGATAAGCACTTAATTCACTATCAAATCTTTTATTGTGCTCAAGGTAAGTTCGT
The DNA here is from genome assembly GCA_040389145.1 of Pseudomonadota bacterium. Lineage (GTDB taxonomy): Bacteria > Pseudomonadota > Gammaproteobacteria > Berkiellales > Berkiellaceae > JAZKAM01. The sequence continues at coordinate 1,658 of JAZKAM010000165.1, forward strand.
GATTTGAAAAATGCAGACATAACATCTCTAGCTTTACTTAAATACTGTTCTGCCCCCTCCATTTTTTGACACTTTAAAGCATCATGTAAAGGTATAGTTAATTCAGCAATCACATCCTGGACAACCCTTTCCAATGGATCGCATGATTGCATCGATTTCCGCGAAAACTTTTTGGAAACCTTTTTCAAAAGCTCTTGGAAAAGTGCAATGAATTCTTTGTTTGTTTTAACTGTATCACGCACTAAACCGGATAGCGTGCCAATCAATCTACCATCAAGAGGCCTGTCTAATTTACTATCGATTGCTTGAATCATACCCACCAAAAATTCAACAAATCGCGTGTGCATATAATTATTAGGGGCTTTTGCGCTAAGTTTGATAAGGTCCATAGATAGTTCAATATGGCCTAGCAGGGCCAACTGTACTATGAATGTTGGTGCAATCCACAAAATCGTTTCTGCAATATCATCGTCAGTACCAAATTCAGGGAAAAATGGTGAAAAATAATAAAAAGCATCACGATTAATTAAACCGAACAAGAAAATAATAGTGCTCATACATGCTTGCTCAGCCACATATTTTGCACCGAGCGCACTAGGCGACACTCCCTCAGTCAAAACCTTGAAGGTATAGTAGTTAACTAAACTCTGCTGATGAAACAAGTGGTAGCTCATATTTAGTGCAACCAAGTTTTTCACTTGACACCAAATGCTATAACGCACCTCAACATCTGCGTGAGGATTCAAAAGTGTATCGTGTAAGCCAGAAAGTGCTTGTAAGATCCCCTTAACGATAATACGCTCACCAAGGTAGGATCTATTGAGAAACAGAATAGCCTTACCAGAACCATCATATTTTATAGAAAAATCCATGACTAACCCGTGCAATCTTACTGAGTTATTACCTTTAAGCACTAAAGTATCCTTGAAAAGGTTCGCAAAATACCTCATATCACTAGAATTTTCAGTAGCTGTAAGGTACTGCGCCAGAGGCGTAGCAGGTATGTTTGCCATGCCTTGTCCGCAAGCCGAGTTTTCAGCTGCTTTTAGCGTAGAATAGCGCTCCAGGATATCTATAAGCTTCACTTTATTGCGCATTAACCCTGCGGTATGTTGTGCATTAATTGTATTACGCACTACATGATACAATTCACCCTCAAGCTCACCTCTAAACTGCCAGTTCAAAATATTTTTTCCCGTTATCCTTCTCTCAAACATACTTAACATCGACATGCTTTCAAGAAGTTCAAATATAACAGACAAGCTATGTGTAGATTCTAAATTAAGTTCCTTATCGGCTTCTGCTGCCAAACCCCCATGAGGGACGGACTCGAGGGCTATTGCTCCCTCTAATCCATCGGCATTAACACTTTCTGTTGCATTCACCATAGCTTCGTCGCGTAAACGAGGAAAAACTTGGCGAAAATCATCCAATATTCCAGTAAAGGTGACACTATAGGATGCAAGTGTTCTCACTGTTAGGCCCAACTTTTCGAGCGCCCCTGCATGGTGCTCGCTGTAAGACTGCCTATTCATACCTTCTCTTAACAACGTTATGTGCTGATGTAACAAATCTGCCAGGGTGTCATAGCACAAGACATAATATGGATATATTCGCCACTGCAGCACCGTGCTTTTAGCGATTCGTACATATTTCCCAGCCCAATCATCTGCATCTTTTTCTGGTGCTACATTAAATCGTTGGTGCAACATACTGTGAACAGCATCTATCGTACCTTGGTTGGGATTTTCAATAAATCCAAGATCATAAGAGTTAGCTCTATCATCAAATTTTGCATCTGTATCCTCTTCAAAAAAGCATTTAATTCTAGCAAGCGTCAGAATCATATCTTCAATGATCACACAATCTAATCTACGCAATGCTTCTATTTGTTCGGGATTCAAATTATGTTGAATACCTCTCTCTGCTCTCCCTAAAAAATGATTTTCTTCGGAAAAAAATTGAATTAAAAAATGATGCAGTGTTCGAAGTATATTCAACTGAACAAATTGTGGATGGACCTCGGGATCGTGCAAATCAAAGAAATGACTTTTACGATATATTTCGTATAGTTTTGGCAAGCTATCTGCTGAAAACGAACCACCAACCAGCAAGGCATTTAATTCTTCGCCCACTGCTTTATGGTACAACCCATCATTCAGTTTTTTCATTTCGAACTGGTATGAGCTCGCGATATCCATAAATCTTTCAACAATGAAATTTTTCATTCCATTAAATAATACAGCAGTATTCGTGAATGGCTTTTCGCTGAAAAAAGCATGTATATATGTTTCATCAACACGGTGATGGATTTTATGGGTGGTACTAACGCTTGTTTTGATAGCTGATCTGCGATGCATATATTCTTTCCAGGGATGTATTCTGTTTGATGAGAAAATGGTCTAGCTCTTGTTTACTTATTAATGACCGTATGATTCGATCTTGAATTCAAGCTTGCCACGATACCCGATGTTACTTGCAATGACAACTAAGTCTATAGGGCCAAGCACACAGTAAGTTGATTTTCTAAACTTTGACTGAGCACTACAAAAACGTCTTGGGTTTGACCTTTGTTATACTAAGGGAAATTTGAAGGGAGCCCACGTATGACCGCCATACCTACACAGCTACACTTTCATACTTCCGGTTATGTTGTATTGAAAAATTTAGTCTCTGATACAGACATAAAGCGGTTAAATAGTCATTTGCTAGATACAATGGCAAAAGGCACGCTAGACGACGGCCAGGTGCCCGGATCGCCTTCTTGCTATTTAGACCCTGAAGTAGAGAAGCTCCAACTGCAGTTAACACCACAGATTGAGGCGGATATTGGCAAACAACTCATCCCTGTGTTTTGTTACCACCGTGTCTACCGAACTGGGGCCGTATTGCGTATGCATAAAGACAGTACCCGCGCCGAAATCTCTGCCACCATTAACCTAGGGCAAACCGGCAGCCCTTGGCCCATTTGGCTGATTGATTATGATGAAAACCCGCACTGTGTGGTGCTAGAGTCAGGAGATGCCCTAATTTATTACGGTAACAGGCTGTACCACTGGCGCGGGAAATTGGTCGGCTCTGACTATGTCACGCAAATCATGTTTCATTACATCGACCGAGCAGGCAAGAACAAAATGGCCGCTCGCCTGGAATTCATACGCAGAATTCGCAAACGGGTGCGCAGCTGGTTTCGAATGAACTATTAAGCCTGCTGGGTAGGCGCTATTTCGGCTCAATACCGAAATAGCGAATCAGATACTCAGGCTGCACGGGTCGACCACGGAAACGTGTAAACAGTACGGCCATTTCTTCACTGCCACCTTGTGACAGAACATGGTCAAAGAATGACGTACCTACGCCCCGACTGAGAATTTCAGTTTCATTAAACTTGCCGAATGCGTCTTGAGCATATTGTAACGCCCATAGATAACTATAATACCCGGCCGAGTATCCACCACCAAAGATATGTCCAAATTGGCAGGGGAAACGGTCCTCGGGAATTTGCGGAACAAAGCTGAATTGGGCACACAGCTTCTGCCATGCTTCGATTATGCCTTGCCCCGTCCAGTCATGGTCTGCACGGAACAGCGTTAAATCAAACAAGCCCAAGCGAATTTGTCGTAACAGTCCGTAAGCACCACCAAACTTTTCACTAGCAATGCACTTATCAATCAATGTATCTGGAATTAGTGCGCCCGTTTGGTGGTGCCTACCCAGTAACTGTAGGCCTTCACGTGAACGACACCAATTTTCTAAAAACTGGCTGGGAAACTCAACGGTATCCCAGCTGACGCCATGCACACCGGAGTAAGAAGGATATTGTACTTGTGAACACAGACCATGCAGTGCATGCCCAAACTCATGGAACAGCGTGACAACGTCTGAGTAGCTCAACAATGCTTCCTGGTTAGGGCTTGGTGGGGTAGCATCAGCAGCGATCAAAACAACGGGTTTGTACTGCATACCGTCAAAATCACAGCGTGGCCGAAAATCATCCATCCAAGCGCCAGGCCGTTTTTGTTCACGTGGGAACAAATCTAAGTAGAGGTAGCCTAGCAACCCATGGCCTGCGCGATGAACGGTATATACGGTCACGTCAGAGTGCCACACAGATATGCCTTGCTCTGGCACTAAGGTAATAGCGAACAGCTTTTCTAAAACCGTAAATAGACCTTGCTGAACCGCGTGCAGCGGAAAGTAAGGCCTGAGCTCTTCTTCAGAGAAGTCGAAACAGTGTTTTTGATAGGTTTCCATTAAAAAACGCATATCCCATGGCTTCACATCCTCTAAGCCATGGCGATCTTTAGCAAAGGCTTTTAAATCGTTGATCCACTGGGTGGCTTGAGGGGTCGCCAAATCAATCAATCTCTTATAAAACGTATCGAGCTCATCCAAGCTTTTTACCGCACGATCTTCCAATATCAGTTCAACAGTATTCTTAAAACCCAGCAGAAGACTGATTTGGCGCTTTAAATTAACAATACTGGCAATATTGCTGGTGTTATCATGCTCCGGGTAATCAAATAGCTCAGATGCCTTGGTTATGGATGCTCGATAAAACCGCTCACGCAAGGCGCGGTCGGGTGAAAAGGTCAAAATTTTATCTAAAGTCGCATCATCTAGGCGGAACAAATAACCGGCACCATGCTTTTCAACGCCCGCAGCTGCGCCCATGGCGCATAGATCGTCCGGTAACCCAAGTGTTACCGTCTCATCCGATGTATGGTAAGTCCATACATCGGATGCTGATTGCAGGCAGTTTTCAAAATCTGTTTTCACTTTACTCAGTTTTGCAACCAACTTTTTGTATTCTTGTTTTTGCGCAGCTGGTAAATGCACCCCTGAGTGCTGAAAGTCTTTGATGGCATCATTTACAATCAGCTGCTCTAAAGCAGTTAACTGGGCAAAATCAGGTCGAGCGCGAACGCGCTCAAACTGCTCATAGATTGCTGTATTTTGACTGTAGTCTGCAAAGTAGTCAGAGATGACCTCCAAACAGTCTTCGTAGGGTTGCTTGAGTTCATCCGTGTTACATACCGAATGTAAGTGCGAAATCGGCGACCAAAAGTTACTCCAGGTCACTTGTTTTTCTAATGGCACGACAAATGACTGAAATGTTGGCTCTGGAATGGACTCTAAAACGCGTAATTGTTCGCGCATTTCCTCTAACACCGATTGTACGGTACTGAGCATGGACTTAGGGTCAAT
>JAZKAM010000166.1:0-5192 GCA_040389145.1 Pseudomonadota bacterium
ATTGAATTGGATTTTCCGTTAATCCTAAAGCCTTTCCAAGAGGGCTCTAGTATTGGCGTATGTCCCGTATTTGACGCACAAGAATTGGAAGAGGCGTTTCGCATATCTTCGCGGTATGGCACCGTATTGATGGAGCGGTTCATCAAAGGAACAGAATATACAGTCACTATTTTGGCCGATCAGGTGCTGCCAAGTTTGGCCATTCGGCCAGCGGCATTACCGGTTTACAGTTATGAAATCAAATACGATGCTGCTTCAGGTACCCAATATGACTGCCCAAGTGGATTGTCTGAATCCGATGAGCTGATGGTACAAAAATTGTGCTGGGAAGCGTTTTGTGCCTTGGGTGGCCGTTGGTATGGTCGCGTGGATATCATGCGCAGTGATACAGGTGAATGGTTTCTCTTGGAAATCAACACCATCCCTGGTTTGACCAATAATAGTCTGGTGCCCAAAACAACCAAGGCGCTTGGCTTAAGCTTGGCCGAAACCGTTCTGATGATTTTGGCCGACACACTAACGGTGCGTCAGAAAACAGCATTAGCGGCGACGGTGGCTTAGTGGTGCATGGTTAGTTACCCACAGGCGTGGTGGATCCGTTGCGGCGCAGCATCGGCCATTGTGTTGCTGCTTTGCTACGTTGTGTGGCCATACCTCAACGTACACGACATTCGTGTACGTGGGGTGTTTCAAGAATCGTTGCACAACGACATTGAAGCGCTGATCGCGCCGCAACGGCATAAAAAATTTTGGCGGATTCCACTCGGCACACTAGAGCGTCAAATTGCCGCTATGCCGTGGGTGGAAAATTTAACGGTACGGCGTATGGGTTTGAGCAGCATTGAAATCCGCGTGTTAGAACAACAGCCTATTGCACGCTGGCATTTAGGAGGCACCTTTATGGTGCATGGCGCGTGGTTGCCTATTGCGCCCAGCAATGCGTCAGACCTACCGTTGCTCACAGGCCCGGAAGTGTATCGTGATCTGGTGTTTAACCATTTTTTAAGTTTTAAAACTCAGTTGGATTCTTTGGGGATTTCACTCGTCGCTGTAGAATTGGCGCCACGCGGTGCATGGGAACTTCATACCCAACAAGGGTTTAGATTGATATTGGGGCGCGAAGAAATGATGAAACGTTTACAACGTTTTGTTTGGAGTTATGATAAAGTATTACGCGAGCAGGCTTCAGAGATTGCCTATGTGGATTTACGGTATACCAGCGGAATTGCCATCGGATGGCGTTCTGGTCGGCCTTCGCGCTTAACTTAAAGATTTTTACCCTATTAGGTAAAAAAAGTGGCGAAACTTATACCAGTATCTGAACAAAATTATCTATATTAGGGGTATTGGGCCGAATGCAGTGGGACAAGGGAGCAAAATAAATGTCAAAACCCGATAACAATTTTATTGTAGGGCTGGATATCGGTACCTCTAAGGTAGTCGCGATCGTATCAAGACTTTCCGAAGAAGGACAGCTCGAAATTATTGGGATAGGCAGCCATCCCTCGCGTGGCCTCCGCAAAGGCGTCGTTGTTGATATTGAACGTACCGTCGAATCGATTCGGCGTGCTGTCGAAGAAGCAGAGCTTATGGCTGGCTGCCAGATACGTAGTGTGTACGCAGGGATTGCCGGTAGTCATATCAGCAGCTTGAATTCCCATGGTATTGTTGCGATACGGGATGGTGAAGTCACCCAGGCGGATATTGATCGTGTGATTGATGCTGCGCGCGCCGTGGCTATTCCGGCGGATCAAAAGATATTACATATCCTGCCCCAGCAATACTTGATTGACCGCCAAGAAGATATTCGTGAACCTATTGGTATGTCTGGTGTTCGTTTAGAAGCCAAAGTACATATTGTCACCGGTGCAGTTAGTGCAGCGCAGAATATCATCAAGTGTGTTCGTCGTTGTGGCTTGGAAGTAGAAGACATTATCTTGGAGCCTCTGGCCTCAAGTGAGTCGGTATTGTCGCGCGATGAAAAAGAATTAGGCGTGTGCCTGATTGACATCGGGGGTGGTACCACGGATATCGCGGTGTTTACACAAGGCGCTATTCAGCACACTGCTGTAATTCCTATTGCTGGCGATCAAGTCACCAATGATTTAGCCATTGCTTTACGTATGCCCACGCAGGCTGCAGAGAATGTCAAAATTAAGTATGGTTGTTCACTCAAAGACATGGTAGACGCCAATGAACTGATTGACATTGCTTCGATTGGCGACCGTTTGCCACGCAAAGTCTCTCGTCATGAGCTGGTGGATGTGATTGAACCACGCTATGAAGAACTGTTTGTGTTGGTTGAAAATGAATTAAGTCGTCATGGATTCAGTGGCCGTCTTGGCTCTGGTATTGTGGTGACCGGCGGGGGCGCCAAGATGAAGGGCGTGCTCGAATTAGCGGAAGAAATATTTCAAGTTCCAGTAAGGCTCGGTATTCCTCGATATGTGACGGGCTTATTGGACGTCGTTGCTAACCCAATTTATGCAACGGGCGTTGGTTTGGTGCTATATGGGCATCAGCAACAGAAAGGACGTGGCCGTGATATCCTACAGTTTGGTTTTTCAGGTATGTGGAATGTTATGCGTCGCTGGGTTCGGGGACATCTATAACAGTGGCGGCTTGGCCGTGTAAAGGAGAAAATAAATGGCTTTCGAAATTATCGATACGTTACCACAGAATGCTGAAATACGGCTGATTGGCGTCGGAGGAGCTGGCGGTAACTTTATACAGTATGTGTCGCAGCAGGGCTCTATTTCTGGCGTAAAAACCATTGCAGCAAATACCGATGCACAAGCATTGGCTAGCTCGTGCGCAGAAACGATTTTGCAATTGGGCTCCAGTGTCACCAAAGGTTTGGGTGCCGGTGCCAATCCAGAAATTGGTCGACAAGCAGCATTAGAAGACATTGATCGTATTCGCGAAGCACTTGAAGGTGCAGACATGGTATTTATTACCGCGGGTATGGGCGGCGGTACTGGTACCGGTGCAGCGCCTGTAGTGGCAGAAGTGGCGCGAGAGCTGGGTGCTTTAACGGTTGCCGTTGTTACGCGTCCGTTCCCATTTGAAGGCAGAAAACGCATTGAAATCGCTGAACAAGGGATTACTGCGTTAAGCCAACATGTAGACTCCTTAATCACTATTCCTAATGAAAAATTGTTGAGTGTATTGGGCAAAAGCATCAGCTTGTTGGATGCGTTCAAAGCAGCCAACGATGTACTGTTGGGTGCGGTTCAAGGGATTGCACAACTGATTACACAACCTGGTTTAATTAACGTCGACTTTGCAGATGTACGTACGGTCATGTCCGAAATGGGCTTCTCTATGATGGGTACCGGTACGGCGCGTGGTGAAGACCGTGCAAGAAAAGCAGCAGAAGCAGCGATTTCTAGTCCCTTGTTAGACAATGTTGATTTGTCTGGTGCTAAGGGTGTCTTGGTTAACGTGACTGCAGGGCTGGATTTAACCATTGCGGAATTCGAAGAAGTTGGCGGTGCAGTAGAACGCATTACATCACCGAATGCCACGGTTATTGTTGGTACCGTTATCGATCCAAACATGACAGACGAGCTGCGCGTGACTTTGGTCGCCACTGGTTTAGGCGTGACCCCAACGCGTGCGAAGTCTTCTGCGAGCACAACTGGTGTTGAGACATCTGAGCACCGGCATCCTTTAAAAACAAATGCTGCGCCTCAGTCTGCACCGGTCAATGCAAACCATGCGCAAGCATCAAAGAATGCACGTACGCGTGTTCTGCGTCAGCCTGCCTTGATTGGTGAAGGCGATGGGGATAAAAACTACAGCTATCTGGATATCCCTGCGTTTTTACGCCGTCAAAGCGAAAAAGACGACAAAGACGAATAGCTAGTGTCGAAGTCCCCGGCCTTCAGGTATCATAAGACAATACAAGTTAGGTCGGGGGCGGCAGCATGTTTCAGTGTACAATTGGCACCACGGTAGGTGCGACAGGCGTGGGTGTCCATAGTGGCAACCAGGTCTCGGTTACCTTCCGGCCTGCCCCCGAAGACTTCGGCGTTGTTTTTCGTCGTGTTGGTGGTCAAGCTGGGCCTGTTGATATTCCTGCCCTGTCTGACTACGTATGCGATACCCGATTTTGCACCACTTTAGTGAAAGAGGGTGAACGTGTGGCAACGGTAGAGCATCTATTGTCTGCCGTAGCTGGACTTGGTATTGATAACCTCATTATCGAAGTAAATGCGCCTGAAATCCCCATCATGGATGGAAGCGCAAGTCCGTTTGTTTTTTTGCTACAGTCTGCAGGCATTCAAACACAACAAAAAAAACGTCAATATATCCGCATACTGAACCCCGTTTCTGTGACAGAAAATGATAAGTCAGCTGGCTTGTTCCCGCACCATGGCTTTGCCGTTGATTTCACGATTGACTTTGACCACCCCTTAATTCGTGCTTCTGGTCAAAGTTTAAAAACCGATCTATCACCAGCCCGTTACATCAAAGAAATTTCTCGTGCGCGTACCTTTGGTTTTATCTCCGATTTTGAAAAGCTCCAAGCCCACCAGTTGGCTTTGGGTGCTAGCTTAGATAACACCATTGGCTTGGATGAAACTCAGGTGTTAAATGAAGGCGGTCTACGTTTTGAAGATGAATTTGTTCGCCACAAAATTTTAGATGCCATTGGCGATTTGTTTTTGCTGGGTCATCGCATTATCGGTCGCTTTATTGGCCATAAATCTGGTCACGGTCTCAATAATCAATTGGTGCGTGCTTTATTGAATCAGCCAGATGCTTATGAGCTCATCACACTGTCTGAATTGGATGCGCCTCAAGCGACGCCCATCGCAAGACAAGCAAGCCCACAGCATCGGATCGCAGAAAGCTAGTTACTTGTGCGGCTTCTCAATCCCGTCGACGCACTCAGGTGGCGTCACTTCGCTTTGTGTCGCTCTTTTTTGTGAAAAGCGCTCGAGTACGGCTTTGAGCTGTGCGTCGTCGGTATCGGCGGCTAGCTCAGCAAACGAATCACACAAGCTGTCTGGGAAAACCAGAGGGCGTGGCGTGGTTGGGGGGGCTGGCTTGCTCATGCGCTCCGTAACGGGCCGAACAATCCCTTTAATCTCTATGAGGTCTTTAAATTCCCGGTACTGTTGTAGTGATTTTTTGAGCGATTGTGATGAATAGCGTAGAAACGTCGCAAAACTACCATTACTGAA
>JAZKAM010000166.1:5202-7623 GCA_040389145.1 Pseudomonadota bacterium
CGCCCATCAAATTCACCAAATTGGCAGCCCTGGCTTTGTAGTTGTTGCGGCAAGTGTGGCTCAATAATCGAAAATAGGCCCTCTCTTCTCCTGAGTTCGTTTACTAAGTTTACGAAATCAGCACTGCCACGAAGTAATCCAAGCAGATCTTTCATTTGCCCCTCAATTGCGCTTAAGTGAACCTATTTGCTGTGGTACGATGTTACCCTAGTTTAGTGCATAGGTGGTTTTTGTCAGCATGTTGTCCCAACTCATCGCCAAAGTTATCGGAACTCGGAATGCCCGGTTACTCAAACAGTTTCAACCGAAAGTCAAACAGATTGGCGATCTGGAAGACGTCTGTCGGCAGTATACGGGGACACAATTACGCGCACAATACGCCGCATTAAAAGCCAGGCACGGGTCTGGGACCAGTCTAGATGCTTTGTTGGCCGAATGCTTTGCCTTGGTGCGTGAAGCAGGGCGTAGGACCTTGCAGCAACGACACTACGACGTTCAATTAATGGGCGGCATGGTGCTGCACCAAGGCAAAATTGCCGAAATGAGCACAGGCGAAGGTAAAACCCAGGCAGCTACCTTACCAGCTGCCCTGAATGCATTATCCGGTAAACCGGTGCATATTGTGACGTTCAATGATTATTTGGCCAAACGTGACGCCGAATGGATGCGCCCGTTGTATGAGTGCTTGGGCCTTAGTGTAGGTTTTGTGGCGCCAGATCAACCGCGTGAAGAAAAACGCGCAGCCTATGCGTGTGACATTGTGTATGCCACCAACAGTGAATTAGGCTTTGATTACTTGCGTGACCAAATGGCGTATGAGTTGAGTGACCGCGTACAACGTGGTTTACATTATGCCATTGTCGATGAAGTGGATTCGATTCTGATTGACGAAGCCCGTACGCCCTTAATCATTTCTGGCGCAGCTGAAGACAGCTCTGATTTGTATCGCGCCATGAACCAAATTATTCCCTTGTTATCCGGTGAAGAAAAGCAGGGTAGAACACCCGACTACACGGTAGATATGGCACAACGACAAGTGTACTTAACAGACAGTGGCCATGAGCGCGTTGAAGGGCTCTTAACCCAAAATGGGTTGTTAAAAGCGGAGCACAGTTTATACGATCCCATCAACGGTACCATTATTCACCACCTATATGCAGCTTTACGCGCGCATGTGTTGTTTAAACGTGACGTGGATTACATGGTCAACAATCAACAAATTATGATTGTTGACGAGCATACCGGACGTACGATGGCTGGGCGTCGTTGGTCCGATGGGTTGCACCAGGCTATTGAAGCCAAAGAAGGTGTGCCCATCCAACAAGAAAACCAAACCTTGGCCTCCATTACCTTACAAAACTTTTTCCGCATGTACCGTAAGTTATCTGGTATGACCGGTACCGCCGTAACGGAAGAATTTGAGTTCCAAGAAATCTATGGTTTAGAGGTGGCGGTTATTCCGACCAATAAACCTTGCTTACGTGCCGACCATGGTGATGTGATCTACCTGACCGAAAGTGAAAAATATGAAGCCATTCTGACTGATATTCAGGAACGTCATAAAAAAGGTCAACCGATTTTGGTAGGCACCATATCGATTGAAAACTCCGAACGATTATCTGACATGCTACAAAAGGCGAAAATTCCGCACCAAATTTTGAATGCCAAATACCATGCGCAAGAAGCACAAATTGTTGCCGAAGCCGGGCGCCTGCATGCCGTGACCATTGCCACAAACATGGCTGGTCGTGGTACAGACATTGTATTGGGTGGATGTTTAAAAACTGAATTGGCAGGCAAGACTGAGCGCGCAGAAATCGCAAGCATTGAAGCGGATTGGCGCAAACGCCACGATGCAGTGATCGCTTTAGGCGGTCTGCATATTCTAGGCACAGAGCGCCACGAATCTCGACGCATTGATAACCAGCTGCGCGGACGAGCCGCCCGCCAAGGCGATCCGGGTTCATCACAATTCTTTTTATGTTTCGATGACGGCTTGATGCGCATGTTTGCATCCGAACGTGTGATGGGCTTAATGCGTCGTTTGGGTGTGAAAGAAGGTGAAGCAATTACGCATCCATGGGTCACACGTTCCATTGAAAATGCGCAAAAGAAAGTCGAAGGCATTCGCTTTGAACAACGTAAGCAAATATTGCAATACGATAACGTTGCGGGCGATCAGCGCCGTGTCGTTTATGCCTTACGTGAGCAGTGGCTCACAACAACCGATATGAACGAAGTGTTCCAAGATATGGCAGATGTGTCACTCGATGCGATACTGACGACGCACATTCCACACCAAAGCATGCCAGAAACCTGGACCATTGCGGCACTTGAAGGCGCACTGCGGCAATATTTTGTTCTGAGCTTGCCTATATCCACTTGGCTAGAACAAAATCCTGCCATGGATGAAGATAGTTT
>JAZKAM010000166.1:7633-9978 GCA_040389145.1 Pseudomonadota bacterium
CAAGAATATTATCAAGCGCGCGTGCAGATGATTGTGCCAACAGAACTGTTGGGCTTGCAACGCTCTATCGCATTACACTACTTAGATGTGCACTGGCGCGAACACTTGTCGACCATGGAATACTTGCGTCAAAGCATGTACTTGCGTGGCTATGCTCAAAAAGACCCGAAACAGGAATACAAACGCGAAGCCTTTGTCTTGTTCAACAGCACTCTGGCTACTGTATATCGTGATGCCATTTCAGGCTTCTTGCACCTCAGACCGGAACAAGACAGCATGGCAGAAGAAGTGCGTGTCCTGGAAGAACAACGTCGCGCTTTGGCAGACCAACTGGTTCACCCAAAACTGGCAGAAAACATCAGCCCAGATGTGTTGGCGGTAACTGGCAGAAACGATCCTTGCCCTTGTGGGTCAAAGGAAAAATATAAACATTGTCATGGTCAGCTGAAGTAGCAGCATGAAAGTGGCAGATATGAATAATATCTGCAATTTTTAGAAAAACTAAAAATTGGCCCAAACAACAATGCGTGGGCCAATTTAGGTTATCCGTCAGCATGGTTAATGACCATGCACCTGCTAGTATTGTTCTGGGTATATGCACACCGCTTTATTTTAATTTTTACTATCATCGTTAGGTAAAAATTAAACACGGTGGTATATCATGCTAAAGTTGCTCAGAAATATTTTTTTAGGCAAGGATAAGGCAAGCAAAAATGAATCGCTTGCTCATGGCTCAAACCCATTAGTTGGGGCTGCTAAAAAAAAATCCATTGTATAATGGAGGTAATGAAAATATATATCATGGCCCTAATTCAGAGTATGTGCCTCTCCGGGATCACGAAATACATGTAAAGCCTGGCGTGATAATCGATTATTTGAGCAAAGATGGTGAGCAGAACAGTTTAGGAAGCAAACGTTCCTCAACAGCTTCTACATCGTCGGGTTACTTGAATGTTGATGGTGCTCTGAATAGTACACAACATAGTCGTCGCTCATCTTTAAACCAATAGCGCTTAGATTTTCAGCGCTTTGTTTAAGTCAAATCCAGCAGTCAAAGAACAACTTAGACTAAAGTAACCGTGCTTAAGGTGCCGAGTTAGCGGTCCTCGCTTTCGTCGGCACTGCTTTGGCTGTCTGCTGTGGGTACGGCATAACTACCATCTGCCCACCCGCCTAAGTCAATTAAGCGGCAGCGGTCGGAGCAAAACGGGCGATAGCGATTTTCCGGATGCCAAGTGTCTTCCTTTTTGCAGGTAGGGCAGTCTATGGTAACCGTCTTAGGTTTCTTTTTGTCAGATGCAGCAGGAGAGTTCAAAGGGTATTAGCTCCTCGAGTACGGTCGCACGACCGGTCTCAAAATTAGGTTTTAAAAAACGGATGTTGATACGGTATTTGTTGCCACTGATTTCCGGATACGCACTTTTCCCTGGAGCAACAGAAACACGGATGAGTTGATGTAGGGTGTGTTGGGGGTCGAAGTCTTTGCTGTACACACCAGTTGCGCTGGTAGTTAATGCATGGGCACCTGCACTGCTACGAATCAAGTCCAACAACAGAGTCACCCCAGCTTCTAAAGGCAAGAGAGGCGCAAGCCAAGCTTGGCGTTGCGCCTCTTTTTCCGCTTCTGGCTGCTGGTACCAACAGAACAAAGCGGGGCTATCGAAAGCACAGGCAGAAATTGGCACCACGGCTTTAGCGCGAAATTGTTGGATAAAATCCAGCTGGTCAAAGGGAAGGGCGCCACGTTGCTTTTTAAGCGGTTGTAGTGTGGTTTGAATGGTATCGATGATGGTGGTTAAAGCCGATCGGTCAACACCGTCTCGTGCGGAGTACTTCACCAATTGGGTAGCATAGCGCTCCAATTCATGAACACATTCCGTTCGAATATCTGTGCGGCCGAGCAGGGCACTGAGCTCTAAAAGCGCCGTCAATGCGGCTTGGTCAGATAAAGTGGTGTTCGTTGCGCTGCGATCGGCGGTACATTGCAGGAATAACTGTTCCACACGAAGCATCATACGTATGCGGTCATTTAGGGGATGCTCAAAAACCAGTGTGTCTGCCATCCCGTACCCTTTTCTCATCTACCCCTTCAATAGTATACAAATTTTAGTTCGCTGGCAAAATCTATCTTCACCTATTGGACCTAGGGGCTATTTGCGGTATGATGAACAAGTTGTCTGCAACCTAGGCATTTTTTATCCATTAACTTGGTAAAAAGGCTGAAAAAAGGGGTTGACAGGCTGCAGAATGAGCTATAAAATCTGCGCCTTAGTTGCTGTTGCTCTGGGGTTATAGCTCAGTTGGTAGAGCGCTTGCATGGCATGCAAGAGGTCAGCGGTTCGACC
>JAZKAM010000167.1:0-3624 GCA_040389145.1 Pseudomonadota bacterium
CCATATATGACCTCAGTGGTTAAAGGTTATGTATTGGTTAGTGCTGGCAAGAGTTTCCGCTCTTTCCGGCACGCCTATTCAACGTAACATTCGATTACGCGTAGCTACAATACCCCACACCCAAAAACTTTGTCAACAACTTTTTTATGCGCAGATCAATTTTTTTTGATGCGTACTTTTGGAAGTATCACATGCGATCTGATGCGTGCTATTTGCCTTGCGCGTCATGTGCAAGTTGTTTGGGTCTCGCGCGCATATTTATTCTATTCATTATTATTATGTTTTTAGTTATAGGTAGTAAGAGATAGTATTCTTATTGGTGTCAACGCAGCTTGACGCGCTTTTTGGGTTTTTTGGGCGTGCATGTTAAGCCAGGTTGACGAGCATGTTAACAGAGCTTGACATGCTCGTCAGGTTATTTTGACGTGGGGGAGGACGATTTGACTATTGCAGTAGCAAGTTAGGTGCTGTTCAGTTCTCACGCTTTCTCATGCGTTAGAGCTGCACATCGATTCAAATGAATAAACAATCCAGTCCTCATTGTTAATGGTTAGCTCAGTGCCACTGGGGGGAGATGAGGTCAGTTGTTTGATTGCCCGCGGCCAAAATGAACAGGCTATTTCATTGCTCTTTAATACCCTTACTTGCCACTTTCCTTTAAATTGCTTCCATATATTAAGAGCGGCCGCTGTACCCACACCGCATCGCTTATACTTTTTCATGACAAAAAATTCTGCAATGTCCCATATCTGGGTATCATCTGAAATGGGCGATCCTCTTTGTACTAAGACTAATCCAGCGATTTTCTTATCAACATAAATTATGTACGGGAAGCGGGTTGACTCTGTCCAGTATAAAGGTAACCATTTATATCCATAAAAACCATCGTTTCCAATATCGAAATCACAAAATTCTGTAAAGTCATAGGAGTATAGCTCTAGTAGATTTGCCAGTATGGGTTTCTGTTCTATGGTGGCTTTGATAACTTCTATTTGCATATGACCCTTTACCCGCCCTGGCACTGAAAATTAAATAAACGCATAATGAGCTGAGTGTAGCACCAACGATAAGACATAGCATTGTATGTCTTATCGTTGGTGTTTCATGTACGAGGTGTTGACTGTGATGCGGACTACTTTTTGTCGATGCAGTGAATGCACGATACGCCAACCTCATAGCTGGGATCTGCTTGCTCTCGAATGTTGACTGGTGCACGACAGTGGTGGCATTGAACCGTTTCACTGACGGATAAGTCCGAGTTCACACCCATGCGTTTATCGAAAATAAAGCATTCGCCAGTCCAATGCTCGTTACCGCAGTGTTCAAAATAGGACAATATGCCGCCATGCAGCTGGTATACGTGTTCAAAGCCTTGCTCTTGCATGTATAACGCTGCCTTTTCACAACGAATACCACCTGTGCAATACGTGACTACGGTTTTTTTCTTCCAGTCCTCAGGTAGCTGTTGTACGGCAGCAGGGAACTCTGTGAATTTTTCGATGGGGACGCATTGTGCGTCTTCAAATTTCCCTAGGTGTGTCTCGTAGGTGTTACGCGTGTCCAATACGATGATTTCTTGACCATTGTCATCATGACCTTGATCAAGCCAAGTCTTAAGTTTTTCTGCAAATACATAAGGGGCAGCTGTTTTGGTCGGGTCAGTTGCAGGGTGCCCCATTTTGATGAGTTCGCTGCGCAAACGAACCATTAGTTTTTTGAAGGGCACAACGTCTGAATAACTTTTTCGAACGGGAATGGGCGTATCTAACAATTGCTCAATTTGCCCATGTAATGCGTCAACGGCTTCAGTTGGGCCCGCTAAAAAGAAGTTCGTACCTTCTTCACTTAGGATAATGGTGCCCTTAACGTGCAGCTCAGCGCCGCGCTGACGCAGTTGTTCTTGTAATACGGGTAAATTGCTCAATGGCTTAAAGTGATAGCCAGAAATGTTCAACATCTTAAAAAACCTGTTATTCGAATCGATAAACCTGGCGGCATTATACCACTTGAGTTTTAAAGTCCGAAGTGTGATTATGTTAATCGACTAAATGGTGATGATGCACTGATGGGATTGAGTACGCACCAGTCTTCTCATCGAACCAAGAAAATATATATCTATACGCAACTTGCTCCGAAGGTTCCATACCCCCCTTGTTGCACCTCTGCTGCAGGCAGTATGTGATTAAAAACCTCTGTGGGCGGCGGCTCGTTAATGGGGGCAGCTGTTAGAGCACCTTGTTGGTAGGGCGCATAGGGTGGCGGTGGTTCAGTAGGTAAAGCAAGCGTATTGGTTGCAGTTTCAGGGTAGCCGGGCAGGGGTTCGGCCTGTGCAGCCGCAGTCAGGGCACATTGCATACAAGGGGTAGGATTTTGTGCTGCATATTGGGGCAATGTCTGACGTTCGCGTATCTTGCGTATGGCTGCTACGGTATAAGCCATTCTGCCGCCGACCGTACACAACAGAACCGCCACGGCAATCCAAAGCCAGTAAAAGTTATCCTCAGAGCCGCCAGTGTCGCTAGCTGGTGTGTATGGCCGTGTGGTTGTCGTATTTAGAACGTGCTCCAATTCGCTACCTCTTTTCTTACCATGCGTTTAGCTTTGCTATATCGAATAAATTCTATTTCGGAAACTCTGTGGAGGTTCTTTTGCCTCAACTGCCTTGTCACACCTCGAAGTCAGGGGCCCACTTTTTTGAGTGGAACCTGGTTCTGTATTCGGGGCATCAAAACACAGCTGAGGCATTGCTCCCCTTGTGGCGTATACATCTGCTGAATTTTCTTCATCCCTCCCTGCTTCTGGATTTTTCCTGAACCAATGGAGGAGTAATTCTGGTCGCCATAAGTATAAATTTCCCATGACAAGCGTGAAAAGCATGCCGCACCAAATGAGCCTATTTCCGGCACAGTCGGCTTCTTCGTGAGGAGGATTGAGGGGAGTAGGATCGAACATGGTCAGCATCCTTACTGGGTTAAGTGCCATTTATTCCGTTATGAGCAAGACCGCTCCTCATTCTCGCAAAATTTAACCGTATAAACTATATGGCACCGTACCGTACGGGACTGTGGGCACACGGGGCTTGAGGTGTGTGTTGTCGTGCGAGACTTTGAGATTGTGTTGCAGCCGGGGTCACTATCACCACGCATTGTGGGTTTTCTGGGTTTGCCATTGGGTCGGCATAATAACTTGGTGGATCACCTGGTCCACCATTTATTGCATAGGGCGGGGGGGCTGTTTGTGTCGCATAGGGGGGCGGTGAGCGCCAAGCATGAAGGAGATTGCTTAGACGCGACGCCCGATTGCTACAGAAGCAATAGATGACTCCGGTTACTATGCCTGTAAATATAAACGCAAACAGTAGCCATTCGATGAGGTTTCCCTGACTTGAATCTGGAACGGTGCTAGATAAAGGTGGTGTTGGGTGATGCATTGCTTACCTTATTCTCAAACGACGCGTTGTGGTGTCTGTGGTTACAGGTAGGGCGTTAAGTTCTATAACGATGGTTACACTTTCTGGCTTTAGGTGCAATGCTGGTATCAGATATTCCACTGTGTCCTATATATCCGCTATGGAGCAAGGTACCCGGCCAGGGGGTGGGATGTGTATCGGAGCAGAGGCAGCTT
>JAZKAM010000168.1:0-1875 GCA_040389145.1 Pseudomonadota bacterium
TTTAATCTGAGTTATTTGCTGGATTACATCAATATACTGCATGTTGAAAGCATTCATATGCTTTTAACTGACCCCAATACCAGCGTATTGCTGTCCCCTGGCGGGCAGTCAGATGGCCAATATGTTGTGATGCCGATGCGATTATGACGTATTTGTTTGGTGAATTTTGATTATCATAAGGTTTTATTGCAACTTACCGATTAATTGAAGCTGTTTTGCACTGCAAAAACTTGGATTATGATGACGGGTTTGGGAAGGTGATATGATTAAGTCAAAGTGTCTTGCTTCGGCTCCCCCTCGCATAAAAAACATTTTGTCGAAACCTCAAGTTCTAGCTCACATTGATTTTTATTTGAATCTGGAAATCGGTTATTTAAGAAGATCTATAGAAGAAGTGCGTTTGACGCTAAATTTTGATGATTTATCTAACCAGGGTATGTTTCAGGCGGTGCGACTTTTTTTAGACAGAATTCTTGAGATACTGCCTGGCTTTTATGCGGGATCAAAGGTATTTTACAAATTGTGCAGGGATGACATAATTGGTGACGATCCGACGGACGCAGAGATAGAAGAGATTAAGAAAAGACTATCTGAGAAGGATTGTGCTGATTTTACTGTTTTCTATAACTTTGAGTCTTCAGTGCTCGCTATCCTATATAATCTTCAGAAAGATACAAATAAAGATGGCGTCACAGATATCGATCTCCCTGTTTTATTGGAAATACTTGAAAATGGCGAAAAAGAATATTTCGTAGATCCTGGTTTTAAAATGGAATCGATAGACCCTGAAAGCTTTTTTTCAGAAAGACTGATGGGGACGCAATTTTTTCAAAAATTTTTAGAATGTATGCTGCAAGTTCATGAGTGGACTTTAGCAGAAATTGCACAGCACTATATCCTGAATAAGTTTGGCCCTTTAAAAGCTTTGAAATTAAATATTGAAAAAAGCAAACAAAAACTGCAACTTTTAAAAAGAAGCAAATTAAGTGCTGGTTTTGAAGGATGGTCAGAAAACGCTCCTGCGGCTAGAGAAAAAGCAGTGCTTGCCCCCCAACCTGAGCATGCGAAGAAACCCGAGAATGTGGACGGGGCACAAAGAACTCGAAAATTTAAATAGGCGGGTATGTTTAAAAAGTTGCCCTAAAGTGTATCTATAGCAAAAAGAAGATTCTCCTGAATGGTTGAGGAGAGAGACTGCAACAAAGTTAGCTGCTTTGCACAAGTTAATTTTCATTGTGACTGAATCAATTGGTTTATCAGGGAATTACCTTAGAAACTACAAAGTAGGTGTGGTAGAGTTTTCCTGTTTCATCGTTTCTCCATAAATAAAAGGGCTCAAAAATGGCAATTATCGCTATTCTTCAATACCCAGATCCGCGCTTAAAAAGGATCGCAACACCAATAACAAAAGAGCAGCTGGCGACGCTTTCTACCAATGCAAAGATTCAAAAAATTATCGATGATATGTTTGAAACGTGTTTTTCCGCCGAAAACTGCGCCGCTTTGGCTGCGACCCAACTGGATTTGCTCACTCCCTACGCCATTACCGTATTAAATTTAGGGGGCGAGTATGAGCCTATGTGCTTAATAAACCCCACGATTACAGAAAGTTCTGGGGAACAACATGAAAGTGAGGGGTGTATGTCGGTTATGCCTAATAAGGGAATAAGTGCGCGCGTAACGCGAGCTCAAAGCGTAGTGGTTGAAGGGTATGACCGCGCTGGAAGGCCAATTAGGGTATGTGCAGAAGGGTATGAGGCAAAGGCATTTCAACATGAAATCGATCACTTAAATGGGAAAACATACCTTGACCGTTTGCCTGTTGAAAAACGTGAAATGGTTTTAAAACGAATGAAAGAAATTGAAAAAGCACGC
>JAZKAM010000168.1:1885-4834 GCA_040389145.1 Pseudomonadota bacterium
TACCAGCAATGTTGCGCTGAACAATGGTTTCGGATTAAACAAGGAAAACCCTCCAAGCATTGGTGTGACAGAAAATGTGGAAAAAGAAACAACAGGTCACTCTATTGAATGTTTTTCCAACAAAAAAGAAAAAAGATATTTAAGCTTCAAAGAAAAAATGTTTGTTGTGCCATTAGCTGGTTGGGCATTAAAAAATGTATTTGATGGGAAAGATGTTGCCAATCTAGATAAGGTTTTTGGTGTTTGTATTATTTTACTTTTAACCCCCTACTTAGTGTTTGCCATTCCGGTTGTTGCGCTGCGGAAAACTGAGTGTATGGAATCTCTTAAATCGATTTCACTCCATAAAACAAGGGACATTTCTACGCAACATATATTGGGTGAAACGAATCAAAAGAGTACAGTTGTTCTTGATGTTGGTGATAGAGATGAGAATGAACATCGTCCTGATTGCAGAGTGAAGAGAGGCATTTAACCTAAGGGGTTGGATAGGTAAATAGCGAAGCCTTACTTTCATGCATATACAATCATTTGCCTTAGAAACCGCAATGTAGGTGTGGTAGAATTCTTACGTTCCATCGTTCCTCACAAAAGTATAAGGGCTCAAAAATGGCAATTATTGGCATATTACAGTATCCAGACCCCCGGTTGCGTCGCATTGGCGAGCAATTAAGCCCAGAACAAATCAAAAGCGCAGAAATCCAAAAGGTCGTTGATGATATGTTTGAGACCCTGTATGCCAGTGATAACTGTGCGGCTTTGGCAGCAACGCAATTGGACTTAGCTGAATCTTATTCCATTACTGTGCTTGATTTAAACAATGGATCTGAAGGTGCGCCACAGCCATTGTGCTTGATTAACCCACGTATTGTATCGGCTTCCGGTGTTCAATGTGAACGCGAAGCCTGTATGTCGGTGATGCCTGATTTTAATGTTTATGCCAACGTGGAACGGGCAGACCATGTAGTTGTCGAAGCGCTCGATCGACACGGAAACCCTATAAAACTAGAGGCTTCTGGGTATGAGGCAAAGGCCTATCAGCATGAAATTGATCATCTGAATGGCATCGTTTATCTGGATCGGCTTTCTGAATTAAAACGTCAAATGCTGGTTAAGAAAATTCAAAAAGCCCATAAAGTGCTGGAAAATAGGGCTGAAAAATAGATTTTCGAAAAGCCCGCATAGTTAGCACCAGAGGATTTATGCACATTATTCAACTGGATCTGCTAAATTTGCGGGTTTTTGAACAACTTCAAGTAACGTTCACCCCGCAAATTAACGTATTAACAGGGAAAAATGGCCGTGGGAAGACTTCTGTCTTGGAAGCGATCCATTTATTGGCCTATGGGCGCTCGTTCCGGGCGACCCATCACGAAGCTTACATTCGCCACCGTGCCTCGCACTGCACTATTCACGCCCAGATTTGTAGCAAAAATGATCAAAATGTTTCGATTGGTGTCGAACGGTATCAAACAGGCGAGAAAAATGTTTTCATAAAAGGCTTGGACCGTGGGGCGCAACGAGAGATTTCTCGCCAATTGCCCATGATTTTGGTCAACCAACAATCGTTTGATTTGCTCGAAGGTGGGCCTGAAGCCCGTCGCAGATTCATGGATTGGGGAATGTTCCACGTGGAACATTTTTATGAGGACTTGTGGAGAAAGTATACCCGTTGCCTAAAGCAGCGAAACCAACTGTTAAAGCAGGGGGCGAGTAAAGCTGCGTTATCTGCTTGGACATTGGAGTTGGCCAGTTGTGGCGAATTGTTATCCGAAGCGCGGCAGCGCTTTGTGGCGGCCTTTTTACCCTTTTTTCAAGAAACGTTAACGAATTTATTACCCACGCCACTGCATGTGGGTATTCGGTATTTGCCGGGCTGGGAAGGGGGCTCGTTAGGTGAAGCTTTGGATGCCGCTTATATTGCTGACCGGCATTTAGGCTATACCACGGTTGGGCCACAAAGGGCAGATTTAGACTTTCATTTGCTTGGCCAAAAGGCGCAGCAAGTATTATCCCGTGGGCAGCAAAAAATGTTTGTGCTCAGCCTCTATTTAGCTTTAGGGGCATTTTTTGCGGCCAGAAGGGACGAACATCCTATTTACTTGCTGGATGACGTTTTTGTGGAGCTGGATGCCCAGAATAGGGGGATCTTATCCCAGGTGATAAACCAGGTGTCTGCCCAGTTCATTGTCACTGTCCATGAGGATGAAACGGTACATCAAAGTGGGATTCGCGTAGGGCAGGTTGTGGCTATTTGAGGTGTAAAAACCAAAATGTTCCACGTGGAACATTTTAAGTAGTTCACCTTAAGTATCGATAGCTGAGTTCATTTTTTACACCAGATTTCCCATTGGCCCTAAGTGAGCTGGTGGGTACATATTTTTCAAAACAAGTTGATCACCTGAAAAATGTTCCACGTGGAACATTTTGTTCCAAAACCCAATCACTATAAGGCTTTTTTGCGCGAATGTTCCACGTGGAACATTGTTTAGAGGTAGGCGTGAGGGGCGTATTTTGGTAGAATGAGAGGGCCGAAATTGCGGCAATTTAGTGGTAAAAGGAATATCAACCGTGGCCTACGATTCTACAAGTATTAAGGTGTTAAAAGGGTTGGATGCTGTTCGCAAGCGTCCAGGGATGTACATTGGCGACACAGATGACGGCTCAGGTTTGCACCACTTGGTTTTTGAGGTTGTGGATAACTCAATCGACGAAGCCTTGGCGGGTCATTGCGATAAAGTTACCGTTATCATGCACGATGGGGCTATTACCGTTCGTGACAATGGTCGGGGTATTCCTGTCGACATTCATCAAGAAGAAGGGCGCTCTGCTGCAGAAGTCATTATGACCGTCTTGCATGCAGGCGGTAAGTTCGATGACAGCTCCTATAAGGTTTCCGGCGGTTTGCACGGGGTAGGTATTTCGGTGGTCAACGCCTTGTCGACCGAA
>JAZKAM010000168.1:4844-7324 GCA_040389145.1 Pseudomonadota bacterium
TCCGAGTCTTTGCGATTGAAAATCCGCATTAATGGCAAGGTACATGAACAAATGTACGCTGACGGGGTTCCTCAGGCGCCTTTGGCGATTACGGGTGAAACCACTGAGCGGGGTACAGAGATTTGGTTTAAGCCCAGCGCCGCGATATTTTCCAATATTCAATTCCACTATGACATTTTGGCCAAACGCCTGCGCGAATTATCTTTCTTGAATTCCGGCGTTCATATTGAGCTGATTGAAGAAAACACGGGTCGTAGCGATTCCTTCCGTTTTGAAGGGGGTATTCAAGCCTTTGTGGAATACCTGAACCAGAAGAAAACCCCTGTACACCCCAATGTGATGTATTTTCATGCGGAGCGAAATAATATCGCCCTCGAAATGGCTATTCAGTGGAACGATTCCTACACGGAAAATGTGTATTGCTATACAAACAATATCCCACAAAGGGACGGTGGCACCCATTTAACGGCATTTCGTGGTGCTTTAACGCGGGCCATGCATAACTACATGGAAACAGAAGGGTATTTTAAGAAGGCGAAAATCGACACAACAGGTGATGACGCCCGTGAAGGTTTGACTGCCATCATTTCTGTTAAGTTACACGACCCCAAGTTTTCCTCTCAAACGAAGGACAAATTGGTTTCTTCTGAAGTAAAAACAGTTTTAGAGCCTTTGATTGCCGAATATATTCAAACCTTTTTGCTGGAAAAGCCAAACGATGCAAAAGCCATTGTTGGGAAAATCCTAGAAGCGGCCCGTGCGCGTGAAGCCGCGCGCAAAGCGCGCGAAATCACGCGCAAAAAGGGCTTAGATATTGCTGGGATTATGAGCAAGCTGGCGGCCTGTTCTGAAAAGAATCCGGCAAACTGTGAATTATATCTAGTGGAAGGGGAGTCGGCGGGTGGTTCTGCCAAGCAGGCGCGTGATCGCAAGAACCAGGCCATTCTGCCTCTGAAGGGTAAAATCTTGAACGTGGAGCGCGCTCGGTTTGACCGAATGCTTGCCTCAGAAGAGGTGGGTACCCTAATTACTGCATTAGGCTGCGGTATTGGGCCTGAAGAAAAGAATATGGAAAAGTTACGTTACCACCGTGTCATCATTATGACCGACGCGGATGTCGACGGTTCGCACATTCGTACCTTACTGCTCACGTTCTTTTTCCGTCAATTGCCTGAGTTGATCGAATCAGGTTACCTCTATATTGCCCAACCTCCCTTATATCGAGTTCAGCGCGGCAAGCAAATTCAATACATGAAAGACGATGATGCCATGTTTGAATACCTAACCAATTTGGCGCTTGATAATGTGGAAATTCGTGGACAACAAACTGATTTTGTTCTGAAAGACGATGTCTTAGATAGCTGGTTGCGTGGGTATCTAGAGTTAAAGCAATTAATGCGTCGGGTAAACCGCCGGTACCCCACATCGGTATTGGAGGCCATGCTTTATGTGCCAGCGTTAGATGTAGCGGATATGGCTGGCAGTTCGACAGTACAAGCGTATGTCGATCAATTGCTGTTGCAGTTAAAGAAAACAGATACCTCCGATTCTTCAGAGCAACAAACAGCGATCCAAGTGTTGTGGGATTCTGAGAACCACCGTTGGTACCCACAAATGACGTTAACCCACCACAGCATCAGCACCACGACTGTTTTCTCTTCAGATTTCTTTGCAGGATC
This sequence comes from Pseudomonadota bacterium, assembly GCA_040389145.1. Lineage (GTDB taxonomy): Bacteria > Pseudomonadota > Gammaproteobacteria > Berkiellales > Berkiellaceae > JAZKAM01. Next base: position 6,524 of record JAZKAM010000168.1, read on the forward strand.
TGAGTATGCGCGCATTGCCGCTTTTGCGGCACAAATGCAGCAATTGGGGAATCAGGGTGTAACGGTGCGGCGTGGAGAGCGACAAGAACGCTTTCCCACCTTTGGCCAGGCAGTAGATTGGTTGTTAGAGCAAGCGAAACGCGGCCAACAAATCCAGCGTTACAAAGGCTTGGGTGAGATGAACGCCGAACAACTTTGGGAAACAACGATGGATCCTTCAGGCCGCCGTTTGCTTCAGGTGCAAGTATCTGATGCTATTGCTGCGGATCAGCTGTTTATTACACTGATGGGCGACCAAGTGGAACCACGTCGTGAGTTTATTGAGCAAAACGCAATTTATGCGTCCAATTTGGACACCTAAGGCGTTAAATGGCTTAAGATAGATTTCGCATAAGAACGCGCTAGCGGTGCCCGCCAAGCGCGTTTTTGAGCGGTTTTAAGCGATTTAGATGATTTTAACTGTTTTCATTCATAAAAATTTTTGACCAAGAACAAAACTTAAAATGCATGAAGAGCGTTTTAGCGTGTTTCTGTGCCCTGACCCACAACAAAACTTAAAATACCCCAACCTAGATCTGGCGTGCTGTTAGCGTATGTTTCGCTGACCTATATCGAAACTTAAAATGCATTGAAGGCGGATGATGGGTGATAGTTTGGGAGAAAGGAAAGGTTTGACCCAGAACAAAACTTAAAATGTGTGATGGAGATAGGAGGGCTTATTGGCTTTAGTTGGTGGTGTGACCTGTATCGAAACTTAAAATACCTAAGGAGTAGGTTTTTTCTATTAACGGGTGGCCAGGA
>JAZKAM010000168.1:7334-9539 GCA_040389145.1 Pseudomonadota bacterium
GAGCGTAGGAAATGATTCATAGGCAAAAGGCATGTTTGGTTTTTTGTCCGGTTTACAGAGCAATACAGGCAAAATACCTGCGGCATGGGCTGCTTCGATATCCCGTAAAGAATCGCCCACAAAAGGCACATTGGGGGTTAATTCAAAGCCACCTTCCTTGGCCAATTGATGCAGCAGCCCTGGCTTGGGTTTGCGGCACAGGCAGCCGGCTTCAGGGCCGTGTGGGCAAAAGGCAATATGGGCAATGACCCCGCCCGCCTTTTCCACAATATCCCGCATTTTTTGATGCATTTTATCCAGTGTGGCTATATCAAAATAGCCGCGCGCTAGGCCTGACTGATTGGTAGCCACGCATACGGTGTAGCCTTTGCCGGTTAACTCAGCAATGGCTTGAATACTGTCAGGTATGGGGATCCATTCATCTGGGGATTTAATATAATCCGGAGATTCCACATTAATCACACCATCTCTATCAAGAATAACTACCTTCATAGTGCAGAAAACTCCGCAAAATCAGAAAAATAGTCGTGGAATCCCTGTAATAAGGCTAAGCGGCGCTCACGGACTGTTTTGTCTTCAGCCATAACCATAACCGCTTCAAAGAAGCTGGCGATGGGCTCAGCGCATGCATTCAGCAGCTGTAACTGTGCTTCAGGCGTGCGTGATTTAGGCCAAGATTGGGATAAATTTTGGTAGGCAGCAAAAAGAGTATGTTCAGCTGGCTCAGAAAAATCGACAGTTTGAGACAAAACAAAACGTGTTGTTTGCTTTTTCAAAATATTATCCAAGCGTTTTGCTGCTTGTAATAAAGGGGTTGCAGCGTCATCAGATATAAATTGGTGCAGAACAACAATTTTCTGTTTTAATTCTGTCGGATTAAATTCAGTATGTGTTGTATTCAGAATTGCCAATGATAATTGCGGGCTAAAACCTGAGTCTGAAAATAATACCTTTAGGCGCTCTTTAATAAATTGCACCAAAGTTTCAACCGTGCCGGCAGGCACAGTAATCGGATAACTTGCGGCAGCGGCGGTTAAAACAGCGGTAATATCGAGTGATATGCCCTTTTCCAGCAATATTTTAAGCAAACCGACAGCCGCACGCCGCAAGGCAAAGGGATCTTTAGTACCTGACGGTAGTTCGCCAATGGCGAAAAAGCCCAATAGTGTGTCTAGGCGATCGGCTAAAGCCAATAGCGTACCCAATGGGCTGGCTGGTAGGGAATCCTCAGAAAAACGTGGGTAATAATGCTCTTCAATGGCATGGCAGACTGCTGTTGGTAGTTTGTCGTGTTCTGCATACCGGGCACCCATAAAGCCTTGAAGCTCAGGAAACTCTGAAACCATGAGTGTGCATAAATCCGCTTTACATAAGAGCGCCGCTTGATTTAATTCAGTCGAGGAGACAGAAAAACCACTGGTTTTCTCGAATAATGGCGCAATTGCTGCGATGCGGTAAGTTTTGTCTGCCAATGTGCCTAAACGCTTTTGAAACAGAATATGCGCTAAACCTGCAGATTTATGCGTAAGCGTGGTATGCAAGTCGGTTTTAAAAAAGTACTGTGCATCAGACAGGCGGGCGCGAATAACGCGCTGGTTTCCAGCAATAATGCCCTTGGGGTTTGGTGCGTGAATATTGGTTACAAATAGAAAATGATTCGATAATTGGCCATTTTTTTGAAACAACGGGAAATAGCGTTGGTGCACTTTCATCACAGTAACGGGCACGGCGTCGGGCAAGGACAGAAAATGGGCATCAAAAGAAGCAGCTAATATTTCTGGCCATTCGGTAATGTGTGTTACCTCTTCCAATAGGTCTACATCGATACGCACCGTTAAACCTAAGGCTTCCGCCTTTTGGGTTAAGTGCTCGATAATGGCTTGTTGGCGCTGTTCTGGACGCAATATCACATGAGCTTTGTTCAATAAAGCTTCATATTGGTCGGCTTCAGGTATGGTAATTAACCCAGGCGCCATAAAGCGGTGCCCTTCTGTTTGATTTCGGCTGGTACAGCCAAAAGCAGAGACAGGACAAATGGTGTTGCCATGCAACACCATTAAGCCATGTACAGGGCGTAAAAAAGCAGGCAATTCATTATCCCACCGCATTTTTTTTGCAGATGGCAGAGCTTCTAATAATTTGGGCAGTTCTGCCTGTAATTGTGATGCCAATGTGCGGGCAGCTTGTTGTTCTTCAAAAACCCAA
>JAZKAM010000168.1:9549-20173 GCA_040389145.1 Pseudomonadota bacterium
GCTTCTTGCTGTAAATCGGCAACTGTAACGCCACAAGACCGTGCAAAACCTAGTGTTGCAGGGGCATATTGGCCTTGCGTGTCACCAGCGGTAATCATAGGGCCGCGCTTGCGTGATTGTTTGCTGGGCAGGGAAAAAGGCACCTGCTCTATAAGCAAGGCCAACCTTCTGGGGGTAGCAAACACAGAATGTGCACCCACGGTAACAGACCATTGGCTAAAAAGGCCGAGAATTTGGCTAGAAAAAGCCTGAACTAGAGCAGGAATATGTTTGGCGGGCAGCTCTTCCGTCAATAATTCTATGAGTAATGTGGCGGTTTTGCTCATGTTAAGTCGATCCTGAATTGTTTTGGCATAAAGGAAAATCTAGGGCTTTCCGGCATTCGATATAGGCTGCGGCTACAGCTTGGGATAGCGTCCGAACCCTTAAAATAAAGCGTTGGCGTTCCGTTACGGAAATTGCACCGCGGGCATCTAACAGGTTAAATAAGTGGGATGCCTTTAAGACATGTTCGTATGCGGGCAATGGTAAAGGGTTTTCTCCGGCCAATAATGCCTTAGCCCGCTCTTCATTATCATCAAAATGCTTAAAAAGCAGGGGAATATCGGTTTTTTCAAAGTTATGGACAGAAATTTCATACTCATTTTGATGAAATAAATCTCGATAAGTCAAAGCAAAACTATCATGTTTTGACCCCATTAAGTCATAAACGCTGTCTACACCCTGCAAGGACATGACAAGGCGCTCTAGGCCATAAGTGATTTCACCGGTGATTGGCTCACAGGGAAGCCCTGCGATTTGCTGAAAATAGGTGAATTGGGTGACTTCCATGCCATTGAGCCATACTTCCCACCCTAAGCCCCACGCCCCAAGTGTTGGGGATTCCCAGTTGTCTTCGACAAAGCGCAAATCATTGTCTTGGAAAGATAGGCCTAAAGCCGCTAAAGAACCCAGGTATAGTTCCTGGATGTTGGCGGGTACAGGCTTCAAAATCACCTGAAATTGATGGTGCTGCTGAAGGCGATTGGGGTTTTCCCCATATCGGCCATCTGACGGGCGCCGGCAAGGCTGAATATAGGCTGCTCTGAAGGGCTCTGGCCCTAGAGCACGCAAAAAGGTAGCAGGATGGAAGGTGCCGGCGCCCATTTCGATATCAAATGCAGGCAGAACAGCACAGCCGTGTTGCGCCCAATACGTTTGCAGGCGCTGAAGAATTTCTTGGAATGTCAGCATTTTTCTGGCTTATGAACACACATGGCCCTGATTATACGCGGCTTTGCAGAGTGAATGTAGCCTGGCCTGCCCTAGTTTCGCCAAAACTGAGGTGAAATGAAGACTAATAAGGTGAATATTTCAAGGCGCCCAGCAATCATGGCCAGGCTAAGTATCCATTTGCTGCTTTGTTGTAAATTTCCATAATGGTCTACACAGTCCCCCAAACCTGGGCCCGCATTACTTAAAGTGCCCATTAGTGCGCCATAGGCAGTGGTGAAATCGGATTCCGTGGACAGCAATAAGAGCAGTAGCACGCAAAATACCACCCCATAGACGGCGATAAAGCCCCACACGGCATCTGTGATGGTGGGGGAAACGGCAGTATTTCCATACTGGATGCTAAAAATGCCATTGGGGTGAATGAGTCGTTTAATTTCTCGCGATCCTTGTTTTTGTAACAAGATTAAACGAATAACTTTAATGCCACCACTGGTAGAGCCGGCGCACCCGCCAATTATTGCGAGAAAAAATAGAAAAAGTGGTAAAAACCCCGGTAAAACAGAGTAATTGGATGTCATATAACCGGTGGTTGTGGAAAAGGAAACGATATGAAATAGCGTGTCGGAAATAGCGAATTCAACAGGGTGATAGGACAAATATAGAATGGCAAGAATAAAAGAGAAACCCAATAAAAATACATAACTGCGCAATTCTTCATCATGCCAATAATGCTGTAGTTGTCGGTGATGAATGGCAATAAAGTGCAACGGGAAGCTAACCGCTGCTAAAAACATAAAAATCATGCTGGCGGTTTTGAGCGCGGCGGTGTTATATAGGGCAAAAGAACTGTCATATGGCGCAAAACCGCCAGTCGATATAGTGCCAAATGCATAACACAGTGCATCAAATGGCGTCATACCTAGGCTGACATACGTAATGCCACACAGTAGGGTTAATAGAATATAAATTATCCACAGGCCTTTCGCTGTTTCAGTGATGCGGGGCGTCATTTTGTTGTCTTTAATAGGCCCAGAGGCATCTGCTCGGAACAGCTGCATACCTCCGACGCCGAGCATTGGGATAATGGCTACAGCCAAAATCAAAATCCCTAATCCACCAAAGAATTGCAGTTGTTGTCGATAATATAAAATGCTGTGGGGCAGATCCTCTAACTTCGATAAGACGGTGGCACCCGTAGCTGTAATACCAGAAACTGACTCAAAAACAGCATCAGTTAAGGAAATATCCGCCTCTAGGGACAGTAAAAACGGTAAAGCGCCAATCAGGGACAAGGCTACCCAAAATAGCACAACCACCATAAAGGCATCCCTTCCGCGCAGTTCTAATTGAGTATGACGAAATGGGTACCATAGCGTTGACCCCAACAAAGTCATTACTATGAACGACTGAATAAAGGGATAGCCGCTGGATTCCTGGTAGCACCAGTCGATCACAATTGGAGGAAGCATGGTCAGTGAAAAACATAGGAGTAATAAGCCGCACAACTTAAAAATGGTCGGATTACCCATAAAACCCTCAAAAATAGGTTACATTTACTTGAAATAGTTGCTCTGTTCGATGAATGGAGCGTTTGTCTGTCACAAATACTAATAGGTGATCCTCAGGGGCGACCACATGCTGCGCTGGGTTGAGTATGACGCGCCCACCCTGAATTACCGCAGCGATAATGGTCGCTGGCGGTAATTTGATATCACAAATTCGCTGTTGGATGATTGAGGAATTGTGTTTATCACCATGCGCAATAATTTCAAGATATTCTGCATTTCCACAATAAATGGCATGTGCTTGGACAATATCTCCACGCCGGATATGGGATAGTAGGCTGCTGATGGTTGCTTGTTGGGGTGAAATGAGGGTATCGACGCTGCCTGGCTGAATGAGTGTCAAATAACTCGAATTATTCACTAAAGCCATGGTGTGTTTTGCGCCCAAATGCTTGGCCAGCATAGCGCTCATGACATTCGCTTCATCATTGTTGGTGATGGCGCAAAACACATGGCTTTTTTGGATATTTTCATTGAGTAACAGCTCAGCATCCGATGCCTCACCCTGTAATACCACCACCTCTTGGAAGAGCTGGGATAGTATTTTGCAGCGTTCTGATGAGCGTTCAATAAGCTTCACGTGGTATTGAGATTCCAAGGCGCTGGCAAGACGTTGACCGATATTTCCGCCCCCTGCCAGTATGATGCGCTCAAATGCAGGGTGTAACGGGTGAAACTTTGCGATTATTTCACGGGTTAACTCAGGTAATGTGAGTAAAAATAGCTCCATACCCGGTACTAACCGTGTTTTGCCGGAAGCAATTTCAGGCTTATGGCCACGTACAAAGGGGATAAAGACGGTATTCGGGGGAAACTGTTGATATACCTGTTCCAGTGTTTGACCACAAAAAATGGAATGAGCATCCAACTTAAGTGCCACCCCTTTTAACAAGCCATGACATAAATCTAAGACTTGCAGCGCTTCTGGGTGGGTAATTAACTGATAAATGTAATTACTGACTTTTTGCTCTGGGCTGATAATAACATCAATGGGGAAAGCCCCTGATTTGAATAATTGCTGCTGTGCAGCGTAGTCGGTGGAGCGAATGCGCGCAATTTTCTTGGGCACACGAAACAAGGTATAAGCAACTTGGCATGCAACCATGTTGATTTCATCGGCATTGGTCACTGCAATCAGCATATCTGCTTCAGCAGCCCCTGCCGCCTTTAGTGTGCTGGGTGTTGGCGCATGACCAGGTACGGTGCGAATATCAATGCGTGACTGTAGTTTCATTAGCCGATCCGTATCGTGGTCGACTACGGTAATGTCATGTTTTTCAGTGACCAACAACTCCGCCAAAGTGCTGCCGACTTGACCCGCACCTAAAATGATAATTTTCATAGCAACCCCACCTACTCGCACCATTGTGGCTTAAATTAGGGGCGCATAAAATAGATATCCAAAAAAAGCATATGCCGCGACGCGGCATATGCTTTAAAAATAGGTGTGCGGAAATAGAGTCGATATTTTTAGAGCGAAGGTGCTGCGTTTCCGCGATAAAGTCCCACTACATCCTCTAAGGTTGTTTCAGTAGGTTTGTCATTCCCTCACGAGCAGAAATGAGATCCTCCATGCGTATCGTTCTTAGGGTATCGAGATCTTCTGGGAAAGAGTTAATTCCTTCTATTTCGTTAGGTACGCTTGCTGGCGAACATGCTTTAAGGGCGGCACATGCTACTCGAAAAGCCTGGAATGGAGCAGGAAGCTCAGCTTTTGCCTTTTGGAGATCATTGAGGCAGTGCGCATCGCGGACGTCACAACGGGCACTGAAAAAAGCTTCGAAGGTCTTCTTTACCTGACTAATGCTATCTACCAGATTTTTAGTGTCCCCGTACTCTTTCTTTAAATTCTCGATCTCTTGTTGCTTCGCTTGTTCTGCAGCCACCTGTTCGGCGTTTAATTGTTGTGGTCCCGGCGCAGGCGAGACCGCTAAAGTAGGAGCAGAAGTCTTTGCAGCAGTTGATGTGACTGGCAAGCCTGGGAAACCGGGTTCAGGCGATTTCACTTCTGGAGCAACAATAGTGTCAACGGCAGCACTTCGCGAAAATAAATTCGATACACCAATAAAGAGTGAAGCAAACAGAAGATAAGGACTGCACACCACAAGGATTACAGTGTTCAGTACTTGTTTGCCAAAAGAGTGTTTGGCGTCGCCAAACAGGCCTTTAAGCGCAGAACCAATAAGTGGTAAAGCAAACATCCGGTTTTTAAAGCCTGCTTGAGTTGAAGCCATGGACGTTTTATCTGTTTCAGCTTTAGTTGCTATATTGAGTTTTTTCATTGTAATCATCCCCACAGAATATTTAAAAAATACATCCTTAGTTAGCAATTTTACCATCTAACTAAGTTACATTATAGTGCCTGCCCACATAAATAGTGCAGGCTTTTTTGTTCCTGAATTAAACAAATGGTGCATTTAAACGCAACTATGGCGACTGTTTAGTAAGTACTGTAGGTGTGTTTTCTGGAACGAGCTCCGCAAGTCTTTGTTTAAATACAGATAATTGCAGTTCGATTGCTCTGGTTTCCGCTACAAGCACCTCCCTGGCAGGCGCAAACTCTTTAGTTGAATGGAAGTTTGTGATTTTTGGCGTAGATAGACGCAGTGCTTCGCCTTGCGAAAAAGTATTGCACCGAGATTTAAAGGACATTAGTGCATCACATGCTCTGCGAAATTCGTCAACACGCAAAGGGTGTACCATTCTGGCTGCTGGGCTTTCAGGATCAGCGAACTGTGTGTCTGCAGAGAAGGCTGAGTGATACACAGTACTGTAAAGATTTGTCAGCGCTTCCATTACCGTATTGCCTTGAACAAGCAAGCCATCGGTTTCCAGAATTTTATCCTTTAAGGCTGCAATTTCTTGTTGTTTTTGCTGTTCTTCAGCTATTTTTTCAGCCTGAGTTTTTTGTGGTGTAGGAGCAGGAGTAGACACGAATAAGGCTTCTGGGGAAGTTTGTGCATTTTCAAAGCTGGTTTCAGGCGCCACTCTCGGAGCAGCGGTAGGTTCAATCACAGCACTTTGCTTAACCAGACTTGATACACCAACAAAGAGTGCGGCAAATAGAACATAAGGGCTGGCCAGTAAAAGAATGACACAATTTAGTAATTGTTTGCCAAAAGACTGTTTGGTGCTGCCAAACAGTCCTTGAAGGGCAGAGCCAATAAGTGGCAAAGCGAACATTCGGCCTTTAAAAGTCGATTGAGCTGAAGGTGTTTTTGTGCGGTCAACGGTCGATGGTTTTTGTGTAACCATATCGAGTATTGACTCTGTGCCAATTTTCTTGGTCATAGTCTTCAGTAATTCATCGATTTGTGCATTGATTTTTTTATTTTTATCTTTATCTTCATTTGACATGGAAAACCTGAAAACCAGGGTTTTTTCCAAATTTTCAATTTTAGTGATTGTTTCAGAATATGTTTTTAAGTATGTATCAATATTTCTGCTGTTGGTCACCCACTCTTCTACAGGACTATTAAGTTCATGCAGTTGCTTTAGTAGATGCTTTAATTCTGTACCATTGCTTTCTAACAATTTCTTGAAGTGAGGATTGGAAAATATTAATCCTAAGTTTTTAATAAATACTTGATGGTCAGTGGGGTTGCGAAAATGAGTTGTTTCTTCGAGAAATGAAGCAAGATGGATGATGGAAACCAGGGTAAAAATAGAAAATTGCTTTTCAAATTCTGATGTAAAGTCGCCTGGCTCTAAGTCTTTCATCCTAAAATAAGCCTTAAATGTCTCTTCAAAGAAACAAGACTTTGATGCAGCAGGAGAAATTGATTTGGTGTCAGTCTTTCCGCCAAGGTCGCGTTTGATGTGGCGGCATTCCGTGGGAACGAAAATTTTGTCAGCACGACTGCGAACTACCTGACACTGTTTCGAATAATCTTTCGTATCTATCATTGTCGCGAAAATTTCTTCTTCTAAAAAAGAAACGAATTGTCGTGCGGTTGTGGCCCTCATGATCGTTTCAAGTGTGGTTGTATTTACAGGGCTATCTGGAGATAGGTGGCTGAAAGCAGTCTCTGTTATGTGCTTGGCAGCTTGTATAGCTTTAAACATATTCTGATCATTTTCTCTTTTCACTGGAGACCACCTCAAACATCTAAAGAACGCCTATTTTGGCGTCAAGCATACCATTTGGCTAAATTATATTGTAGTTCGGTTTACGAATATCCGTTCAAAATATAGAAACAATTATTTATTCTCGAATTAAATATATCGTGCATCTAACCACATCCAGGGTGGCTGCCGTTTCAAATCTGAAGTCCCTAACTTCTCAAATGTTTGATGCATTAAGTGGAAGACGTTCCAGCACTGTTCACCGATACTGTAAACCGTTGACCCAAAACAAACAAATTAGGGTAACCACGCAAAATTTCCTTTATTGGGGCACGTTTTTTCCCTGCAAGCTGAACGGTTGTCAGAGAAAGACAAGTATCATTGCAGCTTACCAGTACTTGTGTGTTGTCTACATACTGTATGGTGCCCGGGGATGTGGTGCTTAACACGTCTGTAGCGCTGGCTTGCCAAAGTTGGAGCCGCACTTCATTTATATAGCTGTAGTTGCCGGGCCAAGGGTCAAACGCACGGAGTCTTCTTTCTAGCACAACTGCAGAGGTCTCCCAGCTAATACACGCTTCTTCCTTCCGTATTTTTGGCGCATGCATAACACCAATGTTTGGCTGAATTTGTGCATATTCTAAAGCATGCGCCAAATTCGGTAGTGTTTTAATCAATAAATCGGAACCCATTTGCGCTAGTTGTTCCGTTAGACTGCCCGTTGTTTCTGAGCCATCCAATGCACAGGCCTGTGTGGCTATCATAGGGCCGGTATCCAAGCCTTCATCCATGACCATTAAGGTAACGCCTGCTTGTCTATCGCCAGCTAGAATGGCTTGGGTGATAGGAGATGCGCCACGCCACCGTGGTAATAATGATGCATGGATGTTAATACAACCATATGTTGGCATATCCAATACAGCTTTGGGTAACAAGAGGCCGTAGGCGGCAACCACCATTACATCCGGATTAAGTTGACGTAATTCGGCTTGAGCTTCAGCTGATTTTAATGATTTTGGCTGAAATACTTGGGTTCCATGGAGTTGTGCACAGACTTTTACAGGACTGGGCGTTAGGTGCTGATGGCGCCCTTGTGGCTTATCGGGCTGGGTAAACACACCAACTACCGTATGGCCAGCAGCATATAACGCATTTAACGCGTGTACTGCAAAATCTGGTGTGCCCGCAAAAACAATGTTCATAGCCCAAAGCCCCAAAAAAGAATTAGAGTAAGCATACCAGCTATATTTGGCAAGTCTACAGAGGGATCAAGGCGTGATTTAGTTCGCAAGCGTAGACTTTTCTCTATAGTCTGTTATATTTCCGGAACCCGTTATGGGTACAATATATATTTTGAGATTATTTTTGGGCAAAAACTGGAGAAAACTAATGAGAAAAGATGAAAAAGATACAAAGCAGGGTGCGGCACAAGGTTCGAGCACTAGCACCCCAGGCATAAGTTTAGGTTATATGGAAATAAACGGGGCACCGATAGTGTGTATGGCTGCAGATGAGGCGACCAATCGTTCCATTATGACGTGGCTCGCTACTGGAAAATTCCCTCCAAGTCAGCCAGCCAATGGCAACGCAGCGCAAGCCAGCCCCGATGCCGCGAAATCGCCATCGACACCTAAAGGTCCTCGCTAAAATATAACTACAAGGGCTCATCGGAGCCCTTGTGGAATATTCCTGTCTTCACTTTTTCCTTATTCCCACAGTTATTACTAAGCCCACGGATGCTTCAAACGCAATGGCTCAATTTTTTGCCCGCGCTGAAGTAGGTTAAGAGACGTCCATTACGACTGTTTGGGCCATGAGCTGCCACCATTTCTTTTTGGTTGTACAACCTTATTTTGAATACTTTCCAATTCTTGTGGGCGCCCTTTAAGAAAGGTTTCATGGCTTTTATAAGAAGTTTAAGGGTAATTGTGGTGGGAAAGCATGAGCGGTAGCATTTCAAGCATAACCTCTGGAACTGTAGGCTTGTGAGGGTAGCTTGTTATATGTTTAGCTGAGCTGAGGGTAGGCAGGTACGGCATAGAAAGCAAAACACGGTACGTAAGAAGCTGGCTTTAGAGATTACGTAGGTATATTGTTGCCGCGAACTATTTATCTGAAGCAAACCAAACTTATACCTGTTTTATTGGAGAGCACTTTTTATGCGAAGACCTACCAACCCCACAGTACAGATGCTTAGCGTAACATTCGCCTTGTGTGATAAACATAGGGCAGAACAATTACTAGAACGAGTAGTAGTATTATATTCGCCCGGATCGAGGAGTGTCCGTGTTCCTGAAGATAAGCGTGCACAAAATCCAGTCTCTACCCCTTATATACCGCAGCGATTTAATGGTGTTTTGGTTAATTCCAGGGGTGGGCATGTTGCGGCCTCAGCAATGCAGGAGGATGCTACCGTAGCTGAAGGTCAGCGTGAATCGAGACCTGTAATGCGATACAGCAACGGCTCACGTTAAAGAATATTCCCTTAAGTGGCTTACTTTGTTTCTTAGGGGATATTCGGTATATCGATTCAAACTTACTTCCTATCAGTCACCTGCTTGTGTTTCAATAATGAGTACGGGGCATTTAATACAATAGTTTGAGTAAACCTACCGCCTTTCTTTATAGAGAGAGGAAAGGTTAAACAAGAATATAAGGATATTGGGAGAAGAACATGGATCGAGGTATGAATGCAGGAATTCCGGCTGGATTTGAACGTTTTGAGCAAAAGTGTAACCATAATGCCTCCATGCAGCCAACAGTTGTGGAGGGTGCTGATAGACTGTTTGTATTGTGCGGTGTGACAGATGCAGCGCGGTTCAGAATACAAGTGCAAGAATACCTGCGCTTGGGCGATCTCGAAGAATGCTACTTTATGCGTACCCTAAAACCTCTCTTACCTGAAGAAGGAACAGCACCGGATCATTTCAGGGCAGCACTCGTAGCCCGCGTTGACGCTATGTTGCTTGGGGTGCAGCCCCAATGGGTTAAAGAAAATATATGTACAGTGGTCGAGTCTGTCGTTATGCCAATGCCAAATATCCCGAGAGGGGATTGGATGCCGCGGCTATTGCTGCGAGTAGGCATGACTGATCGAGGCTGGATAATATCAGAGGTGTTGTCGTCAACCCCTACACCCAGTGATGCAGCACTGGGAGGACGTGGTGGGCCGAGCTGCCGTTGATGGAATATCCTGCGAGATCTTGCGAGGCTGATCGTTAGGTCTTAACTTCGTTTCAAATGACCATCGGCGGAGCGAAAGATGATGTACAAGACATAGCTGTGCAATGGGTATTTGATATACTAGAATGCTAGGTATAAGAAACAATATCAGACGAGGGTATATGTACCACGGAACTTTTGCCAATCCTTTTACCCGTGATGTACGGGACCGCGTAGAACAACTTAAACAGCGCTTTAAAATATGTGTTCCCGCATTAATTCTGCCGTATAAGCAGAATGACCTGGATCTTTCTGGTAATTCTAATGGGACCGTTTTAGAGCATTCGCAACGATTAAAGCATTTCATTAACATCCTTTTTGACCAGCTGGATGAGCCCCTGAGGGATTTTGTAGACAATGGTGTGGTGGATGCAAACAATATTCCCTTGAAAAAGGCACTGTACAATTTTGGTGAATTATTTTTTTGCGACCACGTTTTTTCAAGTAAGCCGAACAGAATATTCGATTGGTTTAAAGGTGTTGAGCTTGATTTTTCGATATCCATAGAAGAGCCTGAGGAGCTTTGGGGGCCTTTCTTTGCTGGCCGTCATGCATCG
>JAZKAM010000168.1:20183-26322 GCA_040389145.1 Pseudomonadota bacterium
AGTGGATTTTCCTCCAATTTCTCAAAAAGGGTCTGGCATACAAAAAGAAAATGGAAGGTTTGCGAAACATTGTATTCTTATGTGTTTTTGAGTATCCAAAATTTTTCTTTTTGCTTGATCGGATGTGTCCTGAAAATCAAAAAAATGATGCGATGAGTTTGGTGGAGCGCTCTTATTGCTGGCTAGAAGAGACACTTAATAATGCTTCAGAAAACCCAAGTGTATTTTCTGGTTTTATAGATGAGATTCAGTCGTTAAGTGGCCCTAAAACTCGTAGTTATTATGGGGCACATTTCCATGAAGATCGCTATTTTGCGCTACAAGCAACTATTTTGTCTCAGCCTGAACCAAACCTTACGCTTCCTTTGTCGGATAGAACAAGAGCACTATTGCAGGAATTGGTTGGAGAGCTCGTTACATCTAGAGTGTCCGCTGAGGCACCAAGTCTGCCTGTTGTCGCTGTGGACCAGAAAGATGCACCGTCGAGCAATGGCAGGATCACAGTAGTACATTCTGCGCCTGTGGCACAGAATGTACGTCAAGAAAAAATACTTATTGAAAGTGAAGGCACATTCTCTGATGTGTTTCGCAAAAAAATGTTTGAATTGCCTTTTGGATCCATTTTACGACGGTTATTTTCAAGCGAAATGGCGGACAAAGCCGAATATACTCTGATGCGTCGGGTTTTGGATATCGCTTCTCTGCTGATCCTCGGCGTGCTATTTGCGCTTGCTACACCATTTGTGGCGTTTGTTGCTGCATTGGACGTGCGGACAAGCGGAACTTCCGCCCCCCATACCCCAACAGCAGCGCTTCTGCTTCCTGAACAACAAGCATTAGGCTCTTCGGCTGCCCTTCGTCAGCCTTGTGTGCTTCAGAGTGGTACTTTAGCGGCGGGTGTCATTACAAGCGATGCTGCATCTAAGTCCATAGATTCCCTACACACAAAAAAGCAAAGACCCTAATCCTTGTACTGTAGAGAAGCGTGCTGCATCCTTGCAGCACGCTTACCTTAGCTTTAGGCGGCTTCTCTCATTTCCCCCAGCTTATTTGTCTCTCTAGAATAATAAGTCATCTAACTCATTGTGTATCCTCTCTTGTTGCTTCGCGAAAACTTGCTTAAGATGTCAAGGTTTTAGTGGGTTATGTTGCATGGAATTTTCATTAGAGAAGCGCGCCTGGCTGGCGGCATGGAGTCGATACCCATCTATAGCCCAATTTGAGGCCATAAAGGCGCGCTACGGCACGCTGGCTCATTACTGTGAATTGCATCACATACCTTTAGATGATGCCTCGATGGATGAAGTATTGGCTTGGGCGGCCCAGCCGGCGTGCCATGTGGTGCTGGCTACAGAGCCTGAGTACCCGGTTTTGTTGGCACACACGGTTGGGGCGCCGCCACTATTGTTCGTCCACGGGTCACTTAAGGCATTAGGTATGCGCCAGGTTGCCGTGGTGGGCGCACGCAAGGCAAGTGCAGACGGCGTGAGGGATGCTTACGAAATTGCCCATGCCTTAGCGTGCGCCGGATGGGCCGTGACGAGCGGTTTGGCGTGGGGCATAGATGCTGCAGCGCATCGTGGCGTCTTAATGGCTGGTGGCGTTACCCTAGCAGTTATGGGTACTGGATTAGGGAATATCTATCCTAGAGAACACAGTCGTCTGGCTAGTGCGATTGTTGAGAAAGGTGGTGCATGGGTTAGTGAGTTACCTTTGTCGTTTGGACCAAGGCCGGCGCAGTTTCCGCGACGGAATCGGATCATCAGTGGGCTTGCTCAAGGGGTGTTTGTGGTAGAAGCGGCGGAAAGAAGTGGATCCTTATGTACCGCACGCTATGCTTTAGAGCAAGGGCGTGAAGTGTTTGCGCGTCCAGGCCCTGTTCGGGATCCCCTAAGCCGGGGGTGCCACGCTTTGATTCGGCAAGGAGCAAAGCTTGTTGAAACTGTCGCGGATATTCTTGAAGAACTGCATCCAGACTTGGGTCATATCGCCTTGGGTATTGCTCAACGTGCCACCATATCTTCCTCAGCACGCAAAGAGATTTTTTGACATGCTCGTCAACTTAGATAGGAGATTGCCATGAAGGAAGGGGTTTTAGATATTTTAGAGTTCCTATTCGATCACTATATGATGGTGAACGTATCTCCATTTCCAGATGAAGCGCACTTGGCGGATGAATTGGAGCATGCGGGCTTTGACGTGGATGAAATTGACAAAGCATTGGTATGGCTTGAAGGTTTAGGTGAATTAGAAGCAGGTCGAGATGGTTTACAACTTGACCAACGGCTGGTAACACGTGTGTTTATGCCTGCTGAATGTGAAAAACTTTCGTTAACAGAACGTAGTCTATTGTATAAATTAGAGCGCATGGGGATCTTGGATTCTGCTGCACGTGAAATCATCATCGATCGTGCGATGGCTATTCAGGTTGATGAACTCAGTTTTGAGGACTTCAAGCAGATCGTCGCATTTGTGGTGTTAAACCGTGAAAGCTCGCCTTCCTATGTGTCTTGGGCCGAGCGCTTCTTGTTTGATACGGAAGGCGCGCTCATTCGGCATTGATGAAATAAAGAGGATAAAGAGATCTGATGGCAACTTTGGTCGTTGTAGAGTCACCCGCAAAGTGTAAGACGATTGCGAAATATTTGGGCCCAGGCTTTCGGGTGATGGCTTCTTATGGACATGTACGTGATTTATTGTCCAAAAAAGGTGCCGTAGAGCCGGACAATGAGTTTGCGCAGCATTATGTGCCTATTGAGCGCAACATAAAGCATGTGCAAGCCATTCAGGATGCCTTGAAAAAGTCAGATACCTTTGTCCTGGCGATGGATCCGGACCGTGAAGGTGAGGCCATTGCTTTTCATTTGGTTACCATGATGCAAGAAGCAGGGTTACTGAAGGGAAAAACCATCCAGCGTGTTGCCTTTAACGAAATCACTAAAGGTGCTGTGCGTGACGCCATTGCCAATCCTCGTGAAATTTCGATGTCTTTGGTGCATGCCCAACAGGCTCGCCGTGTTTTAGATTACTTGGTCGGTTTCACCTTGTCGCCACAATTGTGGCGCAAGGTGCGACCCGGCTTGTCAGCGGGGCGTGTTCAAAGCCCGGCGTTGATTATGCTGGCCGATCGAGAAAAAGAAATTGAAGCGTTTGTTGCGGTAGAATACTGGGGTATTCATGCAACATTAGAATCTGAAAAACAAGAATTCCCCGCCAAATTGGTTTTATATGACGGGAAGAAACTTAAAGCCCACGATATCGGCAATAAAGAACAAGCCGATGTTATGTTGGCTACCTTGAAAAAGGCGTTTAAGAAAACGCTAACCGTATTTGAAGTCACAGAAAAGAACCGAAAACGTAACCCCTCTGCACCATTTACCACCTCCACTTTGCAACAAGAAGCCTCTAAACGTCTTGGCTTTACGGCGCAGCGTACCATGCGTACCGCGCAGCAACTGTACGAAGGGGTGGATGTTGGTCAAGGCGCTGTCGGTTTAATTACGTATATGCGTACCGATTCCGTGAACTTGTCTGAAACTGCTTTAACAGAAATCCGCGCGTATATCGGCAAAGCATTTGGTGCAGATTATGTGCCAGATGCCCCCGTGGTTTACAAAACCAAGTCTAAAAATGCCCAAGAGGCGCATGAAGCCATACGTCCTGCGGTAGTGGATGTAACCCCGGAAGCTGTTAAATCTGCATTGACACCGGATCAGTTTAAGCTTTATGAGTTAATTTGGCGTCGCGCCGTTGCTTGCCAAATGATTCCAGCGCAATTATTGACGGTTCAAGTACACTTGGGCACGGAAGACGAGCACGTCTTCCGTGCGCTAGGCTCTGTTGTCAAAGAACCTGGTTTTATGCGGGTTTATGAAGAAGAGGCTGAAGAGGGTGCGGCAGGTGAAGAGATGGCTGCTAAATGGTTACCTCCGCTCAAAAAGGGACAAGAGGTCGACTTAAAAAGCCTATTGGGTACCCAACATTTTACAGAGCCACCACCACGCTATACGGAAGCAAGTTTGGTTAAAACCTTGGAAGAACATGGTATTGGGCGGCCGTCTACTTATGCGACCATTATCAGCACCTTGCAGCAACGCGGTTACGCAGAGCTTGAAAAGAAGCGTTTTAAACCTACAGATGTTGGCCGTATTGTCGCTCACTTTTTAGATACGTACTTTACTGCTTATGTAAGTCGTGACTTTACAGCAGGCTTAGAAGACGATTTAGATGCGATTTCTCGCGATGAAAAGTCTTGGCTCGAGGTAATGAAGTCATTTTGGTACCCCTTTAAAGAGCAAGTGGACAAAATTTCCGATACCGTAAAGCGTAGCGATGTCACGCAAGAACAAATTGATGAAAAATGCCCAACCTGCGGCGATGCTTTGGCCATTCGCTTGGGCCGTAATGGCCGGTTTATTGGGTGTAACTCATACCCCACTTGTAAATATACCCGCCCAATCGGTGATACCCCAGATGATGGCACAGAAGCGCCGGCTGTGGATAAAGCCTGCCCTACTTGTAGTGCGCCATTGCTACTGCGCTTCGGCAAATTTGGTAAATTTTATGGGTGTAGCAAGTACCCCGAGTGCAAGTATATTGAGCCATTAACCAAACCAGATGAAACCTCTGTTCTTTGTCCTATCTGCAAATCCCATAACTTGGTTAAAAGAAAGTCCCGTTATGGCAAATTTTTCTTTGCATGCAGTGGGTACCCGGAATGTAAATATGCCATTTGGAATGAGCCTGTAGAACAACCTTGCCCACAATGCCATTGGCCGATTACCACCCATAAAGTGACCAAGCGCAAAGGCGATGAACGTGTTTGTCCACAAAAGGGATGTGGTTTTGCAGAGCCCTTGGTTGTGGAGCCTACAAAAGAATGATTGACCTGCTTTCCCCTGCCCAGGCTGCCGTAGCCCTACGTGCGGGAAAGCCCATCGTCTACCCAACAGAAGGGGTGTATGGTTTGGGCTGCTTGCCTAGCCAGGAAGATGCCTTGACTGCAGTGCTGACAATCAAAGGCCGCAATCAAAATAAAGGCTTCATTTTGATTGCGGCCAATTGGGCACAACTCAGCCCATACGTTAACTTTGATGCACTTAATGCGCAGCAATTGGTTAACTTAGCGGGTACTTGGCCTGGACCGGTGACCTGGATTTTACCTTGCACTCAAAGCTGTTCGCCTTTGTTGCGCGGACAATACCATAGTGTTGCTGTGCGGATTAGCAGCCACCCTGTAGTCCAGGCCTTGTGTTTGGCAGCGGACAGCGCTTTAATCTCTACCAGTGCGAACATCAGTGGTCAGCCCCCGCTCCGTACCTTAGCAGAGTGTACCGCCCTAACGTGGCCGGTGGCCGGCGTGGTTGAGGGCGCATTAGGAGGGCAATTGGGCCCTACGCCAATTTTTGATGCCTTAACGCAACAGAAGGTGCGGTCATGTTAGAAAAAATTCCTGAAGTCCAAGTATATTTATTAACCCTGCAAGAAGAGATCACCCGAACACTGGAACAATTGGATGGTGTTGGTCAATTTCGTAAAGATATTTGGACCCGACAAGAAGGCGGTGGCGGCTTAACGTGTGTGTTAACCAATGGACGCGTTTTTGAACAAGCAGGTGTGAATTATTCACACGTGATGGGTGCAAGCCTGCCGCCTTCAGCAACAGCGCATCGTCCAGAGCTTGCTGGCCAACCTTGGGAAGCAGTGGGCCTATCCATGGTGTTTCATCCATGGAACCCTTATGTGCCAACCACGCACATGAACGTACGCTTTTTTACCACAGAAACGGCATGGTGGTTTGGTGGCGGTTACGATTTGACCCCATATTATGGCTTTGACCAAGATTGTTACCATTGGCACCGCACTGCCGCAAACGCATGCGAGCCTTTCGGGCCACAGGTTTATCCACGCGTAAAATCTTGGTGTGATGAATATCTTTATTTAAAACACCGCCAAGAGCCTCGGGGTATTGGTGGTATCTTTTTTGATGACTGGCAAGAGGGTGGCTTTGAGCAATCTTTTGCTTTTATGAGAGCTGTAGGTGATTCCTTTCTCCCAGCGTATTTGCCGATTGCCCAAAAACGCAGTGTGCAACAATACGGTGACCATGAGCGAAACTTCCAGTGCTTCCGACGTGG
This sequence comes from Pseudomonadota bacterium, assembly GCA_040389145.1. Lineage (GTDB taxonomy): Bacteria > Pseudomonadota > Gammaproteobacteria > Berkiellales > Berkiellaceae > JAZKAM01. The sequence goes on from JAZKAM010000168.1 coordinate 26,321, forward strand.
CC
>JAZKAM010000168.1:26332-31891 GCA_040389145.1 Pseudomonadota bacterium
ATATGTTGAATTTAATCTAGTCTATGATCGTGGCACCTTGTTTGGGCTCCAGTCTGGTGGTCGTACCGATTCGATATTGATGTCGTTACCCCCTGTGGTGCAGTGGGGGTATCAGTGGAAACCAGAGCCCGGGTCACCGGAAGCTCTGTTATACACACGGTACTTGCAGCCAAGGGATTGGTTACAGGATGTATCGGTTTTAGCATGAGTACATTATTGTATGCGGTGTTTGGTGACCCCATCACACATTCGCTTTCTCCAAAGTTACACCACTCCTTTGCTGAATCTTGCGGTATTCAACTCGAATTCCGCAAGATTCAGTGCCCAGCAGGTGGTTTATCCAAAGCCTTAGCACAATTTCAAGCAGAAGGTGGTATTGGCGCCTGTTTAACAGCACCACTAAAGGTTGAAGGCTTTGGCTTGTGTTCCCAACATACGGAAGCTGCATACAGTATCCAGTGTGTGAACACCGTCAAACATGAAAGTGGCCACTGGCTTGGCCACAGCACCGACAGCCAAGCTTTTTTTCGCGATTGTGAACGTCTGGGCATTAACTGGTCCCGTTCGCGTGTCGCGCTACTAGGGGCTGGCGGCGCTGCGCAAAGTATATTCCCCAGCCTAGTCGCCAAGAACCCTAAAGCATTAGTCATTTATAACCGCACCCATGCAAATGCAGCGGGCATGATTAAAAATGCGGATGCGCAATTTTCCGGAATGGATGAAGAACAAGAGCCATTTGATGTGGTGATTCACGCCAGTAGCTTGCGGCGTGGTTTATATCCAATTCCCGCAGCTTTAGTAAAAGGCGCCTTTGTTTATGATTTAAATTACACCGCTACTGGCGTAACCATGTTTACAGAGTGGGCGTTAGAAAATGGCGCTGCGCGCGCTGTAGATGGTTGGGGCATGCTGGTGTACCAAGGCGCAGAAGCGTTTGCGTGGTGGCACGGCGTTATGCCAGACGTAGAGCGCTTGGTTAATAGCCCTGCTTTTCTTGAGCTAGATACGTATCTCTAAAAGAACGCAAAGTGAATCCCTGGCATCCTCAGTCTGTATCGTAGACTGAGGCATCATCCATAGAGGCGCTTAATCTGGCGTTCTAAATCAGCCATATGATCCACTAGGAATAGCCACAACCCATCATTGTCCACAGTGCGTGCTACTTCCTCGGTAGTCAAAAAACGCTGCATTTCTGCCTTGTAGCCGGATTTTATGCTGGGATCTGATGACAGTGATTCACGTCGTTCTGCATACGTCTGGATAAAATGGTTAAAGCTCAGGTTGCGCTCATCAAGCTTATTTTTTATTAACTCGAGCCGTGGCTTTATTCCTTGCTGGTCTAGCCACAAGATGTCCCACAAATCGCGATATTTGATACGATTTATCCGACCAGCGAAGGCTAGTAACTTGTCAGTATATATTTCTTCAAGACTTTGAGCATTAATCGCTAACCCTCGGGTACCCATATCCACTCGGTAATGATTGAGTAGTCGTGCTGGTTGCATCTCGTACGAGGTGACTGAGCAAATATCAATATTAATGCGTTGTGTTGGAATATCGCTTTGCCCTGGTCTGGTTTCAATTTTGAGCTTCCAAGTGCTGACATTCGTGGAGTCCTTGATTGGTTCGCTTACTTTCACCAAAAGTTGGTATTTTTCTGATAAATTATCAATCAATATTTCCCCCATGATAGATAATTGATTGCGCGTAAAATCAGCGCCGCCTGTAAAATCTAAATCCTCACTCAATCGGGGACTTCCATAACAACACCTCAAGCAAGTTCCACCAATAAAGGTAAGCGGATCAAGTAGGTTGTTTTGACTCATAATTCGCAGAATGTCATGATGAAGCAGTTCTTTTTCAACCACCACTTTCAGCAGGGCTAAGTTAGGCTGATTCTTTATTGCCGCGTCGACTAGCTTATCAAATGTATTCATCGGCCACACTCCAATCAATTAAATCCGTATCTCTATGGGTGTCTTTCATATCCTTCAGCGCTAAAGGTACGCTGGCACGCCATAATCCACAGCGGCTGTCATAAGTAAGTTGGTCTATTACTTGCGTAGGCTTTTTACTGGTATGTATGAATTCAATGGTGCCAAATCTGCCACACGAAATGGTTGTGCTCCGGCCTGACGACATTAGGGTAATCCATTGCAGCGGAATCTGGGAGATCACGCCTGCATCACTGAGTGCAGTTTCAAGGCTAATATAGTTAAATGCGTTGGCCCTCAGCATTGCTGCACACTGAAATAGCTCCAGCCCATTTAGTGGACTGCGCCGATATCTGTACATGCCGCGGCATATGCGCTCTAAATGGCCCGCTTGAACAGTTCGAGTCAATAACGTGCGAAAAGCGTTGTCCGATAGCCCAGGACATAATGCGCGTAAATTATTCGGTGTAAACAAACAAAATTCAGCATTCGTATTGTCAGCAAGCCAATTGGTTAAGCGTCTCATGGGTTGCATGGCGTTAATACCCGTCTATACACTATGTTACATAAATAGTAACATAGTGTATAGTAATAAGCCAGAACAAAGGTGAAATCGGACCGTAAGTAAACGGTATGTTACATAAAGAGAAACTTTGTGTAGGGTATGCTTCACCGACCTATTGATTTTTCAATGCGCTACACCTTGGCACCAAATGAGCCAACGCGAGCAGGGCATCAAAAATTAAAATAAGGCTAAGGCTAAGGCTAAGGCTAAGGCTAAGGCTACAAAGTGGTGATGTAGAGCGCCTGGTTAATAGCCCTACTTTTCTTGAGCTAGATACTTATCTTTAAGCGAGCAATAATGGCGTGCGCTATAGGTAAGGAATTGGATTTCTTCTTCTGTTAATGGGCGCACTTGTTTTGCAGGGGTGCCCATGTACAAATGCCCGCTCACCAATCGTTTACCGGGTGTAACCAAGGTATTTGCGCCAATCATCACTTCATCTTCAACGACTACGCCATCCATAATCAAAGAACCCATGCCAATTAAGCAACGGCTCCCGATGGTGCACCCATGGAGTAATACCTTATGCCCAATGGTCACATCATCACCAATGACCAAAGGGAAGCCTTCAGGGGAGGTATGGTCACCTGCATGGGATACATGCAGTACAGAGCCATCTTGAACGTTGGTTCGTTGGCCAATTTGAATGTAATTTACGTCACCCCGTATCACCACCATCGGCCAAACACTACAGTCGTCACCCAGTGCTACGGTACCAATGATTGTTGCAGTTGGATCAACAAAAACACGTTCACCTAGTGTTGGATTAGCGCCTTGGAATGAACGTAGGGTATGAACACGTGACATGGGCAACTCCTGTATACGCTATGGGGTTAATAACTAAATATGGTAATCATCTATAGAGCCTTGGAATATCGATAAATTGCCACTTTCAATGATAAACAGTTCATCTACCAATGTCCGCATCAGTTGGCGATCATGCGATACCAGAATCAGTGTGCCATCGTAGTCTTGTAATGCCATGCTGAGCGATTGGCGCATTTCCAAGTCCAAATGGTTGGTAGGTTCATCTAAAAACAGAATGTTGGGTTTTTGATAGATGAGTAAGGCAAGCGCCAATCGCGACTTTTCTCCACCGGAATAGGTGCCTACGCGGGTGCAGGCTTGCTCTTTACCAAAACCAAAGTTACCCAAGTATGTTAAGCCTGAACGGTCAGCGTTAGGGTGACCAACGGAAGCCAAACATTCGACCGCGGTATCATCTAGTGGCAAGGCATCTACTTGATGTTGCGCGAAGTAGCCAATGCGCAAGCCTGAAGCATGTTCCACGGTGCCTTTAATGGGTTTAATAACGCCCAGTAAGCTCTTAATGTACGTACTTTTACCTGCGCCGTTGATACCAAGCAACCCAATGCGTTGGCCAGCGTGTATGCTTAAATTTACCTTGTTTAAAATGACACTTTGATCGTAACCAAAGTCAGCCTTACTCACTGTAATCATTGGGTTAGGCAAGCGGTCATTCTTGAAAAAGGAAAACTTAAACGGAGAGTCTGCCAATACAGGGGCCACTTTTTCCATGCGCTCTAGTGCTTTCAACCGACTTTGCACTTGTCGTGCTTTACTGGATTTGAAACGGAAGCGATCGATAAACACCGACTGTTGTGCAATCAAAGTTTGCTGAGAAGCGTAGTGGGCCTGTTGCGCAGCTAAGGCTTGTGCACGCAATTCTTCGTATGTGGAGTAGTTACCAGTATAGGTGGTTACTGTCTTTTGATGAATGTGCGCAATGTGTGTGCAGGTGTTGTCCATGAAGTCACGGTCATGCGATACCAACAAAATGCCACCTGGGTACATTTTAATATAGTTTTCCAGCCACAATATGGTTTCTAAATCCAAATGGTTGGTTGGTTCATCGAGTAGCAGTAAATCACTGGGTGTAAACAGGCATTTGGCTAAATTTAAGCGCATCCGCCAGCCACCAGAAAAGGTGCCAATTTGTTGGGTCAATTCATGCTCTTGGAAACCTAAACCAACTAAAATCTTGGCGGCCCGCGCTTCAGCGTCATAGCCGTTCATCTGATCTAATTCCATGTAGAGCTCAGATAAACGCTCCATTTCGCCATCGGCTTCTGCTTGCTCGATTCCTTTTAGCACAGCAAACAACTGCTGATCGCCAGATAGGGTGTACTCAAGCGCAGAAAGGGGTAGTGAGGGTATTTCTTGTTCTAATGCCACAAGGCGTAGGTTCTTTTTCGACAAAATCTCACCTGCAGCAGGTGACAATTGCCCCATAATTACGGCTAAAAGGCTAGATTTACCGCTCCCGTTGGTACCGACCAGTCCAACGACGCGCTTAGGGAAAACGCTGAAATTAACGCCTTGCATCAGGGTTTTGCCCGCGATGGTGATTTCGATATCTTGTAGTTCTAGCATGGCAAAACCCGCAAAAAAGAGTGAATCTGACCATTATACGCGTAATCACTCTGTGAAGAAAATGAAGGTACAGCTATAGCTGTCAGCCTTTGAATAGGTGTAGCTCCGGCATTTGCCCATTTGGGTTTGGAAAGGCGCTTGCGGAAGGGTAATTGGCATGAGACGATAGCTGAAATTTCCAATACTTTTTACTCAGAAACACACAGGAACCACTATGATAAAAAAAATGAAGTTGGCTTGGATTACCGTGAACGATTTTGAACGATCCCAAAAGTTTTTTTCAGAAACCCTAGGGTTAAGCATAGACGCTTGTGCGCCTGAATATGGCTGGATGGAACTGAAGGGCAGTGAAGGCGGTATGATGCTGGGCGTAGGGCAAGCAAGCCCGCATAACCCAGAAGGGTGTAATGATCAGCCTGGCCAAAACGCGATTATGACCATGACGGTAGATGACTTAGACGCTGCTATGGCGGTCTACCAAAATAAAGGGCTGACATTTACTGGCACAGTGCTTGAAATTCCAGGGCATGTGAAAATGGTGCGGTTTGCAGATCCAGATGGCAACCAGTTCCAGTTGGTGCAAGAGCTGGATGCATAAAGACTAGATGACGCATTACACCTAGTGAAACAAGTTACCTGGCTTTAATATTATAGAGCGCTCACATA
>JAZKAM010000168.1:31901-32876 GCA_040389145.1 Pseudomonadota bacterium
TAAGTGAGCGCTCTATAATAAAAGAGTAAACAAAGATATTGGAAAAGCATATGTTGAAACGGATAGCACTTACGGCCCCTAATTTGATGTCACAAGTCGTTCAAAACACCCAACGCTATTTCACCCGGCTGGTCATACGCGTTAGGCCGAACAATTCAACGAGCATTCTTATGGTTACCACCGCTGATCCCAAGCACGACCGCTTTACGGAGCTATTGCATGGGCATCTGGTGGAAGAAGGATTTGAGGCCTATTGTCGCCATGGTAGTGTGGATGGCAACCTTAGACTTCGCCCCTTACTGTCTGTGTCACCAAAAACTGAAGCACCAGCTACACAAAAAGACATCGAAGCGTTAGCAGCCGCAGTAAATGACGCTGCTCGTGACTGTTGGTCAAAACACTGTAAATGAGTTAGGCCCTGCTATTAATAGGCAACACAGCGGGTTATCAAAATAGATTGTTTTTTTAATATGATGAGATTATGCTATCCCTGCTGACGTTGGAATGGCGTATTATTCAATGCAGCGCGAGTTGTACTCATGGATGGGTTAAGGAACCCATTCCATAACCCGTTGCAATAAGCATGGGTATAGTTATCGTATTTTTTTACGGAGATGACTATGTTGAGACAAACGCTAAGAAACGCCTTCGCCTTGATTGCAAAGACCGCTAAGCCTGCTGCTCAGACACCTTTTTCGACTACCACCCCAGCATTACATATATCGGTGCAAGAGTTGGCAGACAACCCGCAACTTGAAGCGGAACATGGACTTGGGTCTGGGTCTGAATCTGGGCCTGATGCGAGATCTGCAAAAGTCTACATACCCTCATTTACAATGACGCTGCCCCTTTCTTTACGAGAAGCATCCGCAAACATTGCAATTGCCCCGCCTCGCTATACAGTTAGCTTTGCAAAAGGGCAGATGAACATTACCTCAACAAAGGAAATGAAGGTTGGCATGTATTACAAGACCT
>JAZKAM010000169.1:0-658 GCA_040389145.1 Pseudomonadota bacterium
CTTCTCCGGTCTCACCTTTGCTAAAGTGATCTTGCGTGCGGCCGAATGCTGTGAAGTTAATCGTGTAGGAGATAAGGTTCATCACCTCACCCTTTGGAAATCCGCGCAGGACCCAGTCATTTACACCGTTTGGTGCCGTTCCTTTTGGGTCTAAAAAGGTAAGAACATCGTTTGTTCTACCGGTAACCGTATATTGGTTTACATAGTTATCATTTTCAAACGCTAGAACATAATCGGCAGAGTTTGTCGGCCAATCAAATTGCCCAGCATTAAACAGTGTCGCCGTCTTAGCGCCGGCGTTAACATTAGTCGCCCCTATAAGATCTGAATTTATAATCGCTACAAAGGCGTTGGTTAAATAAATTTGTTTATATAGACAGCGCATGCTGCCGGCGGGAAACCGTCTAAAGTCGGAAATCAATCCCAGCTTATCCCAAACAAGCTGCGGATCACCCCAATAAATATCAGGGTCTCCCCAGACAATATTACCGCGAAAACGTATAGGTGCAAGATTGCCAATAAGCCTAGAATCGTCATTGTTAGAAACAATTTGAAGCGACAAATCGGTTTCATTTTGGCACACCGTTGAGACACGGGTTACATATTTTCTGATGAAATCCGTACCAAAGTTATAGGCGCAGCTTTGATAATTATAGAT
>JAZKAM010000169.1:668-4886 GCA_040389145.1 Pseudomonadota bacterium
AGCGTATTAATCTTAGGATCAGTGTAAACGACAGCACTATGCTGAAATAGATAGCCACGTTTATCAGCGCGAATGAGATTATTGTTAACAAACTCGATAGCAGTTGGCGCCCAGTTAACCCCATTAGAAGCACTGGAAAATGGCATTTCATCGGACAATCCCCAGTTAAGATCTAAGATATAGCATTTATCAACGTCAGAATTACCAGCATCTTCCCAAACGCTCCACCATATTCTACGGTTTGAGCTATCGTATTTGCCTTGTATGCGTACCTGCGCAAGTGTTTTAGAGCTTGTGTCAACAAGATTAGCATAGGTCTTGTTCCACTCTTTATTGATCTTTACGACCTTAAAGCCGTCGGTAAAATAAAAGCCGTCTTGTCCAGCCCAATAAATCCCTTCAAGCGTTTGCACAATACCTTGGGAGGACACACAGCCGGCCGTGTCGGATATCTTCATCCGATTCATTCCGCCTCGTCCGAGTTCGTCGAATTGTCCGTCGATTCGGTATGTGAACTTCTTGCAGAAGACAACCGGGATATCATTAACTGAAGAAATCCCGACGATCTCATCGTCGAGATCAATAAAAAAAGTAGCAGGCACACTATCAATGTCATCAGGAACGCTCTGATAAAGACGGTTAGGACGAATTTCAGATCCTTCTTTAACATTGCCGTAATACCCCAAGTTTTGGTTTACATGCAAAACCTTACAAGGAAGTGGCGGGTCATTTTCGACAACGCCGCCCTCTGTATATAAAAGCGAACCGGTATTTTGTGCTGAAGCATCCGAGACATTGTCCGTGAATGTCGTCGTACCGTTCGTCACAACTCCAATCCGGTAGAATGGGTCTGAACTAGCATTTGTTGTTCTATAGATGGAAACGGTTATGGTAGCCGTGTCGTAGTTATCTATAACGCCATTGGATAAAACCGGAATGGCTGTAATGTTATTTGGATTGGTTTCCGGTGCATCGGCATTTGAAACAAATACCTCATTATCACCGATGGGGCCAAAATCAATGAAAGTTGTTGAATTGACCATATAGGTCGCTTCGTAGATGAAGCGGTTGATATCGGCCACAATAGACAGCGCACCGAATGTGTAACCACCGGAGCTGATGCTAGGGGTGGAAGCCCTGCGGTTCTAAGTTGCAAAGCTCCAGAGTTATTTATAAAAATCTTCTGCGGTTTCGTATAGGCGTCATTAGTTACAAAAAGATGCCTATTCCAAGTACCAATAGAGACCACATTATTTGTGGTTGTGCCCGCTGGGAAAACCATATTACCAGTAGGTCCTAAAAGAGTGTTATAGGTACCGCCAGCGATATAGTAAAAATTCCTAGCAGAGTGGACAAGAAGCACATTTTCAAAGAATTTTAGAGTGCCAATACGCTGAGCGCCGGCTGGGATCTGGTAATTAATCGGGTCGTAAATGGTAGAGCCTGGACGAGTAAAAAGCTTCCCGTCGGGACCGTGCTTTATAAGGATAAGATTATCGGCATCTTTAAATTTATTCGGAGCACCGTTTATATAATAATCGGTTTTTCCGCCGTTAAAATTATCAATTGTTAGTGGCGAGATATCCATCTTAACTCAAATAAAGAATTGTGTAATCGAGCGTATTGTCATTGGTATAGATATAAAATTGAGTATTTGAAACTTTTTCTATCGTCGGATAAATGACATGACCTAAAACCGTGAGTTTCACGCCGATTTGGTAATCATCGTAAAAAAGTCCTCCAGCAATGGTAACAAGTTGCCGATAAGTACCGCCAGTGGTAGCAACCCACGACCCTGCTACAATTGCCTGAGTTACAACACTAACCGACGAAGATGTGAGCCGTGCTGAGTTTGACCCATTATGGTCATGATCATTTAGCTGCTGAAAATTACCCTCAAGAGCCGGAAACCATAGTGAGCCCTTATCTCCGGTCTGAGGCTTTTTGAAACCATAAGATAGTGTCAGCATTATTTAAGCTCCAAGTATGCCTTTACATCGGCTAAAAATTTTGGGTCTTGTGCATTCGCGTCACTTCTTTTAACCCAATATTCAACAAGATCATAACCAAGCTGCGCTAGTACTTGCGGTTGTAAAAGTTTTTTTGCTAACCATGGACCAACCGATGCTAGAAAAAAATTGAGTACAAAGTTCATAAAACCCCCGAGGTTTATTCAACTAGTTGCAGTACGCCTTTATCACAAAGTTCTTGCCAACCTTTTATCTGAAAATGAGGAAATTCTTCAAATGTCGAACCCTTTTCCCCATACCATTCAATCCAATCAGGCCGATGAAGATCGATCTCTTTAAAAACCGTTTTGTCATATAGATTTTTCGGTTCAACTTCTATATGCGTCCAAAGGTCCATCCCGACATTCCAGTTATGCGCCGACTTAGTCCAATGAGCCTTTGAAGCCCCACGTAAAAAACAAGCTTCCTGGTCCATTTGCCCACGTCCAGCGCAGGAGACATGCACTTCTGGAAGATCACCTTGAAGTGTATTAAACCACTCCAAAAGTGCTGGCCAAAATCCAGGATATCGCGCGATGATCTCGCGACATTTCTGGCATTTACCATTGTTTACGTGCATGAACATTCATTATACTTTCAAATCGTAATAAAGAATAAATTCGAAACCAATGCTTATCGTTCCGGTAGCATTTTGGTTTTGGACACTGAAAACAACACTATTAGATGTCCCGCCTGTTCCGGCGAATATATCGACCATGAAAAGCAGAACTCTTTCAGCCCCAGATGGGGCGCCATTAAATAAGGCGCTTCCTCTAAGTTGATCTGAAGTTGTAAAGTTTTGGCTTGCATGAGGAAGAGTAACCTGACCGGATGTCACAGTTAATTGCGCCGCTTCTGCGCTTGAAAATCTTCCTCTAGCGATGACTTGTGTGTCATTTCTTGAAAATTGACCCTCATGCAGCGTTGCTGGCACACCACCCAAAAGAGCTCCGCTAGGAGATCCAGCCCATATACCGCGCTCATACACGGACAGTACACGCCAATCTGAAGCCGTGACAGGTGTGTCAATGATTGGAACCAAAACGACAGAACCCTCATCACCAACAATATTCGGATCTGCTCCAGAATTAATTGTGGCTTGGGTCAATGGTGAAGTGTCGCTAGCCTGAAATGATAATTGACCACCATTCATATAAAAGCTCCAAGGTTCTCCGGCTTTTATATTTGTTGTTGGCAAAACTATTGTAATTAGAGCTCCTACTCCGCTAAAAGATTGAATTCTTCTATCGGCATCAGTCAGTGTAATTGTCGCCGCGCCGCTTGGATTAATGAGAGCCGTGTCGGCTAGACCGCCTTCAAATTTTTTCAAACCACCAAATGATTGCTGGACCGTATTGACATTACCGGTTTGGGTCGGGCTTGCATCTACGGCAGCTGCTATGGCAATAAGAGAAGTGCCGTCGTCATAAACCATGGCGTTGTTGGTTGTGTCGTAGTAATGCGCGGCTTGAATTCTTGGTAGTGCTGTTAGATTTACAAGCGTGTCTTTCGAGTCAACAAAGACATCGGTAGCCGAAGCTGTTCCTCCTAAATATTTCTTAGCGGTTAGGACTTGGGCAGAATCTGTGTCAACAACACTCTTCCATGCAGACCCGTTATAATATTTTATAAATAACGAAACAGTGTTGAAATAAAGATAGCCACTAGCAGTTGACGCTGGGTCAGATGCTAGGTTCTCTGCTTGTGCTACTTCTAACTGCCCATAAATCTTAGCCATGATCTAACCTCATTGTAATCCGATTAATCGGTAGGAACCTGCCGGAAGTGGCGTCTCTACATCTATAACCACAGTTGTCGAGTTAGTTTGCGTCAACTTAACATACATTTGCTCAAAGTTATTTGTATTGTCTTTTAGAACCCAGATAGCTTTACGAGCGTCGGCAACGCCACTTACGGTAACCGACTTGGTTACGTCTGTGCCATTCCAAACCGTGTCCACTTCAGAGTGTTGCGCTCCAACGGCTATAACCGATAGGCCTGTGTCGTAAATGAGCAATCCGGAAGTAGTATTGTAACCAATCCGTCCGGGATTTTGAGAGGAAGAAACAAAATCGGCGCTAACGTTCTCAGCTCTGAAATTTATAGCCTCGCCGCGCATATAAAGATTGTTATAAAAGTGGGTGCCGTCCCCAAGATTTGTTCCGGTCCATCCAGCTGAATATGCGGCTGTGGTTAATGGCGTTACGTT
>JAZKAM010000170.1:0-1965 GCA_040389145.1 Pseudomonadota bacterium
GTAAAATTTCTACCAAGAAACGCCAGATTTTGGTAAGCCTAGGGTGTTTTCGCGGACAAAACGCATATCCAGACTGCTTGCGATGCTATTTTCAGCCGCCTGGGTCGCTGCTAGTCGGAAACCCAAGGCCTCGGGTATGCGCATACTCAGGTGGTTGCTTACATCACAGGAGATGACCACCTGTTTCAGATGGAGCTGATGAAAGGCATAGTAGGTTTGAGCAATCACTGCTTCATACATATAGCCTCTGCCTGTTGCTGCAGTGCGTAGCCAATAGCCAATTTCAGCTATTCCGCCTTTCCAGTTCAAGTTGTGGAATCCAGTGCCGCCTAAAAACCGATGTGTGGTTCGGTCGAACATCAGTAGGGGCAAGGATAACGTGGTATTGCTGGATTCAGCCCAGCTTTCTGCAGCCTCGAATGCGAATGCTTCAGAAAGGTGGACTCGTGGCTCTTCTTGAGCCCAAGGCATAAAACGCCGAAGCTCAGCTAAAGATTCGACAACTGCTTCGTAAATGGCTTGCCCATCGCCCGGTTTAGGCGGGCGCAAAAGTATGCGTGGTGTCAGAATGGGGACTGGTCTATCTGGAAACTGCATCACCGTACTCCTACTCCATTGAATAGCCGTTTAGCTGCAGCTAACTTTAGATTGCTGAAGAGTTTAAAGCCATAAACGAGGATACAGGTTAGTGCAATGGTCAGTGTGATTCCTGATACAAAAAGTACAATAATCCGAGTTGCGCCATGCAACGCGTTGTCCCTGGCCATTACTTGAGCAATGTACTTAAGTGCAGGGTCATGTACTAAGTAGATTTCATACGAGTATACGCCAACCAAGGTACAGGCTTTATTGATGGGCGTAATTCGGGATAAGGCGAATAGGACACTCAGAAGCGATAAGGTGATGCCTAAGTGGTAAAATAATCCAAACGTAAAAAAGTAGGCAGTGACATAAAATGCCACCACTGCTATGGCATCTGCCGTGTTGTTTCGGTTGAGGAATTGCCTATTGGGCGTACACCAAAATCGGCTGAACCAGTAGGCAAACACAAAGGTGGGTATTCGTAGTACAAGATGGGTGAGGATGGTGTCATTATGGCTATATACTTGTGTTAATAGGATATAGAGGCCTATGCCAAACAGCAGAAAGAACCGTTCAAGTGACAGTTGCCAAACGATGGCAACCAGCAGATAGCATAGGAATATCATCGACATAAACCAAAACGCATTGTCTATGCCAAAAAAGTAGGGCGAGAACAGTCCATTTAGAAAGGTGATGTGCATCAAGAAGTCTGTTGATGAAAAATGTCCAAATACAGCACATATGGCCAGAAGGGTTACCAGGTACTTCGGGAAAAGTTGCGTCACTCTCTTTTTCATGAAAGAAAAAGCATTCGGGTATTTGTCGATAGACTGGGCTAAGCCATATCCAGAAGCAATCAAAAATAGCTCAACGCCTATTTGCCCACATAAGTAGTTTTGAAGCTGGAGAAAGCCGAAGCAGTGGTAAACAAAGATTAAAATAATAGCGAAACCTTTTATGAAATGAGTTTGCTGGCTTGTAACGTGAAACATAATGCGTCCCTCTCTGCGCTTGGCGGTCATGGCGAAAAACAGAATAACAAATGTAACCTAAGTGGTAGGGCTACACAATGCTTGAGTGCAAACTGGTTCTAAATTGTTTTTTTTGAAGGGCGATAGATGAAGAAGATCTGGGCGGTAGAAATTAATTGGCCTTTCAACCAACTGCTTTAGTTGGATTTTTCTTATAAATTTAACATAAGCTAATCCCCGATCAATCTTATCGGCGGTCGGAGTTAGAGCTAGTGCTAGTGCCGCTTGTCAACCATTCGAAAAAATCTGGCAGCTCTGCCCAAAAAAACTCAAGAGGTTGGAGTTGAGCCAATTGGTGTGACAGCATATCATCCCATTCTATTTGTAATCGTTCCTTAAATGGAATTAAAGC
>JAZKAM010000171.1:0-2991 GCA_040389145.1 Pseudomonadota bacterium
TAAATTACCAATGGCTGCGGCACTCACGGCAAAGTCGCGCATGAGATCGGCTGTGATTACGGAAGGGGATACACGAACATAGTAGTGCAAGAAAAAGAATAGTGCGGCCAGGCCCCACATTCCCCACGGTTTTAGGATATTCCAGTATCGCGAAGTAGCCATCGATGGCCTCTTTGTGAGAAAATGGACCAAAATTTAACTCCAGATGGTATCATGATTTCGGGCGAATCAATAACAAGACGGTTAACCGCTATGCTACGTTTCGGCCTGACTTTATGTTGCTTTACTATAGTGGCAGCACCCGCTTGGGCGCAGCAAGTTACGCTATCTGAGAGTATCCGTCAAGCTTTAGTGCACCACCCCTTGATGAAAGCCTATTATATGGACACGGAAGCGCTGTATTTTGAGCGTCGGCTATTAACAGAAGAATTCCAGCCACAAACACAACTATCGGGACGTATGGGTGGTTCAATTGGGGCGCCGGAACTGACGGTGATCTCCGAAGCACTACTACGTTTGCGTTCTGGCACTGAATTATCGGTCCAGGCGGAAGCAAGCGCTTTTAGTAGCCCTGAATTAATGGCAATAGTGCGACAACCTTTATCAGGACATCCGCCAGCAGATGCTGCTTTGGAAATGCAAGAATTGCGGGTGCACCTCAATGTGGCGGAGAAGAAGCAGTTAAATAACCTAATTATTCAAGAAACTATTGAGCGTTATTATGCTTGGCTTTCCGCTCAAAGTCGCCGGCAACTGCTCACCCAGTCGGCGGCTCAAGCACAAAAATTATTGTCTGATATGCAGCAGTGGGTTCAGGCTGGTCGACGTGCTCCAATTGAGTTGGAGGCCTTAAATATTCAAGTCATGGACCAGCAATTGCAATTTGGACGTGCGCGCGAAGAAGAAAAGCTGGCTTGGGAGGCGTTATGTGATGTGACTGGTGAACGCCGTGCGCTGCCTTCAAATCATGCGCATTCCCCACCGCGTCCAGCCATTCAATTGGCTATGCTGGGTCGTTATCAAGATGATACCCATACATATTCTGCGCAAGAGTTTTCTTATCGCCATTTGCGCAACCGCGTTTTACGTCGTTCGGCGCAAGCGGAACAAAAGCCGCGCGTGGACTGGCGGACGCATCTTTCCGTGCGTTCTGGGGACGAAAAAGAATATGTGCCAGGGGTATGGACTGGCGTAGAGTGGAGTACACCTAGGGGCGGCGTTGCTACACGTCGCGCGGCAGAGTTTTATGCAGAGCAGGACGCAGAAAAGCTGACGCAAGACGAGATACTATGGCATCAAAACTATGTGACGCAAATTGCGCAGCTGGTGCGGCAGTGGCAAAACGCGCAAGAATCTTTGAATGTCGTGGAAGCGCGCGCCGATTTATCCTTGAAAAAAACAGAACATATGCAGGCACTATGGACAGCAGAGCGCGTGTCTGTGGATGAGTGGTTGAATGCGCGCGCGCAAAGTGTTGCGGATCAACTCGCGATACAAGACGCTAAAAATGCGTGTGTGCTGGCATGGGTTGCGTTGGAGACCTATCATGGCACCTTGGATGAGGTATGGGAAAACTGGCTATTTGGCGCATAACTGCGTGGCTGGGTTTACTAGGTCTCTTGTGCGTGGTTGTGTTTTTGCGGTACACCGATCACACGTGCACCTTACCTCTGGCGGTAAATCCAATACCTGAGGCTGAGGGCGTTAACGTCAAGGTGACATTGCCAGCATCAGGATCGACAACATTTTCTGAATTGTTTGTTTTAGGCCATTTAGCACCATACCCTTTGGTTTGGATTTCTGCACCTGTGGAAGGTGCCACGATGGTTCAGTTAGTACCTTATGGCAGTATCGTGGCGGAAGAGCAGCTTGTATTTCGTTGGTCCCACCCCAGTTTGGCGCAATGGCTAGAGCAAAACCATCAAGCACGCCTATCGCAACAACAACGCGTATTAGAGCTGAAACATCCAGAACAGCAAGAAACATTGACCCAGGCGCGCCATCAGTTAGCACAAAGTGAGCGATTGAAAATACGCGCTTGTTCACGCGCTGAGCAGAGTAATCATTTGTATTCTTTAGGCTTGATTTCAGGCGAAGAGCGGTTGCGAGATGAAGATGCTTGCTTAACCCAGAAAGAAAGTTATGAATGGGCAGAGCGACGACATACGGAATTAAATCGAGTTTTGCAGGCGGCTTCCTTAACAGAGGCTGAGCAACTATTGTCGACTTTAGACGCGCAGCATGGGCAGCTGGAGCGTTTGAGTGAACAACTAGAGTACAAAGCAGCCGCTTCTGGTCGCCTATGGCCGGTACCTGAGCAAGAGGCAGCGCTGTGGAAAACACCGCCAATTGCGATGGTTGCAGAATTGAATCGTGCCTATGTGATGCTGCGTTTAGATGAGTATGAAGTGGCGAAACTGCCATATCATCCACGCGTATCCATGAGCATCCCGGCGCTTAATTTACACAATCAAACAGCGGAGTGGTTGGGCATCGATCCATTACCTACCTTTGATGCCAATGGTTTGGCATTGTATGAAGCGCGTACGCTGTTAACATTGCCAAAAGATGTTTCATGGCGCATTGGTTATAGTGTGCAAGCAAGGGTAATGGTGCACGATGCCGGTTGACGTTGTTCTTGTTGCGGAACGCCTTGCTAAAAAACACAGAGATATGGCGCATTTTGTCTTTCAAGAGGTTTCGTTGTCCTTGCCATCCGGCCGTCTTGTTGCGCTATTGGGGCCTTCGGGGATAGGAAAGACGACGTTGTTGTCGCTGTTTGCATTAATGGACCAGCCGGATGGCGGGTACCTTTATTATCACGGTGAACATACAGCGGCATGGTCTGAGCTTCAGAAAGCACAATGGCGGTTACGTCAACTGGGCTATATGCCGCAGCATTCAATTTGGATTACCCATTTAACGCTATATGACAATTTGATGTTGCGTTCATCGGCTACGGGATATACACACGCGTTGGTTGTATCCGCC
>JAZKAM010000172.1:0-9668 GCA_040389145.1 Pseudomonadota bacterium
TCCTGGTGTCCCTCCCCAACCAGAGCAAGCAACACCAACCGCATGGGCTCAATGGGTTGAACCTGGGCTACACGCTTTAAGTGAGACAAGGCCTGTGCAATTTGTAGCCCGTATGCTTTCTCGAGAGGCGGTAACTGTTCCAGTTACTGTTGTAACGTCCGTTGATAAAGACGCTACACCCGCCAGATCAGAAGTACATAATACGCCAGAGCTACCACCGACCAGCCCCCAAGGAACCTCCGTAGGTCTCCTTAAGGCGGATCGCTGATAGCTTTCTAGCTGATGCTATGGAAAAAGGAATTAAAGGGAAGATGATCATGCAAAACTCTCTGTACCAACAAACAAAAATTATTACTTGCACTATGTTTTTATGCGGTCTCGTTTGTCTGTCAGCCTGTGGAGGTTCTTCAGACGATAAAAACGATGCTCCTCAAACTGTAAAGGCGGATAGCAGTACACTTATCCAACAAGAATCTGCGTCACTTGATTGGCATCATCCTGGTCAGTGGGTCGTAGTCAATTATTGGGCGAGCTGGTGCGGTTATTGTAAGCACGAAGTGCCAGAGTTAAATGAATTATCTGCCTTGGGTGTGAAAGTGATCGGCATTTCTGCCGTACCTGTAAAACAAGCTGAGCTAGATACATGGCGTACGTCAGTTCATGCTAATTATCCTTTGTTGAAATCCGCACCAGACTCTTTAACGAACGTAGTGGGGCGGGTCGATCGTCTGCCAACTACGTACATCATTGACCCAAATGGAAAGTTCATTGGTCCGTTTGTTGGCTCAGTAACCAAGGCAGAACTTCAGCGCTATATGCAATAGCGATCAGCTATTGCATATATAGTCCGATGTTGGGGTTAAGACGACAGAACGTATTACAAAAATCTACAATTTAGAGCGCGAAGTCGCTTTGCATATTATTGAACGCGTTGAAAAACTAGAGTCACAAATCAACAAATAAGTAAATTTTTTGAAGGATTCAAAACCGTGAAAGTTTTGGATGCAAAAGAAATGGAATTGGTCTCTGGCGGTTTTCTGCCTGCATTAGCGTCGCTTATTGTGGCGGCCTATCCTTTTATGATAGAAACTGTTCTCACATTTGGCGCATATTCTTTTTACATGTATGCAAAACATGGTCAAATCACCGAATTTGATGATTATATGACTTGTCGATTCTAAAATTCCGTACCCCCAACCTAAAAATTGGGGGTTTTATAGAAAACGCTACTAAGATGGTCTTATTTCGAACGACGAAATAATTTATTTCAACTTATCCTGCAGCCATGACACAAAGCTCTCTTGTGGATGAAGTTGTGGTGCTGCATCCGTTCTGCCTTTATATTCAAACATGCCCGCTGCCATAGATTTTTGGCTAATCACAACGCGGTGGGGAATGCCCAATAAGTCTGCATCCGCAAACATTGCACCAGGCCGCTCATCGCGGTCGTCATACAATACATCAATGCCAAGTTTGGTGAGTTCATCATACAGCGTATCGCTTGCCGCTTGGACTTCAGGAGAACGGTCACGTTGCATCGGGATGATGACCACCTGATAGGGCGCAAGACCAGCCGGCCAAATAATACCGCGGTCATCGTGGTTTTGTTCGATACAGGCGGCGACGATACGAGACACGCCAATACCATAACAACCCATGGATAAAGTGGTGCTGGTGCCAGCATCATTTAACACATTCGCATGCATGGCTTCGCTGTACTTGGTACCCAATTGGAAAATATGACCGACTTCAATACCTTTGCATAAGGCTAAGGGGCCTTTACCATCAGGGCTCTGATCGCCTGCACAAACGTTACGAATGTCGACGACCAACGCAGTTGAGCAGTCACGTTGCCAATTGGCGTTCTGATATAATTGATTGGCTTCATTGGCGCCTGTCATGAAATTTTGCATGGCATAGGCGCGGCGATCGACCAGTACCGGACAATCTACGCCAATAGGGCCTAAAAAGCCCGTAGGGCCCAGATTTGGATATTCATCGATCGGTAACAATGTCAAAGGCTTTGCAACCTGTGGCAGGTTTTGTACCTTGGTTTCGTTGAGCGTGTCGTCTGAACGTAAGCACAACAGCACATAGGGTGTGTCACTACCCCGAACTAGGTAAGTGTTTAGGGCACGCGTAGCATCAATTTTCAAGTAAGCGCATTGCTCAGGTGTCTTTGTGGCTTGGCAGCTTATCTTTGCTAAGGGCTGTGCGGCCTCTGGAATGATTTCTGGTTCTAAACTGGTTGCACGCTCTAAGTTGGCTGCATAATCGCTGTCCGGGCAATAGGCGAGTGTGTCTTCGCCACTGTCGGCCAGTACGTGAAATTCTTGAGAGTTTTCACCACCAATGGCACCAGAGTCTGCCCATACCACGCGAAACTTTAAGCCCAAGCGGGTAAAAATAGTGGAATAGGCGCCATGCATGGCTTGATAGGTGCTGGCTAAGGATTCAGGGGTGAAATGAAAGGAGTATGCATCTTTCATCAAAAATTCACGAGCACGCATCACACCAAAGCGCGGGCGGATTTCGTCACGAAACTTTGGTTGAATTTGGTACACACAAATAGGCAGTTGTTTGTAACTTTGAACTTCGCGGCGGATTAAATCCGTCGCGATTTCTTCATGCGTTGGTCCAAAACAATATTCTCGTTCAGCACGGTCGGTCATGGTCAGCATCAAAGGACCAAAGGTTTCCCAACGCCCCGTTTCTTGCCACAGGTCTGCCGGTTGAATGAGCGGTAAGCACACTTCTAAGGCACCGACACGGTTCATTTCTTCCCGAACAACCTGCGACACTTTTTGTAGCACGCGATAGCCTAAAGGCAACCAAGCATAAAGACCAGAGCCCATTTGTCGGATTAAACCCGCTTGTAACATCAAGCGGTGGCTAGTGAGCTCTGCGGCAGGTGCAGATTTGCTGGTTTGAATAAAGGCTTTTGAGTATCGCATGGTCTATTTTTGTTCCTTGGTTTTGCTCAGTTTTTGTGCCCAGATTGACTGGGGGTAATTGTATTGCAGTACGTCTGCACTGGTTTTGGCTAAGTCTTTTAAGCCCATTTGTTCATAGGTTTTGCTTAATCCATACAGTGCTTGCGGTACTTGTGTGGTTTGGTGAAAATCTAGTACCACCCGAGTATATCGACGCGCTGCGGCCACATAAGCGGCACGGTCGTAATAATAATCTGCAGCTTCTATTTCATGAACCGCCAGCTGGTTGCGTAAGAAAATCATGCGTTTATGCGCATCGGGCGCATAACGGCTGCCTGGAAATCGTTTAATGAATTGCCCAAACTCAAAAAAAGACATTTGTGAGTGGGTCATATCACGATAACCGCGTGTTTTTTCGAAATACCGGTCAAAGTATAAAATGTCCTCGAAATAGTGGGACAAGCCTTTCATATAGTACGCGTAATCGACATGACGATTTTTAGGATACAACTGAATAAAGCGCTCAGACGTTGCTTGCGCTAAGGTGTAATCCTCTTTCATAAAGTTTGCGTATACCAGGGCCAACAAGGCTTTGCTGGCATGTTGGTCTAAGGGATACCGTGCTTCAATCGCATTCAGCGATTCTATCGCATGGTCGTAATCAGACTGGGTGATATTAAGTCGAGCCTCACTATACAATGCGGCTGCCGATTTTTGTTCCGGCGCTTTTTTGTTACTGCCACCACACCCTGACACTGCCAGAACGCTACCCAAGATTATCAAGCAAACTAAATTACGCATGACTGGTTCTTCCCTAAAATCCTAGGTCCTGAGTCTATCTAAGCCACAGTCAACATGCAATTTATCTCAAAAGTTGTCGAAAATTTTTCTGAAGGCATGGATATATTTAGCTTTCTACCTTTAAATCTGAGAGATTGCTCAAGATTTTTATGGCCAAAAAGAGATTTGCGGCAGGGTTTTAGGCTATAGTCCTCCTAGAAAACTTAAGCTTTTTTCCGTTAATGATATATACCCTGTGGTGCGTCTCAAGGAGGAGTTATTCATGTTTAGACCCGATATGTCTCTAGCCCCCTACATTTTGCCGGTGGGTGACAATAATGTCGAAACCACGTTGGGCCCACACCTCCAAGAAAATCTTTGGTTATGGGTAAGGGATGCTAAGAAAGCGGGGCATACCGCGTTTCATATGGCGGCCGAACAAAATAATTTAAAGGTGTTTGAAACGTTACTGCACCATCTAGAAGGGCAGATGAAGCCAGCCCCTAGCCCTGAGAATGCTTCCTATTGGGGCTATTTGACTCAAGCGTACCAGCATATGTTAGAAGGGTATCAATATCATCGAGCGGATGGGGAGTGGAGTCAATTTCGACGTGGATTACGTGCTATTTCCGCCGTTTATGCGTATTATCAAGGTTACTTTGATGATCCCCTCCGCATATTAGACATTCAAAATGATGCGGGTGAAACCGCATTACACGTAGCCATCAGAAAAACTAAGTTTGAAGATGACACAAAACATGACTGTGGACGCATCGCTCAGCAGTTGATTGATCGGGGCGTTTCGTTATCGCTACAGGATATTTGGGGTAAAAACCCCTTGCACGCCGCCATGGAGCAGGGCGATGTGCGTGTATTGACGGCCATTATTGAAAAAATGAAGCTGGCAAAAGATTTTGATGCCGCGTTAATGCAACGCGATCGTAGGGGTT
This sequence comes from Pseudomonadota bacterium, assembly GCA_040389145.1. GTDB lineage: Bacteria > Pseudomonadota > Gammaproteobacteria > Berkiellales > Berkiellaceae > JAZKAM01. The sequence goes on from JAZKAM010000172.1 coordinate 4,664, forward strand.
GTACACCCTGGCTGAGTGGATTAACCGCAACGCATGCCAAAGCACTAACGGGCGAACACCTGACGATTTTATGGAATGCCTGCTCAGCAGAACAAAAACAGGTCCTGCTGGGTACGTATCAAGACGATGGTTGGCTCAGTCTCATCAGAAAAAATGATAGAACGTTAGAGGATTTTGTTCGAGAATATTGGTTTGCCAACCAAACAATGCGTGATACTGCTTTAGAGTATCTGAAGCAGTACCGCGAATTACTTCGAAAGGCAGAGGGTGGTGAGGTGGATGCACCTGCCATGCCGGCCCAAGGCTTTGCGGGTCATCTGGTTGATGCGGTGGTTATTGATATTCCGCCTGACCATCAAGAGCTTGGACAGGCACCGAGCGCTGACCACAGGAAGGTCCCCAGCCCTGACCCTAGTCAGCCTGGTTGGGAGGCACTGGATGTGCCAGTTTATGGTGAGGTTGTACCTAGACGCCTATCACGACAAGCAAGTGGTGATAGGCCTGTCTTTGTTCCAGAAGAGGTGCCCCCATTGAGGTATGAAGAACACTTCCCTGAGGTGTTCAGACATGCTGACCGTGTAGCGTCCTCCCTGACTTTAGTGGCAGCAGACGCAGGGGATACGCAAGAAGCCGTTGGCAGTCCAAAAGCAGGCTCGGTAGAATCTGATGGATCAAAACACGCCTCATCTGCAGCGGGTTCTTTTGTTATGGTGTGCGGCTCTGACGATGAGGATGCAAAGAGTACTGAAAACAGTACGGGATCCGCTAAAGTTCATAGAAGCAAAACTTTGGCGAAGTTGTGACAGAAGAAGCGCGAGATTTTTAAAAGTGATCAGTGATAAATAGGGGTACGAAGGTGCCCCAATACAAAAAGAGAAATAGAGAAATAATGACAGATAATATAATCATCGAAGATGGCGTGAACGATTTTGAATATGACGGCGTTTTGCCAGACGAATTGACTGGGCTACGTATCGATGCCGCTTTGGCACAGCTGTTTCCGGAGCATTCACGTGCGCGCTTGACTGAGTGGCTACGCAATGGCCAAATTTTGGTGAACGGTCAAAGTTGTTTGCCTAAAACCAAAGTGGTCGGTGGCACACCTTTTTCCGTTCGGGTGGTTCTGCAGAATTTGGACCATATGGTCCCCCAGGAAATGCCCCTCAATATTGCTTATGAAGATGATGAGGTACTGGTCATCAACAAAGATGCTGATGTGGTTGTGCATCCCGGTGCAGGTAATTGGGAAGGTACTTTGTTGAACGGCTTATTGTTTCATTGCCCGAGCTTGGCAACGTTGCCACGCGCAGGTATTGTGCATCGCCTAGATAAAGGCACCACAGGGTTATTGGTGGTGGCCAAAACGCTAACTGCCCATACCTTTTTAGTCAATCATTTACAGTCCCGTGACATGAATCGTGAATATGTCACGTTGGTGTATGGTCTGTTGCGCGAGTCAGGTTTGGTGGATGCGCCCATAGGTCGTCACCCGAAAGAGCGCGTTAAAATGGCTGTGGTTCCTTCCGGTAAACAGGCCATCACGCATTATCAGGTGCTAGAACGCTTTAGTGATGTAACCTGGCTTCGCGTACGGTTGGAAACAGGCCGTACCCATCAAATTCGCGTACACATGGCGCACTTGGGCTTTCCTTTGGTCGGAGATCAAGAGTACGGTCGAGGATTGCGTTTGCCTAGGGGGAGCTCTTTAGAGTTGCGTAATACCTTAGCAGCCTTTCAGCGCCCAGCCTTACATGCCGCCCGTTTAAGTTTTATACACCCGGTATCAAAGGAATGGATTCAGTGCGACGCGCCGATTCCTGCAGATCTGGAAGGCTTGCTGGCTGCTTTTAGAACAGAAGAGGCAACGCGTACGTGAGGACAATCCCGGTGATTTGGCCATCGGCGCCACCCCATTGGGTGCGTACCGATGTCAGTACGCGTCATGGAGGGCATTCCTTGGCGCCCTGGGATAGTTTTAACTTGGCATTCCATACGCAAGACAACCCCGAGCATGTTACAGCCAACCGGGCAGCTTGGGCAGAGCGTATGGGCGTTACGAATATCCCATTATTGGACCATGTGCACGGCACTGCTGTGGTTCGACTCATAACCGAAGCTTCAGAACCGGCGCCTGCTTGTACAGCATTACAAGCTGATGGCGCTTGGACTACAGCATCGTCGGTAGTCTGCTCTGTATTGACGGGTGACTGTCTACCCATCCTGCTGTGTAGCAAAGAACAGCGCTGTGTCGCTGCTGTGCATGCTGGTTGGCGAGGGTTGGTGCAGGGGGTGGTACAAAACGCCTGTCGTGCCTTGGCCGATTATGGCCCAATGATGGCTTGGCTGGGCCCATGCCACTGTGGGCGATGTTATGCGGTGCAGCAAGATATGAAGGACACCGCCTTAGCGGCTAACTCGGTGCTGGAACAGGCATTTACAAGTAATCCTGAAGGGGGCTACTTGTTCGATCTGCAAAAAGCCGCTCAACATATTTTGTTGGCTGAGGGTGTAAAAGAAATCGCCGTTGCACCGTATTGCACCCGTGAGCAGAACGATCTCTTTTATTCACATCGTTGTGCTGCACCAACCGGGCGGCAAGGGACGGCCATTTGGATAGCGGCGGATTAATTTCTGTATAACCCAATTGGCGGGTCTGTCTTGAAAACACATAAATTTAACCCCATGATCTAAGCTATGAGTTGAGTTCCTTTTGAGGGCCTGAATGAGCTTAGATAAATTAACCGACGCATTCCAACAAGCGCTACAAATAGCCCAGAGCGAAGCGCTACAGCAGCGCCATACGGTTTTAGAGCCAGAGCACGTGCTTAAGGCATTATTAGCCAGTGAAGACGGGACCGTTCCTCGGCTGCTTGTACGCGCACATATTCCTTTACCGCCACTTCATAATGCCCTAGATGCATTAATTGGACGGTTTGCTCAAGCACAAACAGCGGCACACGAATTGCGCGGATCTAGTCGGTTCATGCATGCGCTGCATCGTGCTGATAAATTGGCAAAAGAATACAAAGACACTTATATTTCAGGTGAATTATTTTTATTGGCATTGTGCGAAGGTGAAGATGCGCTTGCCAAAACATTGGCACACGCCGGAATTACAAAAGCCACATTATTAACCAGTATTGCACAAGAACGACAAGGAGAAACTATGGACAATCCCAATGCAGAATCTCAACGCGGTGCGCTGGATAAGTATTGTATCGATTTAACCGCCCGTGCGGCAGACCCCAAAAAGCGGCCCGATCCGGTGATTGGTCGCGATGTAGAAATTCGGCGTGTTATTCAGGTTTTGGGCAGACGTACCAAAAATAACCCTGTACTGATTGGTGAACCTGGCGTAGGTAAAACCGCCATTGTGGAAGGGTTAGCTCAGCGCATTGTGGATAATCAGGTGCCTGAGTCATTAAAAAACAAACGCGTCCTGTCTTTAGATTTAGGTGCTTTATTGGCGGGTGCCAAATTTCGTGGGGATTTTGAAGAGCGTTTGAAGGCTGTTTTAAAAGAAATGGGTAAACAAGAAGGCGATATTATTTTGTTTATCGATGAACTCCATACTTTGGTGGGTGCTGGTAAGGCCGAAGGCTCCATGGATGCGGGTAATATGTTAAAGCCTGCACTTGCTCGTGGTGAACTACATTGCGTCGGCGCAACTACATTGGATGAATACCGGAAATATGTTGAGAAAGATGCTGCCTTAGAACGACGTTTCCAAAAAGTATTGGTAGAAGAGCCATCCGTTGAGGATACCGTTGCTATTTTACGGGGCTTGAAGGAAAAATATGAAGTGCACCACGGGGTGGACATCGCTGATGGTGCCATCGTTGCGGCAACAACGTTAACGCATCGCTATATTACGGATCGTAATCTGCCGGATAAGGCGATTGATGCGATTGATGAGGCTGCCAGCCGTATTCGTATGGAGATTGATTCTAAACCAGAAGAAATGGATCAGCTCGATCGGAAAATTATTCAGTATAAAATTGAATGTGAGGCCCTTAAAAAAGAAACCGATGAATCCAGTAAGGCGCGTTTAGAAAAGCTGCAGGGCGATCTGAAAAAAACAGAAACTGAGTACCAGCGCCTTGAATCCATTTGGAAAAAAGAAAAGTCTAGTCTGAAGGGTGCGCAACAGATGAAAGAGAACTTAGAGCAATTGCGCGCTCAGTTGGATGTTGCGCGACGCACCGGCGATTTAAGCAAAATGTCTGAACTGCAATATGGGAAAATCCCGGCGTTAGAAAAGCAATTAGCGGAAGTGATGGCGGAAGAGGGCGCCAAGCCAATGACACTACTGCGTAATCGCGTCACTGCTGAAGAGATTGCTGGGGTGGTATCTCGATGGACCGGAATCCCTGTATCCAAAATGCTAGAAGGTGAGCGAGACAAGTTGCTACAAATGGATAAAATTTTAGGCCAACGCGTTATCGGACAAGAGGAAGGTATTGCAGCTGTTTCCAATGCCATTCGGCGTTCTCGCGCAGGTTTGTCTGATGAGCAGCGCCCTATTGGGTCCTTTTTGTTTCTTGGGCCGACGGGTGTGGGCAAAACGGAGTTATGTAAAGCACTGGCAGGATTTTTGTTCGATACAGAATCGTCCATGATCCGCATTGATATGTCTGAATTCATGGAAAAACACTCCGTTGCCCGCTTAATCGGCGCGCCTCCCGGCTACGTAGGCTATGAAGAAGGGGGGTATTTGACAGAAGCTGTTCGTCGTAGGCCTTATAGTGTCATTTTATTAGATGAAATTGAAAAAGCGCACCCTGATGTATTCAATATCCTGTTGCAAGTACTCGATGATGGTCGCTTGACGGATGGTCAAGGACGCACAGTCGACTTTCGTAACTGTGTGATTGTCATGACGTCTAACCTGGGCTCCTCAATGATCCAAGAACGTTTTGGTCAAGATGATTATGAAACAATGAAAGAAAAATTGAATATGCTATTGCTGCAGCATTTTCGTCCAGAGTTCATCAACCGTGTGGAT
>JAZKAM010000172.1:9738-19210 GCA_040389145.1 Pseudomonadota bacterium
CCATTGCCACAGTGCAAATTGAATACCTTAAGAAGCGTTTGGCAGGTCGTGATCACCCGTTTACGATCACCGAGCCAGCATTGCGCCACTTGGCAGAGGCTGGTTACGATCCTGTTTATGGCGCCCGTCCGCTAAAACGTGTGATTCGTCAAGAAATTGAGAACCCCTTGGCACAGCAATTATTGTCCGGCCAGTTTAAACCGGGTCAGACGGTGGCAGTAGACTTTAAGAAAGACCACTTTACCTTCACTGCCTTGTAGACGAAGGTGATTGCTGCAGGGCTGCAGGATTTACTTGCCGCGTGGGCTCAGTCGCGATAAGCTGAGCTCATTCGTTTGCACGGTTTTACAAGGTAACTTAGTTGTCTGAATTATTTCAAAGCGTTCGGGGTATGAGCGATGTTTTGCCGGCGGAAGTTTCTGCCTGGCAGTGGGTTGAAGCACAATGGCGCCAGCTCGTGGCTTGCTATGGCTATGAAGAAATTCGCATGCCCTTGGTTGAAAAGACAGCTCTGTTTAAACGGTCTATCGGTGATGTCACGGATATCGTCGAAAAAGAAATGTATGTCTTTGAAGATCGCAATGGCGAATCCTTAGCGCTAAGGCCAGAAGGTACCGCCCAATGCGTGCGGGCTGGTTTAGAGGCAGGGATTTTGCGTGGTGAAGGGCAACGGCTCTGGTATGCCGGTCCCATGTTTCGACATGAACGTCCGCAAAAAGGTCGTAGTCGTCAGTTTCATCAATTTGGTTTAGAGGCGTTTGCCTACTCAGGACCTGATGTTGAGCTAGAAATGTTAGCGCTTTGTCAGCGTCTATGGCGTATGTGCGGCATACCACAACCACAGTTATTGATTAATGCTTTAGGCAGCCCGGAAAGCCGGCAGCACTATAAAGCTGCTTTGGTTGATTATCTACGCGTCCACTACGCGAGCTTGGATGAAGACAGCCAACGTCGATTAGAACAAAACCCATTGCGCATCCTAGACAGTAAAAGCCAAACTACTCAGGCACTCTTAGATGGAGCACCTTGTCTTGCTGATTTCTGGGATGCTGCCACCAAAAGCCATTTTGAAGCGCTTAAAGCGGGTTTAGATGTATTGGGGATCGCTTATCGCGTAGACAATCGTTTGGTTCGCGGGTTAGATTACTATACCGGTACGGTATTTGAGTGGGTGAGTGATCATCTGGGTGCTCAGTCGACTGTATGTGCCGGTGGACGTTACGATAACCTGGTGGCAGAATTGGGTGGGCAAGCATGTCCTGCTTTTGGTTGTTCTGTTGGGGTGGAACGGTTGCTTCTATTGGCGCAAGTGCCAGCGCGGCCCCCTGTGGATGCCTACCTTATCGCAGTCGATTTGCCAGAAGCAGAAATACAACGTTTGGCAGAACGTTTGCGTAATCAATTACCCACCTTACGCCTACGCACCCACTTGGGTGGCGGAAGCTGGAAAACTCAGTTTAAAAAAGCCGACAAAAGTGGTGCCTCCTATGCCATCATAGTAGGGCCGGACGAATGGAAGTTGGATCAAGTATCGATAAAATCTTTGCGTCATGACGGCGCACAGACTACCTTGTCGGTACAGGCATTGCAGCCTGAGCATTTTTTGGAAGGAGGACTGAACAATGGATAATGTAGAACGTGAACAATTGGATCGCGTGATGGGTTGGTGGCGACAATCAGGTAAAACGGTGATTCGTTTTGCTTTGTTGGCTGCTGTCGTGTATGGCGCTTGGGTATATTGGCAACACCATGCCGATGTGCAGAAAACCCGTGCATCAGACACGTACGTGATGATGCTTTATGCGCAACAAGAAGGTGAAAAGGAAACCGTTCAGTTGCGTGCTAAAGAACTGATGGATGAATTCCCAAGCATGAATTATGCTTCAGCAGCGGCACTTGTTTTGTCGAAAATGGCATTTGATGAAGGCCGACATGATGATGCATTGTCTCATTTGAACTGGGTTGCAGAATCTTACCATGGTGAGTTTTCGGATTTAGCCCGTCTACGCATGGCGCGTCTGTATCTCAATAACAAAGATGCTGTCAGTGCTCTGGATAAATTAAAATCCGTAAAAACAACAACGTTCTTAAGCATGCAATCGGAATTGATGGGCGATGCGTATGTACTGGAAGGCAAAAAAGATTTAGCCATTCAATCGTACAAAACGTCACTGGACTTGGACGATCTCGGCTCTGATTCTCGAGTTGCTTTGGTGCAAATGAAACTTGCAGATTTGGGCGTCGCGTTCGAACCAAAACATCATACGGAAAACTAGAGGGAATTACTTTATGAGACGTCTAATTGCGTCTGCTTTAGTTATGGCAGGGGTTTACTCTGCTTTAACTGGATGCAGCTACCGTCAAAACTCCTCTGCCGCTTCCCTGCCTGAGCTTCGTGCCCAGGCAGGCTACCCGTTTAAAACGGTTTGGGAACAGAGCGCTTTACCTTTTTCTGGAAAAATTTTCGGTGCCACGGAAAAGGATAGGGTTTATCTTGCGGATGACACAGGCTTTGTTGAAGCACGTGATTTAATTTCGGGCAAAGTGTTGTGGCACGATGATTTATCCGTAAAAATTTCTTCGCCGCCTGGGGCCGATAGTAAACAAGTCTATTTGGGCACCAAAAACGGTAAACTTTATGCGTTGGACCAAAAGGGCAAACTGGCTTGGGTGCGTAACCTGCCGAGCAGTTTGTTTGCAGCGCCTGTAGCTACAGGCCAGGGTGTGCTGACCTTCACCCACGATAATACCGTGGAGTTATGGGCAGCAGACGGTACTGCGAGCTGGCAAGGTGAACATCATGTGCCAGCACTGATGTTATACAACAGCGCCACACCTACGGTCGATGGCGACTTTGCTTACGTGGGTTATTCCGATGGTGCTGTCGCAGCCATCGAATTATCTACCGGTCAAACCATATGGCAGCGGTTTATATCTGAGCCTAAAGGCCGTACCGACATTCAACGGATGGCAGATGTTGTCGCTTCTCCCTTAGTACAAAACGATTTGGTATTTGCGGTGAATTACCAGGGTCAAACCGTTGCGCTGAATAAGGGTAATGGCACGTTGGTTTGGTCTGCGCCTGTTGAGAGTGTTAAAAACATGGATGCGAATATTACGCAATTGTTTTTGACTACCTCAGAGGATGTCTTGGTTTCCCTTGAGCAAAGCAGCGGTACTATTTTATGGCGCCAAGAGGCTCTGAAAGGGCGTGGCTTATCTGCACCCTTACGTCGGGGCAACCATATATTGGTGTCAGATAATCAGGGCTATATCATTACTTTGGCTGCAGATACCGGGGAGATACTCGGATATCGACAGTTGACCAGTGCCGTTTCGGACCGATTACTTATGCTGCCATGCGAAACTCATGGATTATTGGTATACTTGCCTGCTGTGGGTCGCTTGACCCGATTTGAAGGGCCTTAGGTATATCCATATGATTCCGGTTTTTGCGCTAGTCGGGCGTCCCAATGTGGGCAAGTCCACCATTTTTAACGCGTTAACAGGGTGCCGTGGCGCCTTGGTGGCGGATATGCCTGGCGTGACCAGAGACCGACAGTACGGGAAAGGTAACTGGGCCGATCACCCCTTTGTGGTGATCGACACCGGTGGCTTGGAGGCTAAGGCGAATCAGCCGATACAGCAAGCGACTCAAGACCAAAGCTGGCTGGCCATCGAAGAGGCTGATGTGGTCCTATTTGTGGTCGATGCCAAACAGGGTGTGATTGCAGAAGACCAAAATATTGCTCGTTCACTGCGTAAACATAACAAGCACTGTATCCTAGTAGTTAACAAAATTGACGCGGCGCCTGAAGAATACCTCACAGCGGAATTTAGTCGGCTTGGCTTTTCCGATGTTTGTTATGTATCAGCAGCTCATACCCGCGGCATTGAAAATATTCTTGAGTCCTCATTTGACCGTTTACCTAATGCACCTGTTTGCGATACTGCCGATCTAGAGGTGGATGATAGTGAACAGGGTGTGGGTGACGATGACACACTACTAGAAGATAGCGCCCTTGTAGAAGATGAAGAAAAACCTCTGGGTGTGATTAAAGTTGCCTTGATAGGGCAACCCAATGCCGGAAAATCTACCCTAATGAATCGGATGCTGGGCGAAGAGCGTGTGATTGTCAGCGAGATACCAGGCACCACACGGGATAGCATCAGTGTAGACTTCGAACGGATGGGGCAACAGTATACGCTCATCGATACCGCTGGTATTCGCAAAAAACAATCGGTGGAAGAGGGTGTTGAACATTTCTCTGTCGTTAAAAGCTTACAGTCCATCGATCAAGCGCATGTGGTTTTATTCCTGATTGATGCAGTTCTTGGCTTTACGATGCAAGATTTGCACTTGCTTGATTTTGTGATTGAATCTGGCCGCTCGCTCGTGATTGTGATCAACAAGTGGGACAATCTGCCGGAAGATCAAAAGAAAACCGTTCAACATGATCTGGAACATCGTCTACGCTTTGCCTCTTTTGCGCGTCAACGTACCATTTCAGCGCGTCATGGCTCCGGTGTTGGTGTGCTTTGGGCTGATATTATTGAAGCATATAAAGCAGCGATGCGTCCGCTACCTACGTCATTACTCACGGAGCTGCTAAACCGAGCAGTGGCACACAATCCACCACCTTTGGTCCGCGGGCGACGCATTAAGCTACGTTATGCACATTGCGGTGGTCATATGCCCCCCAAAATTGTACTGCATGGTAACCAAACAGAATCTTTGCCCAATACCTATATTCGGTATCTCCACAATCAATTCCGTGCAGGACTTAAATTGGTGGGTACGCCGCTGCAAATTCGCTGCCGTACGTCGGATAACCCCTTTGCTTCTCTAGCAAAACGGCACCGCAAACAAAAAGCGCAAGTGAATAATACCAGGCGCGGTCGAGGCGTCTAATGCTTCGGCGAGAGGCTTCATGGACAAGAACATGAAGCCTCTCGGTTATCACTGGCTTTACTAAAAAACAAAGAACAAAGCAAACTAACTAATTTGTGGTGCACGCCATGCTATGCTATGCCGCCTAATGGGTAGTGAGGCAAAAGTGAACATGTTAGAATGACCAGCTTGGGTTGAATGCCGCTGGCGGCAAGGTAAAGGTCATGGAAACACGCGGTTTACACAACAGAATTCAGAGTGGGGAATCACGTCTGGCAGCGCTTCGGGGGTGTCTTTGACGTCAACCAGCAAGCGGAGCGTCTCGCTGAACTAAGCGCAGAGCTTGAAAACCCTGAGCTATGGAAAAATCCTGAGTCCGCAAAAAAAATCACCCAAGAAAAAGCCCAAGTGGAAACATTGCTGGGCGATTTAGAAAAAACAGCCCAATCCTTGTTGGATGCGGCAGATTGGCTGGCATTAGCGGAATCTCAAGACGATCCGGATAATTTACCCGAAGTAGAAGGTTTGCTTGCAGAAGCGGAGCGTCGCTTAAACGAGCTCGAGCTAGCCAGAATGTTTTCTAACCCGTTAGATGAGAACGATGCTTATTTGACGATTCAAGCGGGCTCTGGCGGCACAGAAGCCCAGGATTGGGCAGAAATGTTACTACGTATGTATCTGCGTTGGGCAAATCAGCATGGCTTTACAGCGACCCTCATGGAAGCATCTCCTGGTGAAGTAGCAGGCATTAAAAGCGCGACAGTGCGCTTGGAAGGCTTGCGTGCCTATGGTTGGGCTCGGACCGAAAGTGGTGTGCATCGATTGGTGCGTAAGTCTCCTTTTGATGCCAATAGTCGCCGACATACTTCTTTTGCTGCAGTCTTCGTCACACCTATTGTGGATGATTCTGTAGAAATCACGATTAACCCTGCCGACCTGCGCGTAGATACTTATCGTGCCAGTGGCGCGGGCGGTCAGCATGTAAACCGAACTGATTCCGCCATACGTATTACACACATGCCGACTGGTATTGTCGTCCAAAGCCAAAGTGACCGCTCGCAGCATCGAAACCGTGCAGAAGCGATGAGTCAATTAAAGGCACGATTGTATCAGTTGGAAATGACAAAAAAGATGGCGCATGCCACTGCTTTAGAAGAAAGCAAAGAGTTGATCGAATGGGGCTACCAAATACGTTCCTATGTGCTGGATGATTCGCGCGTTAAAGACTTACGTACCGGCTATGAAACCACCAATACCCAAGGTATGCTGGATGGGGATTTATTGGATAAATTTATTGAAGAGAGTTTGAAACAAGGTGTCGACAATGTCCGAACATAAAGAAGAAATGCACGAACAACCGCAGGACGAAAATGAGTTGATTGCGCTACGGCGTCAAAAACTTCACGTTTGGCGGCAATCTACCCAAGCGTATCCAAACACATTTAAACCGGATGCTTTGGCGCAGGTAATATTGGCGGAATATTCTGAAAAAACTTCCGAAGAGTTGACGGCCATGAAACATACAGTGCGTGTTGCAGGCCGTATGGTACTGTGCCGCGTTATGGGTAAAGCAAGCTTTGTGCATGTTCAAGACCGCTCTGGTCGTATCCAATGCTATGTACGACAAGAGGATATTGGTCTAGAGCATTACGCTACCTTTAAAACGTGGGATTTGGGTGATTTTATTGGTTGCACCGGTACCTTGTTTAAAACTAAAACGGGCGAGTTAAGTATCCATGTCACTTCGGTGGAATTATTGACCAAAGCATTACGAGCATTACCAAAATATCATGGTTTGGCAGATAAAGAGCAATGTTACCGGCAACGTTATGTTGATTTGATGGTCAATGCGGATACGCGACGTGTATTTCAGACGCGCGTGCTGATTATTCAAACCATCCGTAACTTCTTTCTAGAACGTGAATTTATGGAAGTGGAAACACCCATGATGCAAACGCTTGCAGGCGGTGCTGCAGCACGTCCTTTTGAAACGTATCATCATGCGCTTAATATGCCCATGTTTTTACGTATTTCCCCAGAGCTCTACTTAAAACGTCTGGTGGTGGGTGGCTTTGAGCGTGTGTTTGAAATCAATCGTAACTTTAGAAATGAAGGTATTTCTACACGGCATAACCCAGAATTTACGATGTTAGAGTTCTACCAAAGCTATGCTACGTATGAAGACTTAATTGAGTTAACGGAAACGCTGGTGCGACATTTGGCACAAAAAGTGTTGGGAACGCTACAGTTTGAATACCAAGGTATTCATTTGGATTTTTCCAAACAATTTACTCAATTAAGCATGGAAGAAGCAGTATTGCACTACAACCCAAGCTTTAATCGTAACGACTTGCGTGACCGCGACGCTTTGGCTGCATTTGCAACATCCTTAGGTCTGAAAGTGTCTGAAGATGCTGGCCCAGGTAAACTTTTGTGTGACATATTTGAACACACGGCTGAAGATAAGTTAATGCAACCTACTTTTATTACCAAACACCCCACAGAAATTTCGCCATTAGCGCGCGTGTCTGATGGCGACTCCTACGTGACCGATCGTTTTGAGTTCTATGTGGGTGGCCGTGAGTTGGCGAATGCTTTTTCGGAATTAAATGATCCGGAAGATCAAGCAGAGCGACTATTGGCGCAAGTGCGTCAAAAAGAAGCTGGCGATCATGAAGCTATGAACTATGATGCAGACTACGTTGCTGCATTGGAATATGGATTGCCACCCACCGCAGGTGAAGGGATTGGTATTGATCGGTTGGTCATGCTGCTGACGAATGCACCTTCGATTCGAGATGTTATTTTATTCCCACACATGAGACTGCAGAACGATCATCAATAAATAAAAGCCCAGGAAACTGGGCTTTTTTCAATAAGGATTTTTCAAGTTGTTGAAGATGCACTGAATAATCTTTCGAAAAAACTACTATAATAAAAAATAGCTAGAGAACCAATGCAAGATAATACACTGAACAACGAACTTTCGTTTCGGATATGAGTGGGCCAATTGCAGAGATTAATCAGAGAGATAAACCCAGGCTGCACATAACTGAAGGAGTTATCCATGCCGATCCCCAGTTACGACGATTTTTTCCAACAGATTCAGAACCGTGCCGAGCAGTACTACCTTCAACCTTTTGATCCGAAAAAGCCGAAGAAACTGGAATTGAGGGATGGTAAGATTGAGCGTCAAGTACATGGGGCGATGCATGCCAGCCGCGCCACGATATGGACGTTGCTGATGCATGAGGTTCTACGGAAACTCGTGCCTGATTATGCGAATAATGCCATTCAAACCATTGCCAAGCATGTGAAAATGGATGAGGCATCGGTCATTCGTCTCATCTTACTGACGATCTTCGTTCATGATTCGGCGCGAGAAGGTGAGGGAGTTGATAAGTGGGACAAACAGAGTGGCGAAAACTGTAACACGCTGTTGCAAAGCTATGGATTGGATGAAGACTCAGCGAATATTTTTTCGAAGGTGATTGAATTTAAAGACAACCCGACTGAATATGATACGGTACTAAAAGCAATAGGGATCGAAGCGCGTGACATCCCAGCATTTCGGTACATCCGGACTCTGGTCAATTTGGGTGATAACCTCGACATCGTGCGTACCCGTGAGGACTTTAATACTAAGTTTGTGTACAACACTCTTAGCGGCGTGCCTGGGTTCGATGCTACTGTTCACGGTTCAAAAATTGACGCTATCCTTATGTCCGTGCAACGATTTGTGCATGAGCAATACGACATGCGTTTGAATAATAGGATAGTGAAAGAAAAAATAGTACTTTCAGAAAAACCAGCAAATTATTCCGATGCAGAAAAGTTGACGTTTGAACATGCTCCTAATGTTTTTTTAATGACATATGTAGCAGTACTTGGTGATAAAGAATTTAATAAGGACCTATCAGAGGTAAATTATTTCAAGCAAGCGTTATGCAGAAGCAAAGCCGAAGAAGATGAGCCTGACTTAAAATACAGAGCTGACCTAGAAACTGCTGTTAAAAAAGAGAGAACTGAATCCCTTACGCTGCCTGTTCAAACAGTACAAAGAACGCCCGAAAAAGGTGATTCTGCCAGTAGAGGGCTTTTTGAAAAAATTGGTGATGCGATACTTGCCTTCTTTCGTTGGGTTGCAGGTCTTTTTGGCTGGCAACCAAAGAATAAGGAGAGTAACGCTGTAAGCAACGTTACAGCAGCGACCCCTGGTATGACCTCCACAACTGCTCGTCCAGAAGGACCAAGTGCAGTATTAAATCAAGCATTGCCGCGTTCGCAGAACGGTTTGAATGAGCCATCAGTTACGCCGCAGCCTGAGGGAATGCAACCCCGCCTAAAATAAGCAAGAGCGTCCTGAGTTGCATGGGAGAGTAGGTGCGACATATGGTTAGGCGCAGGTCATCTTGAGATACATTGCTGCAATTGAATTCGTGCTTCACCTACTTTAGCAATCATGTCTGGTTGTGCTCCTGTTCGTGATTCACTGAACTGAAAAGCGCCCGGGGTAAATACGGGCACATCAACGCTTTTGATCGGGCGCGCGTTCGGCGCGCTGAGTAATTGCCCTACGGG
>JAZKAM010000172.1:19220-23752 GCA_040389145.1 Pseudomonadota bacterium
AGTCGTTTGACCATTATTAGTACAAGGACCTGCAACCCACACACCAATAGAAGCCCCTTGCTCATTCAGTATGCTATCGCCAAGAGCGATGGCGCCCTCTTGAATGACGGTTGCGTGACAAAGATGGCGTTTAATTTCTGTGCGATATTCCATACGCGCAATGATTTCTTGCCCCAAATAACAGCCTTTCTTAAAGCCAATACCACCTAGCGCGACAAGATTTAAGTAATGAGGGAATAGGGTATCCGACAAGCACAGGTCTAGCAGTACAAAGCCTTCTTCAATGTCTGCTGCTGCCCAATCTTTCGGAGATAAGCTGTCATCCGATGGCTCGGTACTAAAGCAGCGTGTACTATTGGCTAAGCAAATGCTGGAACTTTCATTTTTTGGTTGTCTGGTGCCATAAACAGGCGAGGCATCTAACGTAATGCTAACCTTTGAAAAAAGGGCATAACGTTTCAATAATTCCATTTGTAGCTTGACGGTAGATTGTGGAACGATAATTATAAAATCATTGCCTTGGCCTGTAATCCAAAAAGTGGTTTGTACTTTACCTTTGGCGGAACAGTATGCAGAAAGATGGGTTTGCCCAGGTAATAGGGTCGTCACATCTATGGTGAACTGGCCTTGTAAAAAGGTCGCAGCATCTTTTCCAGTGACATGGATGCGTTGAAACGGTAAAGAACTATGTAACATGACTAACCTTTAAATACATATCCAACCTTGGTACACTACGCTGAGCGATGATCACAGGATTTATTTCATGGAAGAGACACACCAAAAGCGACTGCACTGGGGCTGCCGAAGAGGTATGCTGGAATTAGATCTCATGCTCATCCCATTTCTAGAACAACAGTATAACAGTTTAAATGACGCCCTAAAAAATGATTTTGAAGATTTACTGACCGCAGACGATCCCGAACTGTTTAGATGGCTGATGGGACATGGGCAACCCCCTGAAGGCTATCAAGTGATTGCGCGTACCATTCGAGAGTATGCGAGAAAATAATTTAATTTTGACGTCTCGCTTCAATATAGTATGTTGGGCTGGGCCGGGTTTGGCTTCAGGATGGTCAATTAAATAGTGTAAGCCGCGACTTTCACGCCGCATTTGGCTGGACGCTACAATCAGATGAGCGACGGTTGCCAAGTTCCGCAATTCGAGTAAATCGGGCGTAACTCTATAGCGTGCGTAATGTTGTTGTACCTCGTCCAGAATGAGCGCACAACGTTTCTTTGCTTGTTCTAGGCGATCTAAAGAGCGGACAATACCGACGTAGTCCCATAAAGTACGACGCAATTCATCCCAATTATGTGCAATCAATACCGCTTCAGACTGTGAAACTACTTTGGTGTCATCCCAAATGGCCGGGGCATTCGGAGGCATGATATCTGACCAAACCTGCTCAAAATGCTTGGCTGCGCGTTCAGCAAATACCACACACTCCAACAAAGAGTTGCTGGCCAAGCGGTTTGCTCCATGTAACCCTGTATGGGCCGTTTCGCCAATGGCATATAGGTTTGGAATGTCTGTGCGGCCCATATCATCACTCTGTATTCCACCACAGGTGTAGTGAGCTGCGGGTACAACTGGCACGCTTTGCAGCGTCATGTCATAACCTAAATCTAAACAATGCTGATAAATGTTGGGGAAGTGGCTGCGGATAAAATCTTTAGATTTATGCTGAATGTCTAGCAATACATAAGCATCACCTGTGCGTTTTAATTCATGGTCGATGGCTCGAGCAACAATGTCGCGCGGCGCTAGCTCGCCGCGCGCGTCATGTGCGTGCATAAACCGCGTGCCGTGCAGGTTTCTTAAATAGGCCCCTTCACCACGCAAGGCTTCAGTTAACAAGAATGCTTGGCTGGTAGGGTGGTAAAGGCAAGTGGGATGAAATTGGTTGAACTCTAAATTCACAATGCGACATCCAGCGCGCCAGGCGAGCGCAATGCCGTCACCACTGGCCACATCAGGGTTGGTGGAATACAGGTAAGCACGGCTTGCGCCTCCGGTCGCCAACACAACAGCGCGTGCCGATATGGTGTGCACGTATTGGGTTTTTGTGTTCAAAACATACGCCCCAGTGCACGCATGGGTATTGGGATCAATGATTAAGTCCACAGCCATGGTGTTTGGACGCAAGTGGATATTTGGATGCTTTTGAGCTGTTGCCAACAGACCATGATGTACCGCACGACCTGTAGCGTCTTGTGTGTGCACAACGCGTCGATGCGTATGGCCGCCCTCACGTGTCAGGTGAAACGGATGTGGTGGCGCGGCCGTGCGTGTAAAACCTACCCCTAGTTTATCTAGCCAGTGAATCGCGTTGGGTGCATTTTCTACAACCATGCGGACAACGGCATCATCACACAAACCCGCGCCTGTTTCTAAAGTATCGTGCATATGGGCATCAAAGCTGTCTGAGGCGTCGAATACAGCGGCAATACCACCTTGGGCCCATTGGGTTGCGCCTTGGCTGATGGAACCCTTGCTCAATACGCAAACACGTGCAAAGTTGGCGCAGTGTAAGGCCATACTTAGGCCTGCACCGCCAGCGCCAATAATCAATAAATCATAGTGTTCTGTTTTTGTAGGTTGCGCTTGTGACACGAGAAAACCCGTCTGTAAAATAGGCAAACAGTTTATCATAAGTAGCAGTCGCGAATATAATGTTGTTATCTAACAAACTGACAATGGAATAGCCCGCAAAATATCCTATTCCATTTGGCCTGAGAGGCGGAATAGTGTACGATCAACAAGGTTTTTAGGCGGCTTCAAGGCCCTTTAGGGCTCTTTTTACCGTATTTTATAGCGCAATCTTCATTAGGGCTTAAGGCATAGATGCAACACATCAGAAATTTTTCAATCATTGCACATATCGATCATGGTAAATCTACACTATCGGACCGTTTTATTGAGCGATGTGGTGGACTGAGCGCACGGGAAATGTCTGAACAAGTCCTGGATTCCATGGAACTTGAAAGAGAACGTGGCATTACAATTAAGGCGCAATGCGTGACCCTACGCTATAAAGCGTCGGATGGCATTACTTATTTGTTGAATTTCATCGATACCCCCGGTCATGTGGATTTCTCCTATGAAGTTTCTCGCTCTTTAGCGGCTTGCGAAGGTGCGCTATTGGTTGTGGATGCTGCCCAAGGTGTTGAAGCGCAAACGGTGGCTAACTGCTATACCGCCATTGAGCAAGGATTAGAAGTTGTACCTGTTCTGAACAAAATTGACTTGCCGCAGGCCGAGCCTGATCGGGTCAAAGAGGAAATCGCGGAAATTATTGGTATTGATGCCAAAGACGCAGTTTGTATCAGTGCGAAGACGGGTATTGGTATTGATGAAGTACTCTGTCAATTAATTGCCAAAATTCCGCCACCAACGGGTGATCCAACTGCACCGTTGCAAGCATTAATTGTCGACTCTTGGTTCGACAGCTACATGGGTGTCGTTTCTTTAGTGCGGATTAAGAATGGCTCGCTTAAGAAAGGTGATCGCATTCGTATTTTGTCCAGCGGCCAGGATCATACCGTGCTCGACCTAGGTATTTTTGGACCTAAGAAGCGCAGTATGGACATCCTGAACTGCGGAGAAGTAGGATTTATCATTGCCGGCATCAAAGAAATTGGTGCAGCACCAGTTGGTGATACCATTACTTTGACACGGGCTCCTTGTGATGGCGCATTACCGGGGTTCAAGCGTGTACAACCTAAAGTATTTGCAGGGCTGTTTACGGTCGATCCAGAAGACTATAATAACTTTCGTGAAAGCCTAAAAAAATTACAGCTGAATGACTCCGCACTTGTTTTTGAACCTGAAAACTCATCTGCTTTGGGTTTTGGATTCCGTTGTGGCTTCTTAGGCTTGTTGCACATGGATATCGTGCAAGAACGTTTAGAACGTGAATATGATCTGAATTTGATTACCACCGCACCAACCGTAGTTTATGAAATTGTTAGAACAAATGGTGAAGTGCTCTTAATCTCAAACCCAGCAGATTTGCCAGAACCATCTCATATAGAACAATGGCGTGAACCTATTGTAGAAGCCAATATTTTGGTTCCGAATGAATACGTTGGCGGTATTGTAACGTTATGTGTTGAAAAACGTGGGATCCAAACAAAAATGCTCTATGTCGGCCGCCAGGTTGCCATCAGCTATGAATTACCATTAAGTGAGGTTGTCTTAGATTTCTTTGATCGACTCAAATCGATTAGTCGAGGCTATGCTTCATTTGACTATAATTTCCTCTGTCATCGAGCTGCAGACTTGGTAAAAATGGATGTGCTGATTAATGGTGACGTTGTGGACTCTTTAGCGATGATTGTTCATCGCTTGGTTGCTATTTCTCGTGGACGCGAATTGGTTGAGGTCATGAGAGAATTAATTCCGCGTCAAATGTTTGATGTGGCGATTCAGGCTGCACTGGGTGGTCAGGTGATTGCACGTAGTACGGTAAAAGCCTTACGTAAAAATGTGATCGCAAAGTGCTATGGTGGTGATATCAGCCGTAAGCGTA
>JAZKAM010000173.1:0-5153 GCA_040389145.1 Pseudomonadota bacterium
ACGCTAAGTTTAAATCCGCTTGGCTATATCCACTGCGCACGTAGTCAGAAATCGCATCCATCCGTGCAAAGCTACGTCGTGTACCATGATCTTTAGCTAAACTAACCCGATGGTACGCTTCGGCCGCCTGATAACGGTACCGTAACGCGTATGCACGACCTAATACTTCACTTAAAGGCAGCTTGGCGCGCATGCTGTCATAACCATGCACAAGCACCACATCACTAAGGGAAGAATCACCCAAATAATAAGGTACGGTGTCCGTTTCTAGGATGAGAGGGATGGTAGTGGGATCAACGTCTAAAGCGGTAAATGGGCCAACTGTTTCTACTGTCACATTGGCTATTTGAGCGGCTAATACTTCTGGCTTAGGTGGCGTGCGCTTAACCTGCATTTGTGATGTTATAGGTGTGGAAGCTATGAGAGCAGCGGATGGTGTTAGTGCGACCTCTTTTTGTAGTTCAGCAGGTGTTTGAGATGTCAGTGGATGAGACACAGTTTCTACGGCCAAGGCAGTAAGCTCAGACGGCTCCGCGTGCGCCTTAAGCCTTGTTGCAGGAACCGTTGAGAACAATGTTGCTGCAGAGGCTTTTTTAGATTTTTCGATGCGTGTACTACGCACAACGGCTTGGCCAAGTGCGGTAACCACGGCAGGCGATGCACGGTATTGGACCTCGGTTTCGTTAATGCCTTGAGTGCTATGGGCAAGATAACCGTCCTGGACCAACTTTGGCATGCGCCGATGCAATGTGTCGCGTGAAATGTGCAGGGCGCCCGCCATGGCTTTTAAATGCGTTTTACTGCTTAAGTTGACGGTTCGGTAGGTGAGGCACATGGTGTGCAACACGATGAGTTTATCGACGGGCAGCAGCGCTTTGTTGGTGAGAATCGCATCCAACTCCGCTTTGGGGAAGTTGTAATAGGCGACGTTTTCACGCGCAGCGTTTAGAAATGCCGCATCGGGATTTTCCGTGTGGTAGGAATTTTGGGTATGCATCACAGTGCCTCCTGGCAAAAAGGATCAAAAAACCAAGTTCAATGCGTAAAACGCAGCTAAATTGGCTTGCCTGGCGCTGTAAAATGCAGAGTGATTGACGTAAAATGTTTCGTAGCCATGTTTGGCCTCCATTGGTAGTGGTTAATGGTTAAGCATCGGTTAGAGGTGGAGTGGTGTTCGATACCGCTTCGCCTCGCCTTAGTTCGAAAGGTTATACTGCACGCAAACGCTCTGTCAACCCCTTGTGATCATCTTTTCCATATTTCTTTCGAGCGCGCTTTCACAGTATCTGTTTCAAGTAAACGCCGGTTGCTTACCTCACCAATCCTGCTCCAATTGAAAAATCTTCAAACAAAAAAATGACTTGTGTCCTCGTTCTTTTTTTATTTCTTTTAGTTCTTCTTCGTTCTTATAGTAAGACCTTATATAGGGAGTAGCATTTTCTGACACCTGAAGACTGAATTTGCTGCTACTGTGGTTGCAGAATCAGACACCAGGTGTCGTATTTTAAGACACCTGGTGTCTGATTCTAAGACAGCTAGGAGTCTGATTTTCGTATCTCTGTGGTCAGGTGTCTTAAAATCGGACACCTAAAAATCTGATTGCATGGGGTTCGTGATGCAGAGCAACTGAAAAGGGCGCAGAACAAGGTTGAGCGTCTTGTGTTTGTATGATCTGTCAGTTACTTTAAATTTAGCTCTTGTGGATGAACTTAAGTTATGGTGCGTAGCCGATACTGGTATCCATTGGTTTGAGGTGCTGTGTGTTGACATACTCCCCTCCGTAAACGGAGGGGATTCTATTATCTACTAATAGAGTGGCGCCCATTGCTAGGCCCCACAGTTTTCTGCTGCTGGCCGCATTCGTGCACGGCTCACTTCACAGACTAGCCGGGGCATGGTTTCCCACGGTGCAAACGCACTGTCCACCCCTTGCATACCTCTCTCGAGGATGTTCATACTTGCCACATCGTCAGCGTTTGCGGTGAAACCGCAACCCGCACAGAGAAAAACTTCCTGAGTCTGCCTATTTAGCGCACTGATATGTTTGCACGCAGGGCAGCCTTGGCTCGTTCTTGCAGGGTTCACTCTGAGCACCCAACCGCCAGCCCACTGCTGCTTGTACTCCAGCTGGCTGAAAAACATGCCCCAACCTTGATCTAATATCGATCGGTTGAGCCCTGATTTTTGTCCGACGTTCTTACCGGGATGGCTTAGGGTTCCTTTCGCTGATGTCGTCATGTTTTTTATCCGCAAATCTTCAATGACCAAGAGTGCGTGGTTTTTGCTAATCTCAGTGCTTGCTTTGTGGATATAGTCCTGACGGGCATTGGATATTCTTTGATGCAGGCTTCCAATTTTGACCTGTTGTTTTTTCCAGTTGTTTGAAAACTTCACTTTGTTTTTGAGCTGCTTTTGCAACTTGGCCAGCTGCGGAGACCAGCGTTTCAAACTATTGAGCGGCGCATAGACCGTGCCGTTGGATAACGTGGCAAACCGTTTGACCCCCATATCGATACCCACGGCTGTATTGGCTTTGTGCCCTTGGATAGGCACCTCATATTCAGTTTGCACCGACACAAACCAATACTTGCCTTTTTTGGATACGGTGACATTCTTGGCAACACCCTGTATTTTTCGGCTATTGCGATATTTTACCCAACCAATTTTGGGCAAGAATATTTTGCTGTTCACTTCGTCAATTTTGAACCCTTGTGGGTATCGGATGGATGGGGTGCATTGCCCTTTCTTTTTGAACCTGGGGATCCTTTTGTTCGGCTGTGTTTTGTCGAACGCTTCTTTAAATGCCCGGTCTAGCGCATGAATGGGCGCTTGAAGGGCTTGTGAATGGCATTTGCCCAAGAAACTATATTCCAGAGTTTCAGCCAAAATTGAAACTCCTCTTTCCAAAGCAGTTTGTCTCCGGCTTTCAATCGAGACAGATTCATACCCAAAGCCTTATTCCAAACATAACGACACGCATCGGCAAACGCGGTGAGCGTGTCGTTTTGTTGGTCATCTACGTCTAGCCTGAATTTGAATGCTTTGCGGATGGTGTTCATTTTGCTTTTAGTTTTTCCGCCTCTTTCGTAACCAAAAGATGGATGCATTCAATCATGGATTCTTGTCTCATTGCTGCGACAATTTTCAACAACCTAAGTGTTTCGGCATACAGCCGAATCATTCTGTACTCTCTATTCATGTTTACATTGTATTCATTTACATACGGTATGTCAAACGTAGGTCAACATCATTTTGCGCTATCCATCCCCGCCCTAAACGGCGGGGATTTCCGCGCGTTTGTTAAAGGAACTGGCAGATACGACATGGGTGCTTAGAGAAGAAATTGGAGAGGTTGCTCATCAGATACGTTATAGCATGCGAGCACTCGAAGCTGAGTTCAATGAAATCAGAGCTGAGTATGGCGTGTGTCGCTATCACTTAAATCTTGTTTTGGAGCTAGGCATTGTTTTTGTTCCAACAGACAGCTGCACGGAAGTTCATAGGTTGAGATGGTATCTCGAAAAGTTGAAGCAGACATACGACCGCTTAGAGGGCAAGAACTTTTGTCAGCTTTTAAGCGAGCTAGAAGGTGAAGGGCAGGTGGAGCGTTTGCGTCTGGTCAAATCAGCACCTCTGTTGTTAAGCAAAGGTTCAGTTGGCACCATGCCTCAAAAAAACGTGGCTCAAGAACAAGAGCCGTCGGTCACTACAACCTATAAATCGAAATCGGTGTAATAAGTGTCTGATAGCCCTTATTCATTCCAGGGTTACTTGGGTTTAGTTTGTTTTGAGGTAAGCACACTGACAGAGAGACAGTTTTTAGCTCATCCTCATGTTTGCTTCTTAATTAGGTAAGTTTTGCGTTTTTTCTGGCAAATATCAATCCGAATTGCTTTTTAGGCGTAACTCAGCGTGAGACAATGGGAATAAAGAAATGTCCTACAATTATCAGTGGTAATAAAAATATCGCTTAGACCATTGCCCCATCGATCAGGGCTAATACAATATTTTGTTGTGGATACACTGAACTCTTTTCAGATAGCAGCCAGTTAAACAGTACTAGGAGACTAAACATGATGATGTTACCAGTTCCTGAAAATTACTCCTTAACGGAGTTGACTACATTCTTGGATGGCACCTTAGAGACGCCAGTTGGTCCCTTTACTGTAGTTGACGCTGAAAACAGAAGAGTGGAAAAGGTCACAGTTCAAGAGCAACGTGATTTTATTCAACAGAAAATAGAAGGTTATGCTGTAGAACTTGATGCCATTAATGCATTGGATAGGAATACAGCAGAGGTTGAAATTAATCAGCGTCTGTGTGGATTCCAGAAAAGCTTTGAGTACTTTTGGGGTCAATATTATCAGAGATACATCAACAATGTTATTTCTGATAGCACCCTTACAATAGGTAATCCTGACCAAAATTTCAACCTTAGCAATTACTTGTTAGATCTTAATCCAATTACATTAGCAATGAATCATCTTGAAAATAGACTAAACTCAAGATACGTTAGCGCAATTGAAGAGATGTTGGAAGTTCTTCATGAAAAAGTGCTTTCGCGTCTTTCAGATTTGGGCTCAGACGGTTTTTCACTCATCTTGATGATCTGCCCAAAGATTGCCATTAAAGGCAGCGATTCACCTATGGAAATGGCATATACATCGAGACAATTTGATACGTTTGCAAGATCATTTAGGACTAACTTTGTTGCAAACCGTCTGAAATCATTTACGATGAATTATATTGTTTCTGCGATAGAATGTGAAGATCCTGAAATTTCAAAGAAAGCGAATGCAATGATTGCTGAGTTTAATATGATGAAATATCATTTTCAAATGTTTGTTTTTATGTTTGACAGCTATAGTGACGCACTTGGCGATGAAATTTCAAGGCGTGTTAGGGGAACTTCTCATTTTACCAAATACATGGACTCCGTAAATTTTGCATTGTCATGCTTGCATTACATGGGGAATTCTTTTCATGATTTTAGTGTTGAAGCAGTTGATTCTTCTTTAAATAAATTAGTGAAATTGTTGACGCGTCCGTCAGTCTCGTCATGGCGCTCGGTAGATGCATCAGACGAGGATGAGTTTGGTTCGGAATGGGTAATAGAACACGCTGAAGCGAAGAGTGCATTATTAGAAGAGCTG
>JAZKAM010000173.1:5163-5456 GCA_040389145.1 Pseudomonadota bacterium
ATCCACTCAAGCAAACGACCCCACATTTGATTCAGTTGTTGTGCCAACAGCGGCTAGTGGCGCCGATCTTGATGCTGTAGCTATTGGAGTGGAAGAGTCGCACCATTTACTACCTGGACACAAAAGTGAAGAGCTTGTCAGCAGAGTCTCACCATTAATGCCGTCTAGCTCTGAGGATGCTCGGCATCGTATGGAACCTGTGAAAACCTCAAATCAACCGGTTCAGAAATTGAATTTGGCTCCTGAGCATGGCCCTACATCCACAGAATCAACGACTAAACCTATCTCAGGCA
>JAZKAM010000174.1:0-7043 GCA_040389145.1 Pseudomonadota bacterium
CATAGCAGCTTAAAAACTTGATTGTTCGTTTGACCACGCAATGAAAGCCAGAACACCGTCCCCACCAAGACATCTCCACTAGGGAATCCGAAGGAGTGATCCATAGATATCAAATATAAACTAGGGTCTGGCCTATATACTCGGAATACATTTTTTAGCGTGGCACAAACAATGGCAGAAAAAGGAACCAAAAAACCAAGTTCAATGCATAACCGTTTTTTAGGCCGAAACCAATATCCAATAGAGAAAAACAGCACGTAAAAATAGTCACTGACTAAATAAGGAAACAGTCTAAAAAAATTCGTTAAGGTATCTGTTCTGTAGGCCAGAATAAAGTCTGGAGAAACTTTAAGCATCTCTAGCATATCTTCAATATCTCCCACACAAAAACTCAAATTACCAAGGAGTTCGTTGGTATATCATTCTCCTTAAACCTGATACACATTGTAGTTCCAAATAATATTGTATATGCATTGAAATATACATGCCAAATTCTGAATAATATAAACTCAAACATAACTATTGCGTTTTCGTTGCTTTTCATTACATTTCACGTCATTTCATTACATTTATTGCTAACTATACAATTTGCAGGCGAGTGATCTGATGACGAAACTTCATTCGTTGCAATATTTATGGGTATATCATCGATCAATCTGTTGATGATGTGCGCCTATTAAGCATACACTCCCGCATGAAGCATCGAAAAGCGTACAAAATAATATATTGGAGAAAATCATGAATTCTAAGTTAGACAATGAAGATCAAGAAATTTTGGCATTATTTGAACAAAGAAAATTGAAGCGATCAGATGATTCACATGAAGAAGTGGTAAATGCAAAAGTATCGGCAGCTGAGCATGTAGGAAAAAGCGCCCGAATAAACATACGTCTTTCCCCAGTCACTCTTGATAAAATAAAGAAAATCGCTCAATCTGAAGGTCTCCCCTACCAAACATTGATTGCAAGCATTTTGTATCAGTATGTGAATAAGGACACCCAGGACAAGTCCTTATAAGACTGATCAGCATCGTTTATTTGAGTATTTCAACTAAGAACAGCGGTGCTGCCGTATGATTGTACTTTCTTTGGCATACATTATGCATACTCATATTTCTTGTCAGGTAGAAAGCCTCCAACTTGTGTTTCCCAAAGCGTTTTATATAACCCCCCACGAATAATTAAATCTGCATGAGAACCATCTTCCACAACTCTTCCTTTATCAAAGACAAGAATACGATCCATATTTAACAGTGTGGATAGGCGATGCGCGATAATCAGGGTAGTCTTATCACGCATTAAATGCCATAAACTTTGCTGAATCATTATTTCGGTAACAGAATCAAGCTGAGATGTGGCTTCATCTAAAATTAAAATGGGTGCATTCTTTAAAATAGCACGAGCGATTGAAATGCGCTGACGTTGCCCACCAGATAACTTAATACCGCGCTCACCTACAAGAGACTCATAAGCTTGGGGCAATTTACAAATAAAATCATCCGCATGTGCCTTTTTGGCGGCATCAGTCACTTCTTCATCCGTTGCTTCAATACGTCCATATCGAATATTTTCCATTAAACTACGATGAAAAAGTGAAGGATCTTGTGGGATCATCGCAATATTACGCCGCAGGCTATCTTGCGTCACATCACGAATATCTTGACCGTCAATCAGAATACGACCGTCCGTCACATCATAAATCCTAAGAATTAGGTTAACAAAGGTAGATTTTCCACTTCCAGAATAGCCAACCAACCCCACCTTCTGGCCTGGCTTAATTGTAATAGATTTGTCTTGAAAAAGTGGTGTTGCTCCAGAATAATGGAATTTTACATTTGCAAAGTCAATCTGACCATTTTTTATCAATAAACTTTTCGCATCTTTATTATCTATGATCTGGTGTGGAACAATTAAATTATCAAGACTTTGTTTGCATTTTCCAACCGCATCATAAAACTCGCTAACCTGCCACATGGTATGCCATGTAACATGCCCTACCTCCATGCCCAATCCGATAATGAGCGCAAAGTCACCAATCGTTATCAGACTCTTCTCATACAATGAAATCAATGAATACATCATAAATCCCAGCATTACGGCAATCAGAAATCCTTGTCCAATTTGCAATAAAATCAAAAAAATTTCTTTTTCTTGAAATCTGTTTTTTGTAACCTGCAAATACTTTTCTAGGCGAAAAACCTCATAAATAAGCCTAGAGAAAATCCGAACGTTACTGGCATTCGCTATAGTATCCACCACTTGCCCTGTGTACATTGACTCTGAATCAGAATGGACATTTGACAAGCCCACAAGACGTCTTGCCATGCCTATGCTAAATGTAGCAAACACAGCAAGCCATATAGCCAATATAATGAAAAATCGAGGGTTTACATAATACATACTTGCAAATGCAATAATTAGCATCGAAATGCCTCGTAAAAAATCTGGAGATAGGTTATGTAAAATTCGCTCCACATTATCAGCAAGAGAGTTTATTTGATTGGATATTCGGCCAGACAAGTTGTTCTGAAAAAATTGATTGGATGAAAATAGTATGTATTTAAATGTTTCGGAGATAATTTTGTTTTTTATAAGTGGCTGAAATTTGTAATTGATGTAAGCAATAGAACGCCAGATAAAATTATCGAATATCAAAAAATTTAATACCAGAAGCGCAGCTGACCAAACCAAGCAACCACTACTATGAGGAACAGATAGATCGTTGATCATGGACTTAATCAACATACTATTGAATGGTCCCCAGAAGCCCGCTAGCAATGCGAGCCCAACATACAGTACTACCATACTTCTATAAGGCTTAAGAAAATGCCCTATAAAGAGCCATAATTTTTTGGGTAATTTGGGATTAGAATCTGATTCTACGCTTTTAGAATCCAGCGTAAAGTTTTGTATCATATTAGCCATGTCAAACTCCAGCCTCAGATATCAGTATCAGGAGTCTAAGCTACTCACCTTCTCAATGCAACTTGATTCAAGCTCCATTACACTGACGCATCTAATGAACCTGGCACCACGGATAATCTGGATAAGTGCTAATAAATGCCCTTACATCCGGCATGGTTTCGCTGTGGTTGGTTCCGATACTGTGTCACATTGTTGGAGCGTCTGCTTCTATGGAAACAGCTCATTATTTCTATCGAGTTATCGATATGGCAGATTTTTTTGATGCGATTTCTTAACGCCGGTAGGTAAGCAATTTTTTAGGATTTTCAGGCATAAAAAAACCCAGTTCCCTGGGTCGTTTATTTGAGTTGCTTACTCAATGGCGGAGAGAGAGGGATTCGAACCCTCGATGGAGTTTAAGCCCCATGCACCCTTAGCAGGGGTGTGCCTTCAGCCTCTCGGCCATCTCTCCAGATTGTGGGCATAGTAACACGCTTTTCGACATCTGAAAAGGGTATTAGCTCAGGACGCCCCCTTTGCATGATGCAAAGAGACGAGAACCATGTCGTATTGCTTGTCGTTATTCTTCCGTGGTGTCTTGGTCGTCGGCCTGACCTGACTTTTCACTTTGAATGCGTTGGTAGATTTCTTCGCGATGAACCGAAACTTCACGCGGGGCATTCACACCGATCCGCACTTGGTTCCCTTTCACGCCTAATACGGTGACCATAACGTCATCGCCAATGATTAATGTTTCGCCAACACGCCGTGTCAAAATCAACATGAGTTTAGTCTCCTTCTTGGAACACCTAGATGCGTGGGTAAGAAACTGGCGTTTCACACAGCCACGTTCCGGCATTCTTTCCGCTGTCAATCACTACAAAGGTGTGTATCTGCATGCTGCAGCTCAAAGGCCGCATGTAATGCGTGTACACTTTCTTCTAAGTACTCTTCGTCCACAACCAGAGAAACTTTAATTTCTGAACTGGTCAGAGACTGGACTGAAATTCCTTGGGAAGCCAAGGTTTCCAGAATGTTAGTAATAATATCAGCTTTTGAACGTAAACCAAGTCCCACCAGGGTTATTTTGGACACTTTATCGTCAATTGAACAGTTTTGACCACCTATTTGAGCCATCCAAGTACGTGCCCAAGCTGCTACCGGGTGCAAATCTCGACGATGGACTAAAAAACTTAAACTTTTCACGCCAGCTACCGCAGGTGTTTGAGACCATAAATCGGTTTCCCATTGCCCCGCCTGACACCCTTTAAGTAGCGGCAACCAAGATACATGAGATGGAATACCAGATAGGGAAATGCACGCTTCGGTACGACTATAAGCAATTCCGCTGACCTGATTTTTACGCTCCGTCCTAAAATGCATGGACGTTCCTTCGCCCGGGGCAAAGGTCGATAAAACGCGTACAGGTACTTGATAGTGCCCTGCAATTTCGACCGCGCGATATTGCAGGACCTTGGCGCCTTCGCTGGATAGCTCGAGCATTTCCTCAAAAGAAATTTCGGACAACCGGCGTGCTTCAGGAACAATATTAGGATCAGCCGTATAAACGCCATCCACATCCGTAAAAATTTGGCATTCCTCCGCACGCAATGCAGCTGCCAGTGCCACGGCTGTAGTATCGGAGCCACCCCGCCCTAGCGTGCTGATGTCGCCATGCTGTGTAATACCCTGAAACCCTGCAACCACAGCAACATACCCTGCCTCTAAAGCAGCCAAAAGTGGTTGGGTATCGATTGCTTGGATATGCGCACGGGTATGAATGTCATCAGTAAAAATGCCCGCCTGAGCACCAGTAAAACTTTTGGCTGCAATACCGCGGCTTTGCAGGCATAAGCACAATAGCCCAATACTGGTCTGTTCACCGGTAGACAACACCACATCATGCTCACGGGGATGCGGTGTGGGTGACCAATGACGCGCCATCCTGTCTAAGCGGTCCGTTTCACCTGCCATGGCGGAAACAACTACCACCAATTGCTGACCTTGTGCGCGTGTTGCTGCAATTTTATTGGCGACCGCTTCTATGCGCGCCATGCTGCCAACCGAAGTACCGCCGTACTTTTGTACGATCATCGTTATCCTACAGGGGGCGCCACGCCCCACCAGTCCGTTGCTGATTTTTTTTTGTTAGCTTGGAATATCTTCAAACCAACGGTGGAGTTGCGCGAATGCTTCTGGCACACCTTCAGGTTTCGTGCCACCTGCTTGCGCCATGTCACGTTTGCCCCCGCCCTGACCGCCCAAGTATGGTGCAATATGTTTTAATGCATCTGAGGCAGAACAAGTATCCACCAATGCTGCACCAACACCAACTACTACCTGAACCTTTGCTTCCTGAACGGCGACCAATACAACCAAACAATGCGGGTACTTTTGCTTACATTGTTCAACCATTTGCCGCAATAATTTCGGATCCGCCACATCCACCACCGCGGTCAAGATTTGCCGATTCGCGTGTAGGGTTTTTACATGTTGGGATAAATCTGAGCCTTGATGACTAATCAACTTGCTTTGCACTTGTGCTAAGTCTTTCTCTAAACCTTTAATGCGGTCTTGCAGCTGAAGAACACGCCCTGAAAATGCGCTGGGATCTGCTTTCAACTGTTGACCAAGCTCTGCCAGCCAACGCTGTTGTTTTGCCGCATATTCAACCGCACCAAGACGCGTTACCGCTTCGATACGGCGCACACCCGCAGCGATACCCATTTCTTGCGTGATAAAAAATGCACCGATATCACCAGATCGGTGCACGTGGGTACCACCACACAGTTCCATTGAAAAACCATCGTTCATGGTGATCACACGCACCGTCTTTCCATATTTTTCGCCAAACAGCGCCATGGCACCACGCTTAGTTGCTTCCTCAAACGGCAATTGCTCGCAGGCAACTTCTTGGTTTTGCACAATCTGCTGATTCACCAAGGCTTGGATCTGCTGTATCACCTCAAAAGAAAGTGGCTCTGAATGAGTAAAATCGAAGCGCAAATAATCGGGTGCTACTAAAGAACCTTTTTGTACTACATGGGTACCTAAAATTTTCCTTAAAGCAGCATCTAATAAATGGGTCGCTGAGTGGTTTGCGGCCGTAGCAGCGCGTTTTTCTGCATCCACTGTCGCGTGTACATTATCGCCTACAGTCAATGTGCCGGAGACCAGTGTGCCGTAATGCCAACGTACATCCCCGCGCATTTGCGTATCGGTCACGTTAAAACAGCCTGCGTTGGTTTCAATAACGCCTGTATCCCCTACTTGTCCACCAGATTCTGCATAAAACGGCGTTTGATCTAAAATCACAATGCCCGACTGACCAGCAGCCAAAGCGGACTGGTCACGACCGTCTGCACATATCGCCAGTACTGAAGCTGTGCTCTTTAATGTCGCATATCCAACAAAATGTGTTGCTGGTACCGCAGGTAACCAACCTTGGTCTTGCGTGTTAAATGCGCTGGCTTGGCGGCCTCGCGCACGTTGTGCCGCCATAGCCGCTTCAAAGCCAGCGCGATCGACTTGCTTGCCTTGCTCATGGACGATATCTAGCGTTAAATCTATTGGAAAGCCGTAGGTATCGTAAAGCTTAAAGGCTACTTCACCAGGCAAAACTGAGCCATCCAATTGCTGAAGCGCACTTTGCACCAACTGGATCCCCTGAGCCAAGGTTTTAAAAAACTGAACTTCTTCCTGCTGAATTACTTTCTCTATCGTGTGCAAATGCGTCTTAAGTTGTGGATACGCAGGCGCCATTAATGCGACTAATGTTTTGGCAACTTGGTGGAAAAATGGGACCTGAGCACCTAATTTATTTCCATAACGCACAGCGCGTCGAATAATACGACGCAATACATAACCACGACCTTCATTACTTGGCGTGATCCCTTCTGTAATTAAGAAGCAACTGGACCGAATATGATCGGCAATCACACGTACAGGCACACAGTTGTCATCTGTTACATGCAAACATGCAGCCGCACTGGCACGTAAAGCCTTAAATAAATCAATGTCGTAGTTACTGTGTACACCCTGTACCACCGCTGCAACACGCTCTATGCCCATGCCGGTGTCAACGGAAGGTTTAGGTAATGGGAGCAATGTACCATCTGCTTGACGGTTAAATTGCATAAA
>JAZKAM010000175.1:0-3365 GCA_040389145.1 Pseudomonadota bacterium
TTCAGATGACCAAGGGGCGGATTGAGCGCGCCCATGGTGGTACACTGTTTTTAGACGAGATTGGCGATTTGCCACTCCTGCTGCAGCCAAAAATTCTTCGGTTTTTACAAGAGCATTTAATTCAGCGCCTAGGTAGTGGTCAAGAATTACATGTGGATGTACGCATCATCTGCGCGACGCATCGACCGCTTAAGGAATTGATGGGTGCGTTATTATTCCGGGAAGACTTATTTTACCGCATCAGTGAGTTGGTGGTGGAAATCCCAGCCTTGCGTGAGCGTGGACATGATGCGGTATTGTTGGCAAAGCATTTTTGTCAACAGTTCGCATTGGAGCATAAGCGGCCAATTAAAGGCTTAAAAGAAGATGCGTTGATGGGTATCCAGCAATATGCTTGGCCAGGCAATATCCGAGAATTAGAAAACTTTATTAAGCGTGCGGTGATCATGGCAGAACACCCTTGGATCGGACTAAAAGATTTGGGGTTGCCTGAGACGCAAGCGCAAAAGGGTGTGATGACACTGCGACAAATTCGCGATCAAACGGATAGAGAAGCCATATTGAGCGTACTCAACTTGGTGAATCAAAACGTATCACGTGCTGCGGAACTGCTGGGCGTCACACGGCCAACCCTGTACAACTTGATTGAGAAGCTGGGTATTCGGTCATGGACCAATGAAGAATTGACCACGGAAAAAGGTGTTTGATGAAACGAAGCACGCTGTATTGGATTAGCTCTGGTCTTGTTATGCCAATGTGGGTATTGGCGAACACGGTATCCTTATCCTCTATGGAATATGCTGCCGTTCCGGGTGTAGATGCTGAAATTATTCAACAGCAGCACTTGATAAAACAAGATCCGCAAAATGCCACGCTTTATTTCAAATTACACCGCCTCCTGCTGAGTAAGCATCAGTGGGTGCAAGCGCAAGATGCTTTGGAGCAAGCCAGAAGTTTGCGCTTGTCGCCACGTTTGTGGAAAGTACCCTTGGCGCGCATTTACTTAGAACGACATTTATATCAAGCGGTCCTTTCAGACATCACCTTAGACACGGATTGGATAGAGGAAGATCCCTGGGCACAAGAGGTGATTTTACTTAGGGGCCATGCTTATGCAGCATTGGGTGAAGATGGTCGTGCTCAGCAGAGTTATGAACAGGTTGTTGCAGTAAACCCTAATGTGGGTGAAGCATGGCTTGGTCTCGTGCATTTAGCACTGAAGAAGCAACAGTATACGGATGCCCATCACTATTTGGATAAGGCGAGTCAGGCAAGCAATTGTGACAGTCAAGCGTTGGCGATTGCAGAAGCCAGTACCATGTATGAAGAGGGTGATTTTGAAACCGCCTATCATGGGTTTGGTGAAGCATTGGCGCAAGAGCCAGGAAACGCAACCGCACTAATGGGCATGGTGCAGCTATTGGGCCTTGCCCAAGTGTGGGATGAGTTTGGTGCCTATGCGCAAACGCTCCATGAACGTTTACCGAACGATCCAAATGCACAGTATTTTCATGCCCTTAATCTCTATCGCACCAAGCAGTGGGCGGATGCCAAAGACCTGTTACAACAAGTTATTGCTGAGGCACCTGAGAAACGTACGGCTTATGTCCTTTTGGCCAACATTAACTTTGGTCTTAACCACTATGATGCGGCAACCACCGCACTTCAGAAATTGACGGAGTTTCAGCCCACCGATCCAGAAAATCGTTACTATGAAATCCTGATGGCCATGGCACAAAAAGACTTTGCACGTGCCTCCGCGCGTTTAGAAGAAATGAAGACGGCCGTGCAAAGTAGTCCATGGACGGCCATTTTGAAGGCAGAGTACTACATTGGGCAAAAGGACTACGATTCAGCGCTAACTGAATATCGACGGATTGTTTCCTTAATGCCACATAGTGAAAAACTAGAAAATCTTTATGATGCACATGCCAGAGCACAACGGCAGGTTGTGGTGCCCGCTCAAGACATCGATTTCTTGAAACAGGACTGCATATCGTATCCCATTGTTCACACACTGGCGCTCATGGAACGTAAAGACTACACAGGTGCAGAATTAGAGGCCAAAAAGGCGAAAAAGACCGCTCTGGAGCCCATTGCGAACTATTTGTTGGGCAATTTAGCCTTAGTAAAAAACGAAGTGCCAACTGCCACAAAATACTATAAACAAGCAGCAGAAACGAAAGGATTTACCGTTGCCCAACTGGCGCTGGCCGATCAATGGGTGCACAGTGGTTTAGAATCTGAAGCGGCCAAAGTGTGGCATCAGGTATTAGCAGAGGATCCCACGAACGTCGTTGCTATGAAGCATCTGCTCACACTGGATAAAAAAGAAAAATTACCTGAAAAAACTGTCCGTTTGTTAGAACAAAAAGCATCGACGGAAAAAAGTTCACCCAATCCTGGTGCTGCCTTAGTATCTTATTACCTATATTCCGGTCAATCTGAGTTAGCGTACCATCAAGCAAGACTGTTAATTGAGCGCTTTCCAAAAAGCAGTAATTTGTTGATGTTGGGTTCAGAGTTGGCCATGGACCATGCTGATTATGCTCGTGCAGAAGAATATTTGCTCAAACTACACCATGAGTCGCCCCGTGATACGCAAATATTACAACAACTAGTACGCGCATCCTATGAGCAAGATGCCATGCCACGTGCACGGCAGTATTTGAAAAAGGCATTACAGGTGGATCCCAATAACTTGGGTAATATTTGGATGCAAGCACAAGTGCTGCGTCGTGAACGTGCCTATGATGAGCTGATTGCCGTAGCGAATAAATTAATCCAGCAAGACCCACGTAGCAGTTTTGGTCATGAAACACTCGCGGAGGCAAATACGGCATTGGGTCTGCATGAGCAGGCACTTCGCATGCGGGAAAAGGTATATGCCTTGAATCCCAGTACAGAATCCGTGATTGCATTGGCCATCGCGCAAAGTCATGTGCATCTAGATCCCTCAGTGCCTAATAGCACCTTGGAGTCTTGGCTTGTACAGCATCCGCAAGATGTTTCTGTGCGGCTGAACTTAGGTCAGCGTTACGCAAGAGAGCAGTTGTACCGTGAAGCCATTGACGCCTATGAGCAAGTGTTGTTGGCAGAGCCGCACAGTATGGTGGCCGTGCAAGCTTTGGCTGAATTATATGCGCACACGAACGTGGAGCGCGCGCTCAAGTTTTCTGAAAAAGCTTATGCATCCGATCCAGAGTCTCCCGTAAATCAAGACTTGTATGGGTGGGCATTGGTGCAAAATGGTCGGGTGAAACAAGGGCTAGCGTATATCAATAAAGCAGCGGCAAGCGAAACGAAGGAAGATAAGTACCGCTATCATCAAGCTCTGGCCTACTACCGACTGGGTGATATGAAAA
>JAZKAM010000175.1:3375-5649 GCA_040389145.1 Pseudomonadota bacterium
TCCTATCTCGTCAAGATAGCCTATATTACGTCGATGCCAAAGTCTTGTACCAAGATGTGCAACAACGTTTGGGAGGAAGGTCATGAATTCATCGCTGTTGGTCTTGACCGGAGAATGGCCAGACAAACACAGCGTGCATTATGACAATAATTTCTGGCCGTTGATGCAGGAACTATCCGCGAAAGTGGACATCACGTTGGCGATTGCATCTTCCTCTCGACACAAGCGTATCCTCGATCAATCAACGTACCAATGGTGTAAAAACGTATTTGTTTTGCCTGAAGCGGAGCAGGGGCCATCGGCCTGGTGGTTCCAGCGTCAACCGCAAACAACCTCCGTTTGGCATGCAGCTTTGTTTGATTGGATATACCGTGAAATCATGACGCACAGTATTGAGTATGTCCTGATTACTTCACCGCTTTTTTTGCCTTATGTGAATAAATTACCCAAAACCGTAAAACTAATTACTTATTTTGAAAAAACAACATCCCGACCTGTTGAAAGCATCGTCAAGCCGTTAGCTTGGTACCATCGCTACCAAGCGAAGGCGCATATGGCATGGGAAGAGCGTGCGCTCAATCGGGCACATTGGGGCATTTTCCCAAAGCAAACCCCAAAGGACTACCTTCAATGGGTACATAGTTTAGGGTGTCGGTTACACTTATTGGCTGATGGGGTAGATGGTCACTATTTTGACCCATCGCATCTTTATCCTAACCCCTTTTCTGGCCCTGGGCCTGTTATTCTCATGCAGCTGGAAAATAGCCCCGTAGAATCTTATGCCGGTATGGTGGCTTTTATCACGCATGTTTTGCCCCACGTACAACAAAAAATTTCACCCTTACACGTGTGCATATTGTCCCCCGTAGGCCATCCGATGCTGCCTATTCTAAAAAAAATCGACAAACTGTCCTTGATTGTAGGTGTAGAAGATACACGTCCCTATTTTAGCCATGCACAAGTATTGGTATGGCCAGTAGAAGCGCATATCCAGGAAGTGCCTGAACACCGCAGCGTCCTACATGCATTGGCTATGTGTTTGCCCGTAGCAGCTAGCCGTTCTATTAATACCGAGTTAAGCCACCCCGTTGCTCATGAAGCCCACCAACCAGACACACCCGAACAATGGGTTGATTTGTTGACTGAGCTATTGAGTACAGCACCCGATCGACAGCGCCTCGCGCATGCCAGAGCCATCGTATTACACCATTACTCATGGCCAGTTTTGGCGCAACCGATGATTCAACAGCTTAGTGGTAGCACAAGCGAAGCCGACAAAAAACCTATTGCACCTTATTTTTCAGAGTAATTCTGATTTCGCCTTTTGAGAATAAGGCAAGTCGCCTCGCCTCATGTCTTTCCTGCCTCTAGCCATTCACTGAGATTCAAACAAAACCACAACCACTCATTGCGTAATGATTCTGGCCAAGGATGTACGGGGGTATACAATGCCTTGAGGAAAGCGGCTTGGAACCAGCTGTAGTGTGACAGTTGGTGTAGACGGGACACCACGTACTCTTTAAATGCTGGGCTATGGGTTAACCAAGCAATGAGTGGGGCTTGCTTAGGAAAGGGCGCTGTAAATGGGCTGCTGAGTAGGGGGGCAAAACTTTGGCGGAACAAATGTTGATTGAGCACCCAATTTTCCGATAAGTGTAAGCTAAAATCTGCCAAGCTTTCTTCATACCAGGGGAAGCTGACCGATAAACCAGCCATGCCAATACACTGTTGTGCCGCCTGTAACGAGCTTGGATTGAAAATAGGTGAAGGTGCCACCGGTAAATCACGTGACCAAACGGTGCTGTTTACGCGATTTAAAAATGGATCGGCAAATACGCGGCGCACACCTAATAGTTCTAGCTGCAAGGCGCTAGGACAAGCAGTGGGTGCCAAGTGTACAGGCTTACGTTGAAAGCGCTGCTGCAGGCGTGTGCGCCATGTTTCCACCGGAGGCGTGGCATTAGGTTCGCCCAATAACATGCGTGCCCCAATGGGCATCAATAAGTGGTCGCGGCCTTTTTCATAAGCCAATTGTGCGGCAAAGTATCCGTTCACGGCAGACAGTGTGACCAAGGGCACTTCCAAGTTTCTGACCAGTGCGGGTAATTCTGCACAAAACTCTTCTGCAGTCAGAGGATAAAGTAAATGACCGGTTTGTGGCTCGGGCATTTTGCAGTGTGCGGTCGTCAGGAAGTGTACACCTACCTTCAAAGGCATGAGCATAGGGTCACAACCCTCGTATAAGCCTTCAAAGGATTCCGATTCTGCATGGTG
>JAZKAM010000175.1:5659-8368 GCA_040389145.1 Pseudomonadota bacterium
AAGCAGGGTATCGGCTGACTTGTGCTTCGTAGCTCTTTCTCACCTCATGCCGTAGTTGTGTACTGCGTTGTTGTAGTGTGCCTGAGCGTGCAGCTCTTGTTGTAGGTAGCTGCCAGTAAGGCGTAGTGGATAATTGACCTTCACGGTACATCAACGTGTGACCGGGTTGTAGGGTATAGCATTCGTTGTAGCAGGTATGTTCTTGGCAGGGGCGTCCCAAGGCGCTGGTAAGAATCCAATCGTAGTTCAAGCTGGTGGTCAGGCCTGGGAATCGTTTGAGCACCTGAATACGGGTACTAAAGACCAAAAAGCCATCATGGTGTGCATAATAAACAGGGTGGGTCGCCCATTTATCACTGGCAATGATTAAACTTTTCCCTGTTGATAGGTAAGCCAACAACAGGTATTGCCCAGAACACTGTGTCAGTACGCTTGTACCTTGTTGTTGTAGGCTTTGTAATAACGCTTCCCACGGGTGCTGAGCGAGCAGATGGGGGCCAGCTAAATGTCCCAAAACCAGGATAAACCCACGGTCTGACTCATAATGTTGAATTAACGTATGTTGGGTGAACGCAACCGCAGCATTTTCTGAATAAAAACTTTGAGAGGTATGCGTGCTGTGCATTTGCTGTGATAGCGCATACAGCCGCTGCGTCGGATTTGAAAGTGGGCCTGTCCCAATCCAACCACAAAAATCAGTCATAAACACCACCCCAAAATTATTTATCTAGTTACTTGCTCTATTGGACCAGGTTTGCGCTTCGCTGTAAAATTTTGGTACTGATGCGTTGCAAAATAAACAACAGTCAGAACTTTAACTACAGTGGGGATATATAAGCTGAGCTAGAATAATAAGCAGTGGCTTTGTAAATCAGCACAGTTTAGTAGGGGATGCAAATGGCTGTTAAAAATGTGGGCGTTTTGAAAGAAGTAAAAGACAGTGAATACCGTGTTGGCATCGTGCCTAGCATTGCGCGCGATCTCGTGGCCAGGGGGCTAACGGTGTTTGTCGAAAAAAATGCTGGCACGGCTATTGGGATCACCGACGAAGATTATTTGCGTGCAGGCGCTGAAATTGTCAGCGCAGATAAAATATATGCTGAGTGTGAGTTAATTGTTAAAGTAAAAGAGCCACAACCAGAAGAATGCAAGCAGCTCCATAAAGGGCAAACCTTGTTTACATTTTTACATTTGGCGCGGGATCCACTACAAGCGAAGCTATTGATTGAGTCAGGTTGTACGGCAATTGCTTATGAAACAGTTACAGATTCCAGTGGCGGGTTACCGATTATCGGCGCGATGAGTGAAATTTCAGGCAGGTTATCGGTTAAAATTGCAGCCATGCATTTAGAAAAGCCGTATGGTGGGCCAGGCATTTTGCTGAGTGGGGTCCCCGGCGTGTCTGCAGCATCTGTAATCATTATTGGTGCAGGCGTTTCAGGTACGAATGCACTGCGTGTTGCAGTAGGCCTGGGTGCGCGTGTTACGGTTTTGGATACTGTGATTGCACG
Source organism: Pseudomonadota bacterium (assembly GCA_040389145.1). GTDB lineage: Bacteria > Pseudomonadota > Gammaproteobacteria > Berkiellales > Berkiellaceae > JAZKAM01. The sequence goes on from JAZKAM010000175.1 coordinate 7,171, forward strand.
ACTCAGGTTGTTAGACAGTCAATTCGGTAGTTACATTAATACGGTATTTTCTACGCAGGATGCTATTGAGCGTTATGTTAAGGATGCCGATGTGGTGATCGGCGCGGTTTTGGTGCCTGGCGCAAGTACACCAAAACTGATCACCCGAGCTATGGTAAAGGGCATGAAACCCGGGTCTGTTATTGTAGATATGTCTATTGATCAAGGTGGGTGTTCTGAAACATCTCGAGTAACGCGATTGTCTGCGCCAACCTATGTGGAAGAAGGGGTGACGCATTATTGCGTCGATAACATGGGTGCTTGTGTGGCACGCACGGCTACCTATGCATTAAACCATACAACCATGCCTTTTATTATTAGGCTAGCCGAAATGGGGGTACGTGAAGCATGTCTAGCAGAGCCTCATTTACTTCATGGTCTCAATATCCATAATGGTCAAGTTACGCATGCCGGTGTTGCTGAGTCTTTGGGCTATACCTATGTGGCACCTGAAAAAGCATTGGGGTAATTTTTTGTTCTGATTTTTCCTGATATAAAAGGCGCATTTGCGCCTTTTATATTTTTCTGAAGAGCAACGCATTAAGACTCTCGAAATAATAGTCCTATTCGTCGTCTGTAGTGCCATTATCGTTTCCAGGCTGGTTGCCATAGACTGCCTTTAATTGCGCAGCGCTGGGCAAGCTATTGTAGTATTCACCTTTTGGACCCACATAGCCTTTGCCTTTTTTGTTCAATAAAATATGTATGTCATCACCATCTTCATCTGGCGAGGAAATGACCACAGTAACAGGTGTGGCTGGGCACTCGACAATAACATAACCCTCTGTGGTTTCTTGGTAATAGTGTGTACCATCGCAATAGTATTGTTTGCCATTGGCGATCACGACGGTGTGGTTTTCAGGTAGGGAAGTGACAATAGTGCCAACAACCACGCTACCAAAAAGTGCGCCGGCCCCGAACCAACCCCACCCATGGCCATGGTCGTCTGCAATACAGGTTGTGGCTGTTGTCAGTAACAGGGAAATAAAGGCGGTAGCACTTAAAGTTCTCATCGCGCACTCCTGCTCGGTTGGTGTGTTCTCACGGGTCTGAAACGTTTAGTGACCATAAATAGCTTTTAATTGTGCCGCTGTCGGTAAACTGTCGTAATACTCGCCATTAGGCCCCACATAACCTGTACCTTTTTTAACCAGTAAAA
>JAZKAM010000176.1:0-1458 GCA_040389145.1 Pseudomonadota bacterium
ATCTGCAGCATTAATATACCGACTAGCAGCCGCACCTGCCTCTTTTACTCTATTGTAATATTCACTTTTTGTTTCGTTTTCTTTTTTTACGACAAAGTCCTGTACATTGATGTCAAAATATTCATTACGAACTAGCTGGGTCTTCGCCTTTTCAACGAGTCTTGCATGGCCATACTCTCCATGGAAAACCTCATTGAACTCCGACAATTTTCTTTTGAATGCTTGGATTTTACCTGCGCCATGCTGTCGATTTTCCATTTTTATCACCAACTCAACCATCAGTCTCATTCAACTGATTTTAGGACAAAAAAAAAATCACAAAGTGCAACTACACTAGCCATCGCTCCTGTTGAAGAAGCTTCATAGCGGCTCTTGCGAAGAGACGACACTAATGGCCTAATACGAGTTACCAATTTAAATCGACCATACCAGGAGATATACATGATGGAACGCACAGCAAAACAACCCGAACCCCCTACTATTCTGATTACCGGCTGCTCTTCAGGTATTGGATACCAAGTAGCACATGGCCTCAAAAAATTGGGTTGGCGCGTATTTGCGACCGCCCGCAAACCAGAGGACGTTGCGCGCTTGTATGCTGAAGGGTTGGAGTCCCTGGCTTTAGATTTGGATGACTCTGCATCCATTCAAGCGGCGGTCGCAAATCTAAGAACGCGCACAAAAAAGCTGGATGCCTTGTTCAACAACGCAGCCTATGCGCAGCCTGGTGCGGTTGAAGATCTAACGCGCGATGCTATACGTGCTCAGTTTGAAAGTAACGTTTTTGGTACCATGGAATTAACAAATCACGTGTTGAAATGGATGCGCGCTCAAAACAGTGGTCGCATTATTCAAAATACTTCTGTGTTGGGCTTTATTCCTATGGCCTATCGTGGCGCTTATGTAGCCTCGAAGTACGCCATGGAAGGTTTCACAGATACTTTACGTTTAGAGCTAGCGGATTCTAACATCCAGATCATGACTTTGCAGTTAGGGCCTGTACGCACTGAGTTCCGCAACAATGCCCATAGGCAATTCATGGATAACATTGATGCCGGTCATAGCACTCATGCTTCCAAGTACGCCCATTTTATTGCACAATTTAAGACCAATGGGCAGGAAACGGCATTTATGGTCAACCCGGACCGCGTATTGAAGACGGTTGTTAAAATGCTGACGGAAAAGCGCCCCAGTATCTATTATCGTGTAACTCTACCCACGCACATATTCCATTGGATGAAGCGCTTGCTACCGATGCGGTGCATTGATTGGATATTGATTCGTATGGCTAAAATGGAAGCCGAAGGTAAAGGTTAAGTCATACGGTGAGAATACTGGCAAGACCAAAGGTCAGGTCGCCCACCGGGCTTTCTGCAATAGAACTTTTGGTAAGTATTGCCATTATAGCCTGCGTTGCTTGCACTTTTGTTGTTCAATCGACACAGTCAGATTGCTTGC
>JAZKAM010000176.1:1468-3637 GCA_040389145.1 Pseudomonadota bacterium
CAAGGACGGCTACTAGCGGTAAGCCGACACCAGTTGGTGACCATCAAGCCAATTCAAGGGCAAGCGGAGTGGTTTCCAGACATCGGTTTATACCTTGACGAAAGCCTGCCACCGATTCGAATCATTACCTTACAAAAACATGTGCATGTGTCGTATCGTGGGTTTCCAGCTCATGATGCACTTGTTTTCTATCCAGACGGTTTAGCGCGTGGCAATGGTACTTTTGTGTGTGCTCCGACAAACCAGTTAGGGAAAACGTATCACGTAACGGTAAACCACGCTGGACACACCAAAGTGGCTGCGCAGCAGTAAGCGTCGACTTCCTAATCATGTGTGTTATTGGTGGAACGCTTCAGTTTATACCCTTCAGACGAAACCTCTACCCTAATAGGCCGGTTAATGTGTTTTTCATGCTGCAACTTTGACATCAGCGTTACATCAGGATGACAATCATGAAAGACGGCATTTAATTCCCGACTCAATACTTGAGGAGCAGCTGCTTTACGGCGTAGTGCAGCCCGTTGCGCTATAACACCACCGGCACCAATACCCAACCCGGTAGCGCCTAAAACCGGCAACGGGTGTGGTATGCCAGCAACAATCGCTACAACAAATGCGATTATAGAGGCGCTGGTTAAGTATGATGGCCACGTTTTCGCTCTTTTCGCGCGCACGTGGGTCAAATGAACAATGCCAGCCGTCTTAGCAATATCTCGTTTTCTGCCAAAAGTAAGAATATGTTTCATCAAAGTGTTCATGATTTGCTCAGGTTATGGTGGGTGAAGCAGGTTTGGGGGAATCCTTTCGGTTATGCAGCGGCTGAACGTTACCCAATGATTCTGTAGTAGGTTCAGTCACAGACTCTGCATGGGACGCGGCAACAACAACGGGCGCAACAGGCGGTACCGTTGCATTTAGTTCAGGTGTTTCGTCGACAGCTTCCGCTGGCTTGGGCTGTACAACCGATTCAGATGCAATAAATTCTTGAGCAGTAGTACTATTCAATCCAATTAAGGTACGGTTGGTTTGCATGGCGGCATATTGGCCAACCGCCGCACTTACTCCCAACAAACCTGCCCCAACAGCGGCTATAATAATAGGGCTACCAAACCCAACAATACTCAAGGCAATGCTGACCGCAATAAGCACACCAATAATGATGCCATTACGCACAGGATGTAAGGCGCAATCTTGGACAAATGAGCGTACGCGTGGGTGTTTGTTGAGTTGTTCATACCATATTGATTTTACAGAACCCCATATGGATCCTCGCTTATTTTCTGAAGCATCGATATCGTTTATGTAGATTTCATCCACTGCATCATGTTGTTTTTTAGCCAAAGCGCACACACCAGAGTGAGGATTGCCATCGACCAATGCGAGATCGTAGTTACCTCGTCTATCTTCAGGAATTTCTAATAAATTTCTAAATTCGAAGAATGAGCTGCCAGGTTCTCCAATATTTGGCGTCCAATGAGCAACAAAAATCATGCCTGGCTGACACAAATCAACGCCATGCTCAACTAATGTTTTAATCACAACATCATGACCAGTATAGGCGGCGATAGGGGATGACTCAGAGTCGCTTGTTGCGTGGTTTGGCTGAATATATATTTTTGAGAAATTAGATAAAAATCGTTGTCGAAAATGTAACGCATGAAGAATTAGTGGTTGTTTGATTAACGCATCTGAATACTGCTCGACACGTGGAGGGTAACTTTTTTCGTTAATATCCAACCCATTGGCCAGATATTGGTCAATGATTTTTTTGGCCAATGCATCATCAAGTTGTAGTTCCAACAATGAAAAAATAGCGAGTTTGCTAATGGGTTGCACTACCGAGGGTAGTTTAAAGTCTAAGTTCAGCCCTTCTTGAATATATTTTTCTAACGACGCCGTAAACGTCTTAAGCAGGTTTTGGTCCAAAAAATTATCAGCCAGCCTTGCTTCATTTATGTTGGACAGCTGCTTCTTTAGGTCGCGTTCAGCCAAAATCTGACGCAGAACAGACATTTTTTGTGGTTTTTCACTAGAAGCGGGCATCATTACACTCATACACAAACGGTTATGTATATTATAGGCAATAATTTTAATGCCATGGAACCGTTATATTGTAATTGCTCTTTTCTTTTTTTTCAGATCCGGACTATAATTCATAGGTACGATTTC
>JAZKAM010000177.1:0-1924 GCA_040389145.1 Pseudomonadota bacterium
TCCCATTTCCCACTGGGATGGTAAAAAAGAAAAGGGTGGGATTTAATCAATCCTGTTTGGCATTATGATGGAGCCGAAAGGATTCCATTGTACGTTAGGGTGAATCAGGCGGCGATTCGTTTATGCTCTCTAATCACCTCGATGATTCAACCCCGTGACACTCGATTAACTGCAAACGAAATCTTGACTAATGGCGAAATGATAGCGGAAATGCGAACTCTTGAAACAAACAAGTGGAAACTTGACAATGGTATGCGTCGGTGTGGGATACAATACATAATTAGTGTGCCGGTGGGGCAAGTTTTTGCTTGATTTGTACTAATCGATAACTGTTTAAAAAACCTTACTGTTCTTTTCATTGTAGGTGAAACTTGGGTTACCAAAACGGTTTTAATAGCTGATCAGACCCAAGTGCTTAGACCGAAGAGTTACGCGACACATGATGAAAACGTTGCATACGCGGGAATTTATTACGATGAAGATGTATGTTTTTGAGCTTACTTAGGCATTTTTTCAAAAATTTATTTCTTTAAAAAATGGTAACACTTTTAAATATGTTTTTTCAGGAGATGGGAGTTCAAGCTAAAAGTAGCCCAGGATTGAGAAAAAGTCTGTTGAGTTACGAAACGCACGTCATCGCCTACCTTTATCAAAAGACATCAGCTTGAAGGTCTTTTAGTAACTGGACTTGCCTCAAATAATCCAACCGATGTAAGTAAAGTAGAAAAATAATATATTATGTTGCCTTGTTTTTTGTTAGTTGTGCACCTAGTGTTATGTATAATGTTTCCCTTTTTAATTATTATTAAAAATAGTTGGCGGCGACACGGTGGCGCATTTTAAAAGAACTAACCGCTGGATTTTTGGGGCGCCAAGAAATTTACCCCGCAGCAGTTGGCACCGGCGCAATTCAAAAGGTTGACAAGCAACAACAAACTGAAGAAGAAAGGCAAGCAAATCCAGCAAAGCAAGCTGTAGTGTAGCATGAAGAAGCCGAATGTATCCCAGATACTCGAAACAAAGGAGGAAACGCAACTTCGTGTAATAAAATTACTGAGGTATCTGCCGGTGGTTCGGGGCCATGCTGCTTCAACGGTAGCCCCGTTTAAGGAGAGTTCTAATGAACCAGAATCTAACCAGGCAATCCATTCTGGACCTCAACCACCACCGTCGCCCACGGCGTCTGGACTTCAAGTCTTTAGCCTTAAACAGAAGACTTTAGATGTTAACCGAGTTGACACAAATATCAAACCATCTGCTGTTACCTCAAGTGCTACTGCTGATGAATCGCGCAACGGCACTGATGTAAACCAAGTCGAAGGCCAAACCGGACATCGTGCACCGGCGCAAAGTCAGCCGCTGGTACAGAAGCTTGTGCTGACTCACTTAGATGAGCCGGTGGTCACTGCAATGAAAGTCCTTCAACCGACTAAAAAGGCCGTAGCCTTACCGCCATTGTTCAAGCAAGACATTTGGCCAGTGCCACCTTTGTTGCTACCAAATCAGGGAGGAGTTGTACCCGACCCTGTTTTAAAGTTACATTTTAAAACACCATTTGTGCCAGTGGGTCCCAGGGGCACATCATCAGCAATTAATCCTCGGGCTCTAACCCCAGTAAAGCAACCGACATCAACAGCTGCCCCATCTGTAATGACTCTGCGAAGCAATGATGGGGAAAACACTATGAAATTCAAAGCATTAAACCAATCCAACGTGTTTCAATGCTCTACTCTGCCACTCTCACGACCAGCTTTCGTTGTTGCAAAACATGGACCTGGTATGGCACCGGAATCGGTTCATCCCGTAGCTATGGACACGGGAGTCCCAACCCGCTCTGGAGTTATTAATGAACCTGCCACCAACCTGAATTCCAGCCGCCCAATATCGCCAATGGACAAATCCCCTGTTCCTACTGCTCTAAGTG
>JAZKAM010000178.1:0-1668 GCA_040389145.1 Pseudomonadota bacterium
CTCATCATGCGGATTTTTAACTGGGAGCTGGTTTCACTGTTTGTGACTAAATGATTCAAGCCGCGCCATGATCCCTCAAGTTTTTGGAAACTTTCATTGTGGATGATAGCGGAGAGTTGCTTTGACATTAACTTGTCAATAGCGGCAATGGCTGAGTTTATGGTGACCGTAAGGTTCTTATCCCATTTGACGGTTCCCTTCATCGCCTCTTGTGTCAGGTTTTTTAAAAGGCTTTCCGTCTCATCTTTTGGCGTCTGCTTGGTTGCAGTAATTGCTTGCTCGAGGAAACTTGTTTCTATTCCTGTGGACGCAATGGAGTCATTTTTCTGCTGTTCAGTGCTCATTATGTATTGCCCTCATTGTTGTCTTTGCCCTCGCCATTCCTTAACTCCTGCGTTAGGGATGACATTGCATCAGAGTTGCTGAGCACCTGTTCGAGCAGGGATTCGAGTTCATCGGAGCGGTCTGCCTTGGTCAGAAGATCTCTTAACTTATTGCGTGTGTCCAGAAGTTTTTTGAGTGAATCTACCTGTTCAACAATTTTATGTGGCTCAAAGTCTTCCATGGTGTTGAATTTGAGATTGACGGACATTTCACTACCATCACCCTGCAGTGTATTTTTAACCTTGAGTTTGAGTTCGGGAGATATCTTGCTCATGACTTCATTGAAATTGTCACGATCAATTTGGGAGAACTTTCGTTCTTTGAGTGGCTTTTTATTTTCACTGTTATCGCCCGAGTAGTCACCCATCACTCCCATCACAAATGGGATTTCCTTATCAGCGACGGAACCATTGGTTTCCAGGTCATAGGTAATATGAACCCGCGGTTTACGTACTCGCTTCAATTTATCGTGAATACTCTCAGACATGGTTTATCCTTATTACGGTTAATAGTTAATCAAATATAGCGCTTTTGATGCAGCTAAAACAGAATTTTAAAAATCATCTCTTGTTTTAGCTGCCAAGGTACCAGACCGCACTGAGTGTTGCTGTCTTGATTATTAAAGTAATGCGCCTTGGTTACGGGATTTTTATATCTACTCCGGTTAAAGAACCATAAACTTCTCTCGAAGAATCATCAGGGATTAGCTCTTTAATTAACTCGTTGAGTGGCATACTCCCCCATTTAATAGCCCTATCTATGGAATAGCATATTGGTGAGTGAGGTTCCGTTTTTCGGAAATAGTCGGCGATAAGGTTTAGCTGTTTAAATGCCTCATCTCTCGAATGTATGGGATTAATAAGTGTCGTAGTGGCAGAGTTGCCTGGTCTGCCTTCGGTGCCGGTCAGCTCTGAAGCTTGTATCAATGAATCGTTAGTGACTTCATTCGGGAGCTTAGACTTTCCAAGGTGTTTAACTATGGCCAGAACATCTTCGAGGGCATTGATAATGTTGCTGGTGGGCGGAGCTTCATGAATACCGCAATGGGCATCCAAAAGGCCCCCTATTTTTCTGTATTCGAGAAGGGCGCTGCGAAGATCATTTTGTAAGTTGATGAAAAACTCAACACTGGATTTGGATACTGCCGATTCTATGTCAGCGATGCTAAAGCCGATTTGCTCGGTTTTTTTGTCGCGAAGCCCTTCATCAGAGATTTTTTGCACGTCCAGTGCCTGTTTATACTGCCATACAGTGAAAGGGCCTGGAAAATGGGATTCGGTAATG
>JAZKAM010000179.1:0-1769 GCA_040389145.1 Pseudomonadota bacterium
ATGTTCCGGTTTTTAACGCGGGACTTGGATTTTAAGACAACCCAGTTCTGTATCGCTATGTGTAGGTTGATCTGTGACATTACGCAGCGGTTTTCTTGTGAACGACTTTAAATGTTTTACTATTCACCCGTACCGTTTTCTCCACCTCCCGATACTTCTCAGCGATATAAACCGGGTCGCTACCCTTCAGCCTCATAAACATCGGCTCCTTTACGAATCCCTTGTTTATGCGCTTGGTCGGCCTAACCGGCTCAGAATTGGCGGGAAATGCACTTCTGGAGTTCCTGCGCTGCGGTAGTACATATGGCGTGATCCGCTTTACCTTCTTTGCGCGGCCTGTCTCTTGCGCTTCCATCAGGAATTCGATGAACTTTGTCGGGTCGCGCTTATCGCGTGTTTTCTTTACGAACTGCGTTCCTGGTTTTAGTTTTTTTGACATTGGGTGTGTGTTTTAGTCTTTATTCCAAAATGTTTCTGGTATTGCTTTTGATGGTCGTTGAAATCCGGCTTGGGGATTGCCGGGCGGTTTATCCTCAAAGTGAGGTTTAACCTTGTCGGGATCTATAAACCTCATTTGTTCCGGCTCGAATCCTAACTTTATTTCCATTGGTGCGCCGTTTCTCCACTTCCTCACTAACAGGTCGGCTTCCTTTTCTGTACTTTCTCCCGCCGCGTTTTGAACTACTCCCGCCATAAAATCACGGTGCAGGAACATTACAACATCTGCGTCTTGTTCAATACTGCCCGATTCTCTCAGGTGGTGCAATTCCGGTTTACTGTCTTTTTTGTCTGCTGCTGCCCTGTTCAGTTGCGCCAGAACTATCACGGGTATCTGCAATGTTTTCGCCAGGAGTTTCATATTCCGGCTAATCTTAGCTACCTCCTGCTCCCTAATGGTTTTGCCGTTACTCTCCGGCTCAATAAGTTGCAGGTAGTCCACGATGAGGATATCTAACCCATGCTTGCGCTTTAGCTTCTCGGCTTTGGCTCGTATATCCCATGCGTTAACCTGCGCTGTGTCGGAAAAGTAAATAGGGAGTGTACTTAAAGTGCTGATTGAAGCGTAAACCTTCGCCCGTTGCTCAGCCTCTTTCATGTTGTTGCGGTCAATCTTGTAAAACTCTGTTTCGCTTTCAGCAGATACCATGCGGGTGAATATGGCGGTATCTTCCATTTCAAGCGATATTATACCCACTATTGAACCTTTGGCGGCTGCGTAGGTAGCTATCCTACCCATAAATGCAGATTTACCCACCGATGGCCTCGCGCCGATAATAACTAAATCGCCATTTCTAAACCCGCCATTCAATGTATCTAAAGTGTTTATTGAGGTGCTAATTCCGGGTATTGTGTTTGCGTCTCTGCTTTCGATCTGGTTAACCGTCTTTATCCCAACGGTAGAGATATGCGCCCAATCGTCCGTAGTTTTGATTTCAAGGGCTTTTTTTATCTTAGCGTCTATATCCCTTGCCGCATCGAAGATGTCGCCGGATTTAAGCCCGGAATGCGTTAAAGTGAGCATTATGCGTTGGGCAGACAACTCCCGAAGCTTCAAACACCAAAATTCTAGGTGCGCGGAGCTATTTACGCCTTGCATTAGGGTGCAAAGGAAATAGGAGATTTGCCCCGCGTCTTTGAACTCTAAAATCTTCCTGTCGAAAAAGTAACGGCTCACGGTGAATAGGTCAATCGGATGCCCCTCTTTGAACAGGTGGCTAATCCCTTTGTAAACTTCCATCGGCCATAGCCATGAAGAAAACCATGTGTCT
>JAZKAM010000179.1:1779-2395 GCA_040389145.1 Pseudomonadota bacterium
CCCCGAAAGTCAAGGTTTCATTCAGGAACACACCTAATACTCCCGATTCAAGCTGATAGTCGTAGTCTATGTTTGGTCTGAACATCTTATCCCTCCCTTTGTTTTAAAAGTTCAGCAGCAGATTTTAGGACTTGGGTAGATGGCTTTGGTTTGGATGCATCAAATAACCCCTTCTGTATCGGTTGGTAATCGTCGGGGTTTGCGCTCTTGCTGTTGGGTATCCTGGTTATCCAATTGCGGAAATGGGAACGGTAGTCCTTTTCCTGTTTAAGCTGTTCGCCAGAGAACTTCAACCACCTATGAAAAGCATCTAACCACTTCGGCACTAATTCCGGCTTAACCCCAAGTAAGGCGATAGGATATAAGAAACTTTCATCTTTAAGCAACCTTTCCTTGATGGTTTCTAAATCTTCAAATCCATTCAACTTTTGGCCGTTAAGAAATTCTGCCCTATTGTCGTCGTCGGTATTATTGTTCTGTTCTGTCTTGTCTTGTCCTGTGCTTCTGTTTGCTTCGTTTTGCTTTAGCACCGCTTTAGCACCGCTTCTATTTTGAGAAGCATTTGCTTCTATTTTTGAAGCATCCGCTTCGTTTTTTGAAGCAGGTGCTTCTTCGT
>JAZKAM010000179.1:2427-2959 GCA_040389145.1 Pseudomonadota bacterium
AGTTCCCGGTCATGCTTGTTGCGGATTACCCTATTTGAGTAAAAATTATTATCAGACATCACCAACAGTTCATAAACATGAATGCAGTCGTCAATTATCACCTTGAGATATTCGTAAGTTATTTTGCAGGAAGTGGCTAACCGCCGTAGCTTCTTTTCGGAGTATTCAATCATGGAGTCCTCTGACTCATGTAGCATTTCTGTGATAATATTGTAGATTCCATATCCTGCTGCTCCGTGGTCGGATATGAGTGCAGCAGTTTTTTCGTCAGCCCGCGCATTGTAGTCATGCGGAAACCACAGGGTATTTTTTTTCGCCATAATATCTTAGTTTTGTCTTTGTGATTACTTTAACAATTGACTAAGTAGAATTGGCTTCAAATTTGTAAGACTATGTCTCAGATACTCACCAATAATACTTTATCAATCTATTTAACACCTGCTGACCTCGTAAATCAGCGGGTGTTTTGATTTTTAACTAAAAGTCAATGTGATTTTCGACTTTATAGAAAAAGTCATTCAGTACATCCTTC
>JAZKAM010000180.1:0-12919 GCA_040389145.1 Pseudomonadota bacterium
TTAAGTCTTTGTAGGTATGGGTTTTGAGTGCCAAGGCCAAAAATACTACTTTTTGTGCGGGGGTTAACGGGGCTGCAAACATCAGCTGCAGTTCTGTCACGTTAAAGGGGATAAAGCTGACGTTGTAGCGCAAGTGTTTTAACGCCGTGGTATGGCTAATCTCCGAGGGGTCATACGATGTGTGTGTTTGAAAGTCTGCCCAATAGTGTGCTGGCAAGTCATAACTGATGGTTAAGGGGCCGCGTGGTTTCATGCGGCAGGTGCCAATATAACCGCCATCCCGTAGTTTTTTGATGTGTTTGGTGATGGTGTTTGGCGTGACGAGGTTCTGTTTTTCTGAGTTCTGCCCGAACAGGTCGGCAATTTCACCGGCATAGATTTCCCGAAGGTAATCTGGCTCCCAGTAGGTGAGCACAGCAATCGCCAGCAGCACCAGCTTACTCATATCCGACAACGCCGTGTCGGCCAAAATCTTAGCCAACTCTGCTGTATGAATCGCAAAAAACGCGCCGTTGTAGCGTCTGCTTTTCAGGCAAGACGCAAATATGTTGTGATCTGATTCGTGACGTGATCCGTCTACAGTTTCTTCCATGACTTTTCCCTCAAAAGCAGCGCCTTAAGCGCTAAATGTACCCAACACACAAAAATTCGCGGAAAACCACGGTGCCGGGTAGGGAAAAGCCTTCAATGGGGAAGTCAAAAACGTTAGAATGTTGCTAGTCATAGTACGATCTCCGTCAGTAGAGGTCTGTTATGATTAGTGCTTGTTTTGGGATGTCCGTCCCTAACAGGCACGCTTACATAAACTTAATTACACGCTTACTCGCCACTTTAACTAACTCAATTTTCGAATGCAATACCCTTTTGAAAAAATATTTTTCGCCGAGTGTGCGACTATCCCCCGCCCTCTGCCTTCACTTATTTTTGGTTGCACAACCTTATTTTGAATACTTTCCAAGTTTATTTGGCGCCATTTAAGAAAGGTTTAATCACTTTTAAAGAAGTTTAAGTGTAATTGTATTTATATTCTATTAAGTATGTGCCTGTAATTCGACTGGTCATGCCTGTAATTCCAGAGGGTTGGCATTATGGGCACGATCGGTGGCATACAAAGCATGAGCGCTGGTATTACAGGCATGACCTCTAGAACTGTAGGCACCCTTATACTCCCTTTCTTCAACCGCACTTCCCCTGCTCGGCCTCTTTTCTTATCTCCTACCGCACTCCACTGAGCATCATGATCATTAAAAAAATTAGTTGATTATCTAGGTGTAGAACTAGTGCTTCGCATCAAGGTTTGTTAGGATGGATTTAAGCGTGTTTTGTTACAGGCCTAGATATGCCTCCCGTAGGGTAGCGCACCTACACTGTCCAAAATCCAAACCACGTACATTCGGTTGATACTCACATTTTTAGGAATCGCTTATGCTAAAACAATTCATCGCAATCAGCGCACTTATTGGCGTATCTTCCGCCTCATTTGCCGACGTTATTGGTTTACCGCAAGTCCATGCACAAGCACTACGAGATGACCCTGTCTTTGCAGCTGCCGTTGCACAATACAATGCAGACAAAGAAGCGCTGCCTATGGCCATCAGTGTTCTATTGCCGAACATCTCCAGCAGCTATGCTTACGAACATGTGGATGAGCATACGCCCGGCTTAGCAAGCTATGGTGCGAACACGCGGCAATTAAGTTTAACCCAACCCATTTTTCATCATGCTGATTGGATCGCCTTAACGGAAGCCAAGCTACAGGTAAAACAAGCTGCGGCCACTTTGGCAAACGCTTCACAAGATTTAATTTATCGCGTTGCACAAGCGTATTTTAAAGTACTGACTGCTGCGAATAATTTGGCCTTTGCTGAAAAACAAGAAAAGACCTTCACGACACTCAAAAAACAGGCAGAGCACCACTTAACAGCAGGCATTATTGCGGACGCTGATTTAAGCGATATTCAAGCCAGCTTAGACAATGCTAAATCACAGCGCATCACTGCAGCAAACGAGTATCAAACAGCAATTGCACGACTACAAGAATTGGCGCCAGAGACGGATGGCCAACTCAAAACATTACGGACCACTGCGCCCTTAGTAAAACCAAGCCCAGAGAATGAAAACGCTTGGGTAGCCGATGCATTACAAAACAATTGGGCCATACGCACTGCGGATCTCGCTGCACAAATTCAACAACGCGAAATCTGGCGTTCACAATCGGGACATGCGCCAACGTTTGATGCATCCTTTACCTATACGCGTGGAAATTCTCCATCTTACGCAGCAACGACTGCATCAACTTCTGCTGGTGTTACAATGACCTTGCCTCTGTTCCAAGGTGGTGCGGTTCTATCGCAAACGCGCAAAGCAAAAGCATTGTATGAAGCAGCAAAAAATAAGCTAACGCTTGCACAGCGTCAAACCAAGACAGCGGCACAAGATGCCTACCGGGGTGTTGAAACACAATTAAGTGAAGTTACCGCGTTAATGCAAGAAAAAATCTCGGCAGAAAAGGATTTGGCCGCAACGCGTGCTGCGTATGAAGCGGGCGCAAACCGCGCGATGACGGATATTTTGACATCAGAAACACAGAGACTCTCTGCAGAGCACGATTTGGTTCAGGCGTATTATGATTATTTCCTGAACTTCCTCGCACTCAAGAAAGCTGTGGGCAGTTTATCTGCTGAAGATCTGACTTTGGTCGATCAATGGCTTGATTCAACCCAATGACGAGAGACCTCATTCAATAAGTTCTCGCAGGAGCCTTGGTTGTGACCAACCCACTCGGCTCCTGCCTTCCCAGCTGCGATACGTTCTTCTGGTGAAGATAAGTAGTAGTCGATTTTCTTCATCAATTCATCTGTCTGATGAATAACCGTCAATGCGCCAACATCTTGAAGTGCACGCACAATCGCCAAACAGTTTTCCACATATGGCCCCATCACAGAAGGGATCGCTGCAGCGGCTGGCTCTAAGGGGTTATGACCACCCACAGGAACCAAGCTGCCGGCAACAAAAGCAACATCAGCACATTGGTATAACATGCGGAGCTCACCCAAGGTATCGCCCAGGTAGACGTGTTGTTGGCCAGATAATTGATGTTCTGAACTGCGCGTAACAAAAGGGACGCCTTGTTGTTCCAACAACTGGGCGATACCTTGGAAACGCTCAGGGTGTCTGGGTACAAGAATCAAAATCAGATCGGGCCACTCAACCAACAATTGTTGATGCACTTTAAGAACGACGGCCTCTTCTCCTGGATGCGTGCTGGCGGCAATCCAAACTGGCCGGCTACCCCAAGTGGTACGTAATTGCTTGGCAATCCGTGTGCTCTCTGCACTTAAATGAATATCAAACTTAAGGTTGCCTATTTCACCAATTTTGGACAAAGGAATGCCCACTTTGGCAAACCGTTCAGCATCCACTGCGCTTTGCGCACCGACAAACTGAATGGGTTGAAACATACGTCGCGCGTAACCTGATATGCGGCGCCAGCGTCGAAATGAGCGCTGAGACAATCGAGCATTGGCCATAATGACGGGAATTTTTTGGTTAGCGCATTCATGCAATAAATTGGGCCAAATCTCGGATTCAACCAGAATAAGCATGCTTGGACGGACAGCTTTGAAAAAGCGTGTCCAATTTTGGCCCAAATCATAAGGGAAAAAACTTACTTCAGCCAAATGACCCATTAAGGTCTCTGCTCGTGCTAAGCCAGTTGCCGTTGTGGTAGTGATATGAATACGGACGTGGGGGTAAATGCGGTAAAACGCCTGTACAAAAGGTACAATGGATTGGATTTCACCAACCGATACGGCGTGAATCCAGAGGGTTTGGCCGGGTTTTGGCTTCGTTTTAAGAATACCAAAACGCTCTCTAAGGCGTGCCCGAAGCACGCGATAATGCATACTACGCCAAACTAGACGCAGTAACACGATAGGCAGACAAGCGTAAAGCAGTCCGCTATAAAGTACTCGTATGATAGGATACATGTCCGTACGCCAACCAGATGATGCGTGACTATACCACTACTTTGGACTTTGAGGAAAGAGGGAAAGGATGCTAGATAAATTACCTATTACTGCCGTGGTCATCACCCACAACGAAGCACATAATATAAAAGCCTGCTTAGAGTCCTTATTCTTTGCAGAAGAAGTGATTGTTTTAGATTCAGGCTCTACCGACAATACCGTAGCTATTGCGCAGCAATATACCGATCGCGTCATTCAAACCGATTGGCCAGGTGATGGCCCTCAGCGTAACCGTGGCATAGAGCAAGCACAACAAGAATGGATATTGTGCTTAGACGCAGATGAACGCATCACACCTGAACTTACTCAGGAATTATATCAATTATTCAGCAAGCCGTTAGAACATGCCGCTTATCGCATTCCATTCCAATCACATTACCTGGGCAAACCCATTCGTTACGGTGATTGGTGGGGCGAACGCCATATTCGATTATTTCGTAAAGACAAAGCACGCTACACCAGCAGCTCTATTTATGGCGCCCAAGGTGCGCACTGCCGTTTAGAGGTTGATGGAACCATTGGCGCTTTAAAAAACAATATCATCCACTACCCTTTTCCCAATTTTGAAGTGGTACTGAAAAAACTCAATGACTATTCAACAGGCTCTGCTGCCATTCGTGTACAACGCAACCAAAAAGGTTCTCTAGGCACCGCGTTGTTTCATGGCGCCTGGGCTTTTGTTCGAGGCTATGTGATGAAGCTGGGCTTTTTAGATGGTAAGTGTGGGTTTATTCTGGCTGTATCTAATGCGGAAGGTACATACTACCGCTATCTTAAAATGTCCCTGCTTAAGGAAGCCAGCTTATCCAAATAGCATCGGATTAAGATGAACAAAACCGAAAAAGCAGACGCCTGTCGCATCTCACGCTGCGGCAGGCGTACAAACTTTTCAGTAATGCTCCCAACATACGTGATCATAAAACTGAACAAGGGAAATTGCACCACAACACACAAACATTTGCTTGTAAAAGCACATACTCTTAACTATACATTACAATAGTGATGCGACGGACACGGGGCAAATAATGCATTCAGCTATTCTCATCGTATGTGGACTATTGGTGTTCATTTACTTATCCCTTTGTCTTGCAGCACACTTGATGACCCCCAAAAATCTATTCAAGCCACAACCTTGTAGCTATACCATGCACAGCATCCCCAATGGATACTTTGTCACCTTAGCAGACAACACTAAAATCGCAGTATCGTATTCACCCATCCAACACGCTAAGTATGTGATTTTCTTCAACCATGGTAACCGTGCTGATATCGGATATTCCTTACATTACTGTAAATACTTCAATGACATTGGCTTCTCATTTTTAATTTATGACTATCCAGGTTATGGGTGCTCAACAGGAACACCCAACATCAAAGGCATCGAATCATCCGTGCTACAGGTATATGATGACTTTATTCAGCGGTTTAGCATGAAACCTGAACAAATCATCGCGTATGGGCGGTCACTAGGCGGCGGACCCAGCATTTACCTAGCAGAGAATCGCAGAGTTGCCGGTCTTATTACCGATGGTACGTTTATGTCGGTATACCGCATCAAAACACGCTGGCCTATCCTGCTTGGCGACAAGCTTAAAAATATTCTGCGCATTAAAAAGGTGCAAGCACCCTATTATTCTATTCATGGCCTTTCAGACACCTTAGTCAACCCCGTTCACGCACAAAAACTATACGACAGTGCAACTACAGAAAAGATGCGGTGGTGGGTACCAGGTTACAAACACGATGAGCATCCGGTGGAATTCCCTGATTTTCAAAGAAATTTAATGGAATTTGTTAGATTAATTGAATCAAAACACTAGTGGCCGCACACCTGTAAAAATGTAGGAAAATATTCACTGACCAGCATAGGTCAGACAATGGTTTTTTATTAAAATCCTACAATCCCTTCAGTTAAAATAATTTTTGGTGTTCATATGAGCGAACCTATTAAATTAAGCAAACTAATTTCAGACAGAAAAATAAGAGATAAACTAGAGGGATCTCTGTCTAGGAGTGGGGTGAAATTAAGTGAAGTTGATATCATTAACCTTTTCAACACTGCAGCTCGTATAACACCTCGCCCACTTGCCTCAAATGAAAATCATGATAGCAAAAAACTATCAGTATATCTCTACAAAATAGAGCCAGTTGTTTTCAAGCTATTTGATGGCTACTTAAATAATTGTGGGTTCGAGTATGCAGAGTATGAAGAGGACGAAGGAACAATTGCACGTCGTTCATTACCAACAGCATACTGCGAGTGGTTACAGTCTGATCAATCCAAGGCACCTAAAGAACACTTCAAAGAATATTTGGAAAGTCTGGGTGTGAAGAAGAAGGAAATAACTCATCGCCGACCAAATTCGGTACAACCAAATAAATCTCCGCAAGTGCCACAAAAAGTTCGACCAGTAAGCATGCCGAACCCTAATAGTAATGAAAAAAATGCTCCCCCTCCTCGCCCTGTGCGTGCACCAGTGGCTACAGAACAACAAATTCCAAACTTGTCGTCCCATAATCGAAATAATGGGCACAAACTAAATGCCACCAACCCGATCGAAACTCCCGCATTAGCTATTCCGCCTCGACCAGATTCGACTATTCTTGCCACGCCAGTAGTTCTAGGCAGACCAGTAGTCCCACCCAGACCTGTTGGCTACGAAATCAATGCAAGGAATAATCAACCCAACTCAGATTCTCGGCCTCAGTCTTTGTTATCTATTGGGTCTAGGAACTCTGCAGAACTCGCTGAATACATGCATACGCGACCGCTATCGACAGTCTCAGAAGAAAGTGACACTGACAATGCTCCTCCATCCCCCACTTCCTTGCTTCCTGTCCGCCCTCTTTCTATGGACTCTTTTTCTGATAATGAGTCAAGAACAGCATCTCCAATCCCTAAGCCAGCTGAACTATTTAGACTGACAGCAGCAAATGAATGTTATTTTTCTCAGCTACTCAAATGGGCTATGCTGCCTGATAAAGATGATCAACCTATGTCTCCGGCTGAACAACGTGCATTTATGAATACGGCCATCCATTCTTTATCCGCGCTTTTTAGTAATGGTGGAATTCAGGAATGGAAATCTACGTTCGACCCCCTGAGTTTAGATGTTCGTCGCGACTTATTAACATCATTAGTGACGTATCAAACTATGCTGGAAAAATCCGAATTAATTACCCATGAGGACAAAGAGGCGTTATCTATCATTAAAAACATTTCAAGTACGCTACGTGCATTAAATAGGGCCAATAAACCTGCGCCAGCGGCACCAAGTGCTAAGACTACAACCGAACCAGCATCACCAACCCATAAGCCAAGTATGAGACCTTTATACCCACCGCCAGAGCCACCTACACAAATACAAACCCGAACTAAATCCATACTTATAGGGCCTAATAAGCCAAAATTAGCCAACAGCGGAGTAAAAAAAGTAACATTTGCAGTTGATAGCCATATTGCTACATCAACAGATACGGATGAACCTCCCTCACCAACCCCTATCATTAAAACTACGCTTCGTCGTGCTCCACCGCCTCCGCCGAAAACAGCTTCACAGGAAAAAGGTGCGCCTGTTATTTCTAGAAGACCGCCGACACCACCCAATAAGCCAGCGCGCCCCGCACCACCTGCACCGACACAAGCTACAGTGGCTCCAGTTATTTCTAGAGCGATTAAGCCAGCTCGCCCTGCGCCTCCTCGACCTACGCCGCCTAACAAAGAAAATCGACCCCTTGTTCTTTCAGATCCTGCGAAAGCAAAACTTACAAGCGAGCTATCAGCCGCACTGAAAAAAAGGAACTCAAATACACTTGAAGAAGATAATCACACTCATGGAACAGGATTAGACGTTTAATTTTATCTATTCCATGCTCATAACTCTCGAAAAGAAAAAGGGCCCGATTGGGCCCTTTTTCTTTTCGTCTTCACTGATATTCAAACAAAGTGACGTTTATTATCTGAATCAGATCTGTTGATCATTATTTTGTAGCAGCAGTCCCTTCAATTTCTTGAATGGCTTCGATACCTTCATCAGACAATTTTTCGTCACCAAAGACTTCGCTTGCCAGCTCTTCTTCAGATTGTGTGCCGGATTCTACACCGATACGCACAGCACCTGAAGGCATGACGAATAGATCAGGCTTTAACGCACCCATGGATTCGAACAAGCTGAACAATGCAACGGCCATTTCAGTTTCTGCAGCGCCTGCGCTAGACAACGTGTTGATATAGGATGTTTCACCATTCAATACGTCCATCAAAGAGCGCTTGCCAAGTTTGCGTTCTTTATGTGCACGGTCTAGGAATTCACCAGAAATGCTGGATTGGTTACGCAAGAACTGTGCGTTGGCACGCGCAGTCATGAAGTTTTGCCAAGCATTACTTACTTTTTCTTCTAAGGAATGTTCCGCATCCAATAATTGCCATTCAGCAGCAGCAACGGCTTCACGTGCAGAGGACAAGGCAGCGCGGTCACGACCACCAGCATAGACGGTATACTTCACATCTAGCTTGGCAATCATTTCTTCTTTAGTACCCATGATGCCTGCGTCGTTGCTTTTATGCTTATAGTACGCATTGCCTGAAATGGCTGGCGCCATGTTCGCACCAGCAACACGTAGCTGTTGGCGGGCAATCATCAAGTCAGTACGTGCATTTTTAAGGGTTAAGCTGTTGGATTTAGCGATATCCATGGCTTCATTGAGCGTCTTAGGTAATTTGGAGTATGGTAGAACAGGTTGTTCTAGCGCATCCAATGGCACTTCATCCCCAAAAACTGCAATGAAGCGGTTTTGAGCAATCGCATAGCTACCTTCAGCGCGAACACGGGTAGCCATAGCACCAGCTAAGAAAGACTTGGTTTGTAACACATCACCGCTTAGGCCAGAACCACGTCGTACGCGGGCCTGTTCCATGCCGGTTTGGGTTTTGATGTTAGATTCAGACTGAATGGCATAGTCCAGGCCTTGCTTGGCGCGGAGTACGTTCAAATAGGCCTTAATACCATCCAACATCATGGTTTGACGAACGATGTCAGAAGTTGTTTTGTCTCGATAGAAACGCAATTTGGAAATTTCATAGTTAGCGCCAGTCTTACCAAAATCATAAATTTTTTGGGTCACTTCGATACCTTCAACGTTACGGAAGGCTACCGTATTCGGGGGGGTTGGCTTGATTTGACGCTCATAACCACCAGACGCAGTTAGGTCAATCGTAGGCAAAAAGTCAGCAAAGGCTTGGTCAATGCCATACTCAGAGCGAATAACGTTGGCATCGGCTGCTAATATGCGCTCGTTCTGTTCTAACATCGAAGCCAAGGCATCCGCCATAGGCATCGCTGCGGCAGGGCTGCTTAGCGCCAAGCAAAATAATGTACATACGCCTAAGTTTTTTGTATGACGTGTCATCTAGTCTTCCCCTCTCTATGGTTCCCAAATGGGCAATCCGCGGATTATACCAAACATGCCTGGGAAAGGGAAAATTAGCGACAAATAGAGCAGCTCAATACTTTTTAAAAGACGAAAATGTGTGTTTTTTGGCTATTTTTAGCAAAAAACACACACATTTTAACCTGGATTATTTTAGCGTTCTTGAAGCGCGCCGTAGGAGCTATTTAGGAATGGGGAGAGTATATACTCGAGTACAACACGTCGCCCAATCACAATATTCGCATTTACTTGCATACCTGGATATTGTTTAAACAAGGTACTGCTGCCGGCCACTTTGAAATGGTCTTGTTTGGGCCGAATCTTTACTTTGTAAAAATATTCACCCGTTGCTGGGTCTTTTGTGGTGTCCGGCGCAATATATATCACCTCACCGTCTAGCGCGTCATAGCGCATGGCATCGCCAGAGGCCAAACGAATGGTGGCTCGTTGGTGTTCCGTCACGTAGCCAACGTCGCTCACGCTCATTCTTGCCTCAACCACCAGCGTATCGTCTGCGGGAACCAGGTCGACTAGGGTTTCACCGGACCTTACTACCGCGCCGGCGACATTAAAGTAGATATCCTTGATAATCCCGTCTACTGGCGCGGTGATGGTCATACGGTCTAAGGCGTCTTTGATTTTCACCAATCTATCTTGTGATTCAACTAACTGTTTATTACTGTCATTCAATTGAGCCGCCACTTCTTCTAAATAGCCATTTCTAACGCCATCACGCATCCGTATGGCCTCTTGTAATGCTGCGCTGGCGCGTTTCTGCCCCGACTGATCTTCTTCAATGGCGCTTAAAACGCTGCTGGCTTCGCGTAATAGTTCTAAATGGTTATATCGGTTGGTGAGCTCTTCTCGCAACAGCTCTTCGCTGATGGCCACTTGCTCTTGAATTAACTGATAGCGCATTTTAAAATTTCTTAACCGAGCGGTGATCCCTTCCAATTCTTGTTGACGTTGTTCAATACGGTCTTGGTTGCCCTGCATTTCATTAAAATGCTTACTTTGCCTAATCTTGAACAAGCCAAGCGCTTCTGAAACCAACGTTCCATTTTTTTGCATAAAAAGTTCGGGGAACTGCGGCTCTTTTGGGTTACGCTGTGTAGAAATAGCCTCAGCCGACAGACGATATATGTCTGCTTGAAGTGCCGCGATACGGTTTTCTAGTTCCAGTGCGGTAGCGCCTGCAGCTTTAGCATTTAGGGTAATCAGAACTTGGTCTTTCTTAACCAGTTCACCGGGGTGTACATAGATATGGTCGATAATCCCACCTTCAAGGTGTTGGATGCTCTTAATGTCACTGCTTGGGGCTAATTGACCTTTTACTGTACTAACCACATCCAAGGCGCTTAATCTTAGCCACAGGTAGAGTGCAAACATAAGCGCAATTAGCACATAGAAAAACACGCGCGTAGCGCGCATGGTTTCTACATCACTTTCATTTGAATAATATAACATCTCTTTAAAGCCTTGAAACAGGCCTGATGTCTCTTCTGCAACAAAAGAACCAAAAGACTTAAAGCCAGGCTTTGCTGAACGGCCTATCAGTTGTGTAAACCGTGAAACTTTTGAGGACACTTTTTCAACATTGTGTTGGATGAATGGGCGCTTCAAAAACTCTTTAATTTGACGAATCCGACTTTGAATGTTCTGACATTGCCAAAACTGTTTAAATCGATTGGCGCTCATTATTGTTCTCCCCCCACATTCTTATCATCGCCTGGTGCGGGCAAGATATTTCCACCATCACCATTTGTGCCGGGATTAGCCAATCCTGTCTCTTTTCCATCTGTACCAGAAAACTGCTTATTCATACCAATACGTGGTATCGGTTTGAAGTTTAAGTCAATCAAATAGTGTGCATTTTTAAGAATGCCGGGATCGTGTGAAAAACAAATCACGGTGCAGCCTTGTTTCAATTTATGCCCAAGCACCGCATAAACAGCTTTTTGACCTTCAAAATCTAAACCTTCTGTTGGCTCATCAAATACCAATAAGCGGCCATCTGTGGCCAAGGCGCGTGCTAACGCGATACGGCGTCGAATGCCCAAAGCAAGTTCATGCGCATTGGCAAAAATTGGTTCTTCCAAACCCCGGGCTGAGTTATCGACCCAGGTTTTTAAGCCGGACGCGATGATAATGGCGTCCAGACGTTCCTTGGTCATCTTTTCAGTGCCCAATAGGATGTTGTCTTTCAGCGTGCCATCAATAAACGTAGGTTCTTGGGGTAAATAGCTGACATGCTGGCGCCACCACCAAGGTGAAATTTGGCGCAGATCTACGCCGTCGGCCAGAATGCGTCCACGTGTCGGATCCAGCAAACCCATCAATAAGCGTGCCAGTGTTGTTTTGCCCGAGCCGTTATGCCCCACTACGGCAACAATACTGCCATGAGGCAGTTTTAAAGATAGGCCTTCAAAAAGCGGACCTGCTGAATTAGGATAGCCATAATGTAAATCAACAAGCTCTAAGTCGCCTTCATATGTTTTAGGATCTGTTCCCTTCTGCAGCTCAACAGGCATACTGTTAAATTTTTCTAGCTGTTGAAGTGCCGTCCGGGAGCGGGCTAATGATTGTCCAATTTGTGCCAAACGGGCTATAGGCATTAAAGCTCGGGTTGCCAGCATGTTTGCGCCCATCAGGGCACCAATGTTTAATGAACCCATGACGACCAGTTTGGCACCAATAGCAATGATAAATACGGTCATTGTGGCGTTGATTACCTGGAGTACGTTTTGGGATTTACCTTGGTCATTTTGCAACAGATACGTAATGTGTTGAATTTTGTTTTGCAGGTTACGCCATACGGTCGTCAGGAACGGTTGTCCATCGAACGCACGAATGGTATCTACACCACCTGTTGTCGCCATATGTATCAAATTTCGTCGATTGTTCAGTTCACGTGCCAGTTCAGCACTACCACCTTGTGTGACCCGAACAGTCCATAGCCCAACGAGAAAGGCAATCACTATAAACACAGTGCTGATGAATGAAATGGCTGGGCTAATCAAAAAAATGAAAAAGACATAGAGAAACGCAAAGGGCACATCCATAATACTGATGATGTTATTTGCGCTGGTTGCTTGTTGAACTGCCTCTAACCCTTGTAAAATCTCTGTACGGATTCTGGCAGGGATATTCAACAGAATTTGACCCCGAATATTGATTAATGCAGAAAATGAACGTTCACCCAACTTACTGTTAATGGCAATACTGGCGCAATTGGCCAAACGAATACGGACTGTTCGGAAGCAAAATTCCAGTATCACCGCCAACATCGTACCCACGGACAATGTCACAAGCGTGCCATCAATGCCATGAGATAAGTAGCGATTCATCACTTGAATGACGAATACGGATACCGCCAGTCCCAGTATATTGATCAGAAAGGAACCAAGCAGCAACTCAATCCCAAGCATGGGTTTCGCTTCAGGTGGTCTGGTCATGATTCT
>JAZKAM010000181.1:0-2016 GCA_040389145.1 Pseudomonadota bacterium
CTGCTACTGCTGCTTTTGCTGCTACTACTGCTGCTTCTGCTGCTGCCAGTTCTGCTGACACTACCGGTGGCGTTTTAGCTTTTGGTGGATTCTCCGCAGCGGGAAACAACTGTGTTGATAAATGTGGTGTAACTACTTTTGGATTTGTATCCGCAGGTGAGCGGCTTCGGGATGACTGAATAGAAGGTATTTTACCTGATGCAGACTCCGTTACTGTACTATCAGCAACATGCGTAGCAGAGGGTCCCTCAACTGCAGCTTGAGAAGTCGGCCAATCAAAATTCCACTTGAGGAGACGGGGTCTTGCTAATTTTTCTTCATCGAGCAAAGGACGATGGTGGCTTGGCACAACATTAGGTCCATGCTTGAGATATAGCCCACGAATGGTCTTGAATGCGTCATCGCTTAATCTCGGTGCGCTGCCGACATCTCCGTGCATACTAATCTCGAACTTCATTTGTTGCAGCACGGCGTAAGCTTCCTTCTCCTGCGCCACTTCTACCGAAGTAATAGGCGCATACGTGATAACTGGAGCAGAGCGCTGTATCTCAACTACGCCTACAGGTGCAACAACCGGAATAGGTACGCCCTCAGGTTGAAGAGTAGCTTCGACAGCAGGGGGTGAAGCCAGGCGCGCTAATGGCGCAGACGCTGCTGCTAAAGCGGCCTCTTGAGCAGCTTCTTCACGGAATGTATTTAGCCAGTCGTAATTATTACCCTGAAAATCTGCCGTCACTGCTAAAAGAGTGGTGCGCTGATCTTGGGGAAAAAGTTCAGGGCCGTATTTTTGAATGAGCTGATCGATCAAGCCAACTGCCTGGTTATAACCACGACTCGCAGCATTTGGATCAACACTATCGAGCATGTTTGCGTTACCCACATTAAGTCTCGCTCTCTTGACCTGCGTCAACGCATAGTTAAACTCCGGATGGACTACTCTTTCACGCAAAGGCTTCAGCCATGTAAATGGTTGATCGGACAATGCATCTATTAAACTTAAAACGATTCCAATGTTATCATCCGGAATAATCTCAAGGCCATATGCATTGATTAGATGATCCACCAATCTAACGTTTTCTGCAGCTGCTGTTCGCACCCTTTCTTTTTCTTGTTCGTTGGGGTTGTTCGCCAGGAACAGGCTCCCCCTCACACGGGGCCTCTCTCTCCAGCCCAGCTCGTCGCTAAAGTCGTTATATAACCCCCCCAGCGCATCAACAGCATCGATAAATTGCAGTTGTATTTCTGTAGTAATTGGCAGAAATCCGCGACCTGTACGATCCATTGCCCGACCCCTTTATCTATTGTTATGTGAACTGTTTATCAGTTTAGAGGAAATTGATTTAAGTTGCAAAACTTATTACATAAACCGCATGAATAAGAAGTAGTTACACGAAGCTTCGCTGACCAACATAGCACCTGTAGTTGTCATATATACGAGTGCGGCAGTTACACATTTGCAATTTTGTAGGACCGTTACATCCTTATTATCTGCACTGTTTTAATTCAGTTCATTTCAATTGAAATGACTATTGGAGTAGCTTTAAAAAAAATATGGATTCTTGCATTTGACTGTGGGAATGCAGTTGATTGAGCACTGAACATCGAACGCTATGTATTCATACCGTTCAGGACCTTCACACTAATGGAGTACAAATCCTGTCTTGTATCTTAGCGTTAGATATTGCGTGGAGATATACGCCTGCCATCCATGGATGCATCCACTGCAGGTACGCCCACAGGTTGCGCAGCATGCGGAGGTGTCGTGTTTCTTGGCTTCACTGCAGCTACTGCACCAGCACCTGCTGGAGGCGATTCTGGAGCGCCACTCTCTTCTTTAGAATCAACGGACCGCTTGCCCGTAATCTTCCGCCAAAGGTTAGAAAAGAAATTTCCAATCGCTTTAACAGTGCGTGAACACCATGCCTTGAAACGAGCCCATAAACTGCTTGGTTTTGGCGCTGTCTCTAGCTCTGCTTCCACTGCCGCGCGCCCTACCGGTTTAATACCCGCACCTCT
>JAZKAM010000181.1:2026-3186 GCA_040389145.1 Pseudomonadota bacterium
TCTATCCAGAGCAACGCGCGCGCGCTCAGCCTCAAATGGGGCCAAGACTGGTTGACCGCGCGAAGGCCCGTACCCAACGATAAATGGTATCCAGATTGGTTGTGTATATATCTTCAACCCATGACGGGCTAATAACTCAGCTGCAAGAAATTCTCTTTCCTTTTCTGGGACCACGTCAGGACCTTGAGCATCAATTAAAACTCTAATCCTATCTACCGCCGCTGTATTTGGTGCATATATTTCGTCTAAACGAGCCCTACCCTCTGGACTATAATCTTTCCAAGCAGGAGTTTGCTTAACGGCCTCGATAGCTTTGCATGTAGCCCTTAGCTCTTGAAATAATGCTGCTATGTCAACAGGAGTCGCTACAGTTGGCTGAGGCGCGATATCTCTTTCAGTTAAGGGATGAACTACTGCATCAGAAGAAGAATCGGCTGTTGGTAAAGGCGGGGTTGCAGGTTTAGGGAGCGGTAAAGGTACAGGCGAGTGAGTTCGGGCAAGCCCTGTAGCCGTTTCACGGGAAAGAAATGGTCCCCAGGCAGGGTTCGATCGCTCGTTAGGCTCACAAAGGTCTAACTCTTCCGCAAGAAATGCTTTTTCGCTTTCTGGCACCATGTTAGGCCCATGCTTCTCGATTAACGCGCGAATCTGGTCACGTCGCACTTTATGTCCGTGACACAGTACTTGGTCAAGGTGCATATTCAACGTTTTGTCCGATTGATTTTTATAGGAGTAGCTATCATGAAATGTATTAATGCGACTACGGGATTCGTTCAGCTTTTGAAATAATTCTGCCACCTCTTCTGACGTAGGAGCCATACCAGAATCATCGCCATGTACGCCTGTGCCACTTTTATTGGCCCCTAAACTTCCGTCAAACATAGTGCTACTCCACCAAATTTTTATGTGCCCTTCATTATACCGCATTCCACTTAACAATTTAAGTTGGGAAGCTAATGTGTATCATTTAAAACAATACACATGCAATTACACTCAGTTTTTTGAATAAGACTGATTAACAATAAATTAAAATTCAATTAATCGTCATCATTTAAATTAAAAAATAATAATAATAATAATAATAATAGCCAAAAAAGTAACCTAAATAAAATAGTTTTTTGAATATAAAGAAATCAAATGTTTATTATAGAACAACAATA
>JAZKAM010000182.1:0-1905 GCA_040389145.1 Pseudomonadota bacterium
TTGAAAGGGAACGTATTGAAAAAACGTTGACGACAAAATCTGCTTCCGTCACACCGGTCACTGCAATAGAAGTGCCAGCTGTTGTCGAAGCCACCCCATCAATCCCAATCCAGCCAGCAGAAAACCAAGCACAATGCGAACCTGTCTCCGCCCCCTACATTCAACCCAACAAGCACTTACCTAAAGGTGAAGCACTAAAAGAATTGGTCACGCAAACGCTACAGCTTATGCGTGACGAGGGAAACATGGGCGCTGCCGTGTGTGAAAAACCGCTAGAAACGTTAGTACAAGAAGTGTTGTTTATGATGCACGCCAAACCCAATGGAAAATCTAGAGCTACAACACCAGAAGCTCGGTGGGCCATGGCACAATCGCTTTGTTTGAGTGGAAAGTGGCAAACGCCGGTGGCATTTTTGTTATACGAATGCAAAGTACGTGAATCTGCTTGGAATGAACTGAAAAAAGCTGAGTTAGCGCGGGCAGCGCAAGCGAAACAGTATTCGATGCAAGACAGCGCCTAGTAGCGCTGTCTTGTTTGATTAACGCTCAGAGGCGTCTTCTGCGTCATCGTCTTCAGCGACATACCAATCACCGCGATCGTCACGGTCATCGTGTAAATCTGCTTCTACAGGCGCTTCCACTACTTTAGGTTGGTCTGGACAAACAACCGGTAACAATGCGTAACATAATTCTGTTAAGCCTTCTTTTGTTGCGCCAGAAATAACGAAGTAACGCCCCGTCCAGTTAAGTTCCTTTAGGAATTCAGCAATCTTTTCATCGCGTACATCTTCAGAAACTTTGTCGATTTGGTTAATCACCAACCAGCGCTCTCTTTCCATTAGTTCTGGATCGAAGCGGCGCAGTTCTTCTGTAATGACTTGTACGTCTTGAACAGGATCGCGCTCTTCAATAGGCGCAATATCCACAAGATGTAACAAAAGCTTGGTTCTACGCACATGACGCAGAAATTGATGCCCTAAACCGGCGCCTTCAGCAGCACCTTCGATTAAACCTGGAATGTCTGCAACCACAAAGCTTTTACCTGGCCCCATGCGCACCACACCTAAATGTGGCCATAAGGTGGTAAATGGGTAGGAGGCAACTTTAGGCTTTGCATCTGAAATAGAGCGTAGCAAAGTAGACTTGCCAGCGTTCGGCAGCCCCAACAAACCAACATCGGCTAAGACCTGAAGTTCTAACAGAACATCATAACCTTCGCCTGCTTCACCAGGTTGTGACATACGTGGGGCACGCTGAACGCTGGAACGAAAATGCGCATTACCTTTGCCACCACGGCCACCACGTGCAATACGCAAGCGCTTACCGGGGGTATTTAAGTCACCTAATAGTTCATTTGTTAAGGCAGAACGTACCAAAGTACCCACAGGTACCATGACAACAGAATCTACACCATCTTTACCGGAGCAATTGGCACCACGGCCACCAGCACCAGATTCAGCATGGATTTTTTTAATGTAGCGAAAATCTACTAAGGTGTTTACATGCTGAGAAGCAACGAAAATAACGTCGCCGCCGCGCCCGCCATCTCCACCATCAGGACCGCCCAAGGCTTCAAATTTTTCGCGACGAAAGCTAACGCAGCCTCGTCCGCCATGGCCTGCTAAAATGTTGAGTTTGACTTCATCGACAAACATATATACCACCAAAAAAAATGCCCCAACATGGGAGTCAGGGCATTATCGTCAAATATGAGACAAAAAACTTTAGTAGAAAGGACTAAGCAGTTGCTTCTTCCATTTCTAAAGGAACGATGTCTACATAGGTACGTTGTTGCTTACCGCGTACTACAAATTGAACTACGCCGTCTGCACGCGCAAATAAGGTATCATCCTTACCACGCCCTACAAAAATACCTGGATGGTATTTTGTGCCGCGCTGCCGAAT
>JAZKAM010000182.1:1915-2246 GCA_040389145.1 Pseudomonadota bacterium
TTGACGGTGCCCTTGGCGCTTCATGTGATGTTTACGACGTTTGAATTTAATAATCGTAATCTTTTCACCACGGCCATGACGCAGAATTTCTGTGTTCACGCGATAGTTAGACACATAAGGCTGTCCAACAACAATCCCATCATCTGTTGCAACCAATAAAACTTTATCAATAACCACAGATTCACCAGGTGCACCTACAAGCTTCTCAACTTGTAATTTTTGCCCTTCTTTAATGCGGTATTGTTTGCCGCCGCTCTCTATTATGGCGTACATAGCCGTGCTCCAAATAAATACGTTCAAAATACTTTACTTAAGGTCAAGCATTGTACGA
>JAZKAM010000183.1:0-2103 GCA_040389145.1 Pseudomonadota bacterium
AGAGTGCATGCAATCCGCTGGCGTGCTGTTGATCATCGGGAAATTGATTTAGTTTGAAGTCATCTTCTATCGTTTTTTGCAGGGCGTGAATTTGAGAGACCCGGCTTTTTTCCTGACGCCACTGTTCCAGCTGTTGTTCAAGTAGTACTTCGAGTCTGGCTTGATCATCTTTTAGCTGATCTATACGCTCATCACAGTTACCCAGGGTGGAATTTTCACGTCCAAGAGAGACAATATTAGCTTTGCACTGCGCTATTTGCCGTTGGCTATCTTCTACTGATGCTGGGGTGGTACCTTGGCTTAAGGCAACGCGGGCACACGCGGTATCCAGCAGGCTTACTGATTTATCCGGCAGTTGACGTGCTGTAATGTAGCGGCTGGATAAACGTACCGAAGCAACAATGGCATCATCCATAATGCGCACGCCGTGATGGGTTTGCAGTACATCAGATATGGCACGCATCATATCGATGGCCTTTTCTTCACTGGGTTCTTCAATCTTTACAACCTGAAAACGACGGGTAAGTGCGGGGTCCCGCTCAAAATATTTTTTGTATTCCGCCCAGGTAGTGGCGGCAATGGTGCGTAGTTCACCCCGTGCCAATGCTGGCTTGAGTAGATTGGCGGCATCACCTTGGCCCTCTTTGCCTCCTGCACCAATCAGTGTGTGCGCTTCATCGATAAACATGATGATCGGTTGAGCTGATGATTTAACTTCGGCAATAACTGATTTGAGACGACTTTCAAACTCACCTTTTACACTGGCGCCCGCCTGCAGCAGTCCAAGATCAAGGCTGCGCACACATACATCTTTCAATTGATCTGGAACATCGCCAGAGGCGATACGTTGGGCGAAGCCCTCGACAACTGCGGTTTTACCCACGCCCGCCTCGCCTGTCAGAATGGGGTTGTTTTGTCGGCGTCGGATCAGGATGTCAATGATCTGTCGGATCTCCTCATCTCGCCCCAGAATGGTATCAATCTTCCCTTGTTTAGCGTTAGGCTGGGAGTGCCTGTTGGGCCTGATGCTGCGTGCCTGGCGCTATCATTAGCAGTAACATTGCTGAGTGACTCATTAGTAGAGCCTACGATAGCCCGGATAACATCACGCAAAGATTCGGGGGCAATTTTTTTTAATTCACCGCCTGTCACTGACGTGGAGCGGTTGAGTCCTTCGTCGAGCATCAATGCGCCGAGAATGTGTGCAGAGGTGGTTTGTGGGTGGCCATACTCAACGGATGCTAACATCCAGGCTGTTTTGGTTAGGTCGACTATGTTTGGTGATAGTGCGGGTGCGCGGGTGTTCCCCGTTTTAATGCTATCCAATTCGCGGTTGAGTTCTCGGGTAAATTTACCGATGTCGATATCGAAACGATTTAAAATTGATGCAAGATCAGTGTCAGGAATTTCCAGTAACTTAAGCAGCCAGTGTTCTATTTCAACATTGTAGTGTGTGCGAGCCATACACAAACCAGCAGCACCCTCGAGAGCGTTGCGTATTGGGTTGTTTAACTTGGCAACCAAGGATTTTAAATCAAGGGTGATCATTCCTGTTCTCTCTAAATTATGAGTTGTGATTATAAAGCGATAAATTTGTCTTTGATTACATTAAACGCACAGCAGAAATCGATATTTCCATGGTCTCATTATCGCTAATGTTTTTATTCTCTTTGCCGGCTAACCAAGCATTCCAGCCCATGCAAAGCGAATTCTTTGAATCTAGCTTTACACGATTAGGAATGTCATATTTTTTAATCTGTATTTTAAAATCGTAATCATATTCCATACCGGCATATAACCTTACGATCTCATTCATTGCTTTGAGTGCTTTTGTTCCAGGGGAAAAATCTTCTAGTTGAGTACTGTTTAATGGACCAATGATAACGCTGAATTTTCCTTGAGCAAGCCACCCTTTTCGGCCAAGCATCGCTGATTTTCCCAGACGATTGTTTTGACCGGATGAGGACTTTCCTTGAGGCAGTTTGCTCCGTACGTCATCAATCAGCTCTTGCCACTGGCCGATAAATTCCCTGATTTTAATGGGTACCTTAAAGTGTTCTTCCAGTATTTGTCTCAGGCCTGAGCTGGTTTTTATCTGTTCTG
>JAZKAM010000184.1:0-2138 GCA_040389145.1 Pseudomonadota bacterium
GCTGTCTTTCATCCAAAGCCCACCGCCAACGAGGCATTCACCTTGACAGAAAGTGCAGTTTACCGCAGGAATCCGTGTAATAGAACTAATACTGATGGAGCCTGTCCTCTCATACTGAAGTACAAGAAAGAGTGTAATAGCAGAGGATCTGCTGGCTCACGTGCCAGCAAGATAAAGACATTACCTGCTCACCTGAGCTTCAGATGTTAGTTTTAGCGGTACTTTGCGTGTCTCAGGGGCTCCGATGGCTCAAGTCCTTCCACTGCATGTACGCCGTCGGCTTGCGCCTGCCCATCTCGACGCAGGAGATATGGCTGCATAGCCGCTTGAGCATCGGCACCACCACTTGAAGCGCCTGCTATAGCTATCCGTGGATGATGTGCAACTTCAAAACCCTTTAACTTCGCCCCTACACGATCAAGATTTTCTATTATTTCATTTTTTCTGGCTTCGCGAGTTTTTCCTGTTGCAACGGAATTACGATATTCCGTTCTATCCGATAAACCATACAGCAAGCTACGCCTTTCAATTACAGGTGCACCACGACACAGCTCACCACCCTGATGCAGCATTTGTATCGTTGTATCATAAAGCCCTCTAATCTCTTGAACAGTAGCTTCACTAAGCGCACCATCAAAACTCAAAAAGTCATCAAATCTTGGTCGATTTGCATCATAACATGCAAACAGTTCCTCATAATGCTTATCAATATTTCTGGATGACACTGATTTAATCACACCTTGCATAAAGGTCCCTTAAGCTTTTACCACAATTTTTTAAAACATACCGATACAAAGTTAATGTCCAGGCATAGTGTAATAAGTAGTCGCCCGCATACCTACCTAACCTACTCCACGACCTTTGCTCAGCTGGACCGCCTATTTATACGGAGTTTTCATGTTGCTGTAAATGATACAGCCAAAGTGTTTCTGTTTTGATTGGGGGAAGCTGAGGATTTATTGATATGAGAAGGTAATGACTAAATGATAAAGGCCAGGTGAGTATAAGATACACTCACCTGGCCTTTACATCGAACGATAGCGTTAAACGTATTCTATTAAGCCATAGACTACGAGTTCTTCAGAGATGATGGTTTATTAGCTCCTTCATCGGGTTCTGCTGCTACACCAATATCGTTAGCTGTTTCAACACCATGATACCTATGTGCTACCACTGGCGCCGATACACTAGCTTCAGTATGCGAAGCACCAGCAGCAACAGTTTTAGCAGTTACGCCAGTTTCATTTTCTGCAGGCGCAACCGATTTACGCGTAAAAACTCGACCAATTGCTGCTACTATGGCTTTTAAGCCACGGGCAATCATTAAACCGATTGCTTTCAAACCAGCCAAAATACGACCAAGTAATGTTTGTTTTTTGGCTTCAGCTTGAACTTCAGGTTCCCCGTGCTGTTCTTGGGGTGCAGGTTTAACAGACGCTGGACGCATGACGACAGGCGATTTAACTGGGCTTGCAGGACGATTCTGTGGCCCAATAAAAGGCACGCCCGCACCTAACTCTTTAGGCATTTGCTCAAATGTTGTCCGGCGCGGCCCGACTAGCTGTTCATAAGTTGGTGGGGCAACGTTATTAATGGACGGCCCTGAGAGATGAACCACTACCGGTACTCCACCCTCAAGCGCTAAATGGGCGACTGGCACTCGTCTACCAGCCTGCTGCATATTTGTGTTACCGGGCTGCACACGTACCATTCCTTGCACACCCAATATCGCGTCCAATACCGCATTATCCCCTGCACGCATTTGTTCCAAGAAAACTGGATCAACTGTAAACACCATTTCACTGGGTGCCACCGCAGATCGAAGCGCTAACGCACTCCGGCCCTCTACTGGTGACTGAAGCGCCGCAGCTTGTTGACTTAGAGAATCGAGAAATGCTCTAAATTCGTTTTTTCTTTCCTGCGTCTCCAGATTTGGAAACCCTTCACCAAGTTGAAGATCATTACAAGTACGCACATACGCAATTAATTCGGCAAGTTTGGCAATATTTAGCGCAACACTTACAGGTTGGGTGGCTTGCCTATTTTGACGCAAAGCCACTGTTCCATTTTGACCATTCAAAGCGGCGCCATGTGATGCTATCTGTGCCACAGGAGCAACGTTTTCCGGAATAGGTCTA
>JAZKAM010000184.1:2175-3812 GCA_040389145.1 Pseudomonadota bacterium
TGGAGATACTCTTGCCTCACTTGGTGAAGAAACTCTTTTCGCTTCCTTCGCCTTATTAACAGCCTTCGTAAGGCCCTCATCAGACTGTACGGACAATGGTCGTTGTCGTTTTGGTGTTACTAATTTTTCTATAGCTCTAACACCCTCAGCAATCCTAGAAAAAAACCCCTTAACTCCCTTAAGAGGAGGATCTTTTGGAATAGAAGGAAGCTCTAAAGATGCTTCGCTCACCGAATCAGGATCACTTTCATCTACTAACGGGACATCAAGCAAACCATCCTCGCCTGCCCCAGCATATTTTTTTTCTTCTACTTGACCCTTATCCATAAAACCCCCTCTATTCTTAATTCTGTCAACCCTATAAATGCATTAAAGCCATGGTAGCGCTATTAACATTCAGCACAGCTTTTATGCACACCAAAACTTGAGCCATTTTCATATTTCAACGAGTCAAATCATTGAATATAAAAATAACACCCGTCTACCCGTGATAGACTTCATTAGCTGGATATTAGAACAATTTTTTATTTTTTTTCACTGAATCATAAAATGATAAAAATTAAAGGCATCTACACGTCTAATGCTTCTGTTTATTATAACTATATATTATTAATATAAACATACGATTAAGTCATATAACACTTCTATTCCTATTTATTCTTATTTTTTAATAGGTCGAGCCCAAGCGCTTACACCCTTTCGCTATAGCCCTGGACAGCAGGATGCACACCAGTGCAGCAACCCCTACCCGCTCATAATGTAGGACTGTACTTTTTTGTCCCCCGCCCACCAGTAATGCGGCCAATAAAGCCGATGTGCCAATAGCGATTTGTTGAACCGCTAAATTCATCGCGATGAGTGTGCCGCGACTTTGCGCCTTAGCAACGCCAGCTAGAATTACAGCAGCTGCCACATTCCGCGCATGACTTAACGCCATGAAGCACATCATCGCGATGCCTACCAACACCAAAGCGCTATCAGAGGGCATCAACGTAATCAATAACGAAAACACTGCTCCTGCCAATGCGACGGCCCTATAAACCGAAATAGCGCCTTTGCGGTCACAAAATCGGCCAACAAACCGCACCG
Source organism: Pseudomonadota bacterium (assembly GCA_040389145.1). Classification (GTDB taxonomy): domain Bacteria; phylum Pseudomonadota; class Gammaproteobacteria; order Berkiellales; family Berkiellaceae; genus JAZKAM01. The sequence continues at coordinate 3,265 of JAZKAM010000184.1, forward strand.
TAAAAAATGTCACGCAACCACTGCTGGCATAAATCAAAACCAGTTCATTGATACTCATACTCAAATTTTTACTTAAAAATGGGGTCAGGAAGGTTAACACCACAAAGTAGCCCATAAAGTTTGTCAGCGTAAGCAGCCACATGCGGCGGTATAGAGGTTCACGGATGGCGTTCGTCCACCGCTTTAACACGGTTGGTCTGTCGGGATAACTTAGGTGACCACGTAGTTCAGGAACCAAATAAAATACCAGTAAAGCCATTACAAACAGACCAACCGCACAACCAGCAAAAACAGACGTCCATCGGAAATATTCAGCAACAAACAATACAATGGGCATACCCAGCAATGCGCCGGCTGCATGCGCGCTAATCAATGCGCCCAAAACTGTGCCGCGCCGTGCGGATGGCACAACATCAGCAATGATGGTAAAGAGTTGTGGCGCGATTATGCCGCCAAAAATGCCCGCGGCACAGCGCGCCACGATCAACAACCAATCTGAGGGTGCTGCTGCACAAACCAAAACACTGATTGCAAACCCGAGCAACGTA
>JAZKAM010000185.1:0-2513 GCA_040389145.1 Pseudomonadota bacterium
CCTTCCATCAATGCAGCTGCTGTTCTATTGGGCTTTAACGGTTCTGCCATTGAATTCATTCAGTTTTTTATAAGAAAAGGTGGTTTCTTACACAATGCGCTAGATAAAATGTCCGCAGAAATTACTACAGACGAAACACTATCCGATCATGAAAGAGCTGCATTTAATGCATTCATAGAAACGATCAAAGAAAATATATTTTATTTATCAGAAAAAACAAAATCAAAATTCTCACCAACAGAGTTGCGCTTCTTTATAGAAACCTTAACAAGCATGATCGGCTCTGCGATTGAGACACTGCAAAAAACAGTCGAAACCGAACCTGGCCAGCACAAATTTATGAACCTTGAATTCATAGATTACACCTATGTTGATAGACGCGAAAAAGACAAGTCTAAACGAGAAACACTACATGGGCGTGGGTTTACGCTGGGCCCAGGCATCTTTCAGAAGGAACTTGTCACAAAACCTTGGTTTCAGACTGCCGTTCATTATGCCACAGAAGCAATCGGATTTTTTGAACATGAAATACAAAACAATAAAGTCGCAAAATTTGCACTTAGTGTAAGTAATAAGCTCGAAAAATTTAAGCAACAACTAAATAAAACAAAAGATTCCTTGGATAAATACACTCTCTCAAACTATGTGGCCAGAAAACAAGGAAGAATAAGTCCACCCAACGATCTTTCTAAAAAGATCATCACACTTTTAAACGGTCATAGCGTTTTTAGCTATGATGATATTAAATTTTCCGAGGATCATCTTCGCCCAAAAAAGGTCGAAAAAGATATATTCTTAAATACATTTCGTTATTTGCATGTCGCGATACGGGGGACAGATGAAATTGATGTTAATCATTTGTTTTTCCCTATAGCCCCGCAAGTTGAAGATACCCTATTTTCCATATACCTTGACTATGGGCATAGGTTATTCACTGAGTTTAGCCATAGGATATCAACAGAAACCGACCCCGCTATAATAGCCTCCCTGATTCGCGATAGAGAAGAGATCCGCACTACATTAAAGCGTTTTGTAACCTCTATAGAATCTGCATTACTCAAAACACCCCGCCCCGACGCTAAACACGATCCTATGCTACTTATTAAAAAATATTTTGATACTAATGAAGGTTTCTTGTCTAACATTATGACAGAAGGCTCGCATAATAATCCCACATTGTATCTAGCCCCTTCGCCCTCACCCTTTTCGTCTCCCACCCCAACCCTATCGGGACAACAATCCCCCGATTTTCCCTCGGAACCAACCAGTCCAAAGGCTACTCAGTCTGCTGCTTCCACGGTTTTCTCTGAAGAGGAGTCTGCACCACATGTAGACGACCATGCCGATGCCTCTGCTAGCCCCGCCCCACCTCGCAGACAGTCGCGGCCCTGAAGCAGAGTCTCCCACCACACGCCACCCCCACGACGTCCCCGCCCCACAGCACCCTAAACCAGTGCGCCCAGCACAGCGCTCAGCTTTAGACATAGTGTGTGTTATGATTTGCCGCACAATAATATAGCTACGCGAGGGCGCTGTGATGAGGCACTCTATTTTTCTTGCCGTTTTGGCATTTTTTAGCATGTTGATGGGTTGTAGCCATCGTGAACGTGTCGTCCATGTCGTGTCATGGCCAGAACACCTTCAGCACCGCGCACAATTAGACAACTGGCGCGTGGGCGGCCACTATCAGGTATCACACCTCGATCAACAGTCCAGCGGACGCTTTGCTTGGCGTCAACATGAACAAGAAGGTCAGCTGATTCTTATGAATCCGCTAGGCGTTACAGAAGCACGCCTAAACCATGGGCCAAGACATGCCTTGTTGCACCTTCGCTCTGGCCAAAACTTTGAATCAGACAATGCTGAGCGCTTACTCAATCAAATTCTCGACTTACCGGTGCCCATCGCTTACCTCAGCTATTGGCTAAAGGGTATTCCAAGAACCCATGAACCTTACCTGATCATCCAAAGACACCCCAATGGCCTACCCGCAGTTCTAGAACAAGCCGGGTGGCGCATTGAGTTGCTTGCCTATGCGCCAAACGGCTTGCCGGTCGAAATACACTTATACCGTGACACAACAGCCATCGACTTACACTTGTCACAATGGAACCTTCAACCCCATGCAATGCGAACCATTACTCAGCTTACCGTCCCCCGCAAAACTCAACCCCTACCTGTGCATATTAGGTCGGCGCCCCGACGGCTATCATGAACTAGATGTAGCATTTCAGTTCATCGACTGTATGGATTGGATGCACTTCTATCCAAAGACGGGTATTGCTAATTCCGAGATTGAGCTAGAGGATGGTCAACTCAATATCCCTCCAGAACAGCATTTGGTCTTAAAGGCAGCTACAGCCCTAAAACTTTATGCAAAAACGGATACAGGCTGTCGCATCGTGCTTAAAAAGGTCATTCCTATGGGTGGCGGCTTGGGTGGTGGCAGCAGCAATGCAGCCACCACCCTCATTGCCTTAAACCACTTATGGCAGTGTGGCTTAAATTTAAGT